>NZ_FUYD01000002.1:0-387446 GCF_900167505.1 Clostridium sp. USBA 49
AAGGTGCACAAAGCCAGTTGTAATGAGGAAAAGGTAGATAATATAGTAAATAGAGAATTTGATAATAGAAGTGATCTAGAAATAGTAGTAAGTGATCTTACATATGTTAATGTGGCTGGTAAATGGCATTACATATGCCTATTAATCAACCTCTTTAATAGAGAAATCGTAGGTTATTCAGCAGGCCCTAAAAAAGATGCTGAATTAGTTTATGAAGCGTTTATGAGTACTAATATAAATTTAAGTAAAGTAAAAATATTCCATACTGACAGGGGCAATGAATTTAAAAATAAGATAATAGACGAAGTTATAGAAGCTTTTAAGATACAGCGTTCCTTAAGCAAAAAAGGATGCCCTTATGATAATGCAGTTGCTGAAGCTGGGTATAAAATTATAAAAACAGAATTTGCATTTAATAGAGTTTTTAAAAGCTTGGAAGAACTTAAAAAATAGCTTAGAAGTTATGTACTATGGTATAACAATAAACGTATTCATAGTTCATTAAATTACATGACCCCTGTAGAATATAGATTATAAAAAATGACCGAATAAAAATTGTACAAAAAAGTGTTGACAATCCAAAAGATTAGTAATTAGATCTTCTATCGATAATAATCATTTTTTAATAAAATTATATTAAAAAAATGTGTGTAAAATTTGACGCTTACGATAGCCATAATTAAATATTTTGCAATTTTATCACAATTACCTCAAGATTTAAACAAAATATTTGGATATGATAGAGATGTACCACAGAGATGGTAACTACAATAAATGAGGTGAATTGAGAATGAAAAAAAGAAATATTATAACTGCCTTAGCACTTACTATGGCAATAGGGATGGGGGCAACTGCATATGCTGCATCTGCAGATACTACAGCTTCAGGGGCAACTGCACAAAGATTAGGGCTAGGAAGAATAACATCTATGAGAGGGCACGACTATATAGCTAATATTCTTAAAAGTAAACTAGGCCTATCTGATACAGATATTACAAATTCTATAAATTCAGGTAAAACTCTTTATGATCTAGCAACTGAAAAAGGAATGACTCAGGATGAATTAAAAGCTTATTTACTTGAAGAAAGATCAAAAGCAATAGATGATGCTGTGTCTAAAGGTAGGATTACTAAGGAAGAGGGAGAAAATTTAAAAGCTAATCTAAATACTAATATACAAAATTGCACTGGAAACTTTGGGCAAGGATTAGGAAGAGGACAAGGCCGTGGAATGATGGGTAATGCTCAAGGAAGAGGTTGCTTCGTTACAGCAAACAAATAAATTCATACGTAATATTAACAAGTTTGAGAAAGAGGATGTCATATGACAATCCTCTTTTTACAGTTGATGATTTTTAAACAAATGAGGTGTTTTTGTATTATAGATAGATATATTATTTTTTTTAACAGAACAATATATTTAGTTGTTTTAAAATATCTTTCGTAGGAGAAGATACAATGAAACCTATAAAATCTTTTAAAAGTAAATTTTATAATCAAGAATATAGGAATATATATCTACTATTTATGTGGAATGGTTATTTTATCAAATAATAAATCAAAAATGAATACGGAGATTTTTTGATGCTTACATTAATAGTAGAAATAGTAGAAAATTTATTAGGATATATATGCTATTTTTAATGTGGAGTTAATAATCATAAAACTGACTGTATATTAAACTTTTAAGGTATGCACATTATCTCTTGGTACAATAAAATAGAATTCAGTACCCTCTGCAGCAGAGCTTTGTGCCCCATAATCAAAACCATGTGCTTTTAAAATCTCTCTACAGATTGGAAGACCTAACCCCATGCCACCGCTTTGTGAATTTTTATAATACTTATCCCAGATATCATTTAATAGGTGCTGTTCTATACCTAATCCATAATCTTTTACAGACAGCTTTAGGGATTCATTTGCATAAGATGTATAGATTTCTATTTTGTTATTTTTAGAGCTAAATTTAATTGCATTGTCAATAAAATTGTATAATACTCTCTGAAGATACTTTCTATCTGCATAGATTTCTACAGGGTCAATAGAAATATCAAAGCATAAATTCTTTTTATTAATTATAGGATTAAATTGATTAATGCAATTTTGTACAAGATTAGATAAATCAATAAACTCTTTAGATAGGGAGTAAGCACCATCTTGAAGTTTTGACAGCTGCAGCAAATCCATCACTAGAGAATTCAGTCTATCTACTTCTTTTATAATCTCATCAGCATATTTTTTTGTATCTTTTTCATCAACTATTCCATCTGATACAGCTTCGCTATAGCTCCTAATTACACTTAAAGGAGTTTTAAAGTCATGAGATACATTTGCAATAAAATCCCTTTGAAGCTGGTATTTCTTTTTTAAATCAGCAGCCATTTGACTAAGATTATTAGATAATGTCTCAATTTCATCATTAGTTTTAACGCTACAGTCTACATCAAAGTCACCCTTAGCAATTGAAGAAGCTACCTTTTGTAATTTTAGTATAGGTTTTGTAAATTTTCTGCCTACAAAAGAAATTAAAGGAACTGATATTAAAATTGATAATATGAATATAAAGAATAGAACAATATAAACTACTTTTAAGTAATCTGAAGAATATTTGTTGTTTTGAAAAACTACAATGTCTCCCATATCAGTTTGTAGTTTATAGTACAAAAACTCAGCTCCCATACCATTTTGAAAAACACCTTTTGTTTTAAAGCTATTTTCAGATGCAAAACGTAAAAACGGCATCATACCCATTTTGCCATGAGTTAAAGATGTTATATTATTGCCATCTATTAATATTGCACTTATATTTGTATTATTAATTTGACCATTAATGCTTAAAGAATCATATATATCTTTAGCAGAGGACTCTAAACTGTCATACTGCTGTTTTAGATAATATTTAGATAGAAAAATACTGCTTGCAATAAGGCTTATGGCAACAATTGAAGTAATTATAATCATAAAATATTTTGTTAGTTTTAATGTTATTTTATCCATAAATGCTCCTTTCAAGGTGCTAAGGTACTAGTTTGTATCCAACTCCCCAAACGGTTTGAAGGTGAGTTTCACAAAACTTTATTTTTTCTCTAAGCTTTTTTATATGAGTATCAACAGTTCGAGAATCGCCCATAAAATCATATCCCCAAACTGTACTTAATAGCTGTTCTCTATTAAAAACCTGTGACGTATTTTTACTTAAGAATAGCAGAAGATCGAATTCTTTTGGAGTCAGATAAATAGGTTCATTATTTTCCAGAACTTCTCTACTTTCTTCTAGGATGGTTAAATCTCCAAAACTTAGAGATTTTCGTTCGCTAGCTTTAGTTTTCATTCTTAAATTAACACGTAAAACTAGTTCTCTCATGCTGATTGGTTTAACCATGTAGTCATCAGCACCTAATTCTAAACCAAAGATTCTATCATCTTCCTCTCCTCTTGCAGTAGTTAAAATAACAGGAGTATTACCTATGGACTTAATTTTTCTAAGTAGTGCCCAACCATCTTTACCTGGAAGCATAATATCAAGAATTATTAAATCAAAGATTTCATTAGTTAGTATATCTTCAGCAATTTTACCATCAGAAACACAAACTACATCATAATTTTCTTTTCTTAAATATAAAGTCATTACTTCAGAAAGCTTAATTTCATCTTCAACAATTAGTATTTTTTTATTCATAACAAAACCTGCCTTATTATTTAATAGTATACTAATATTATAATTCTAATTTATATATTTGACTAAAGATTATTTTAAATGTGATGAATTTGTGAAATCTTTTATTAAATAATTTATTATGTATATTATTTACAATTTTGTAAGTGTTAAAAAATCTCTGCATTAATTAATACATAACTTCTAAGCTCTCTTTTAAGTTATTCAAGACTTTTAAAAACTCTATTAAATGCAAATTCAGTTTTTATAATTTTATATGTTGCTTCAGCAACTGCATTATCATATGGACATTTTTTACATATGTAAAGTCACTTATATTGGATAGATTACAATAAATTAGACAATAAATATTTGCTCATGATATAATATAAAAAAATTAATTAATAAAATTAATTTCACGTTTTGTATAATAATATTCTAAAATAAAATATAGGAAAAAATTTATTGTAAAAGGAGAAAAAATGATAAGAGAAGCAAGTGAAAAAGATTTAAAAAGTATTTTAGATATTTATAATGACGCTATATTAAATACAACAGCAATTTATGCGTATAAGATTCAGACTCTTGAGGAGAAAAAACAATGGTATGAAAAAAAGAAACAAAATGGATATCCGTTGTTAGTATTTGAAGAAAATGGTATGGTTGCTGGATTTGCTACATTTGGTCCATTTAGGGAATGGCCAGCATATAAATATACAATAGAGCATTCTGTATATGTTCATAAGGATTATAGAAATCAAGGGATTGCAACAAAATTAATGAAAAAGATAATAGAAATTGCTAATGAAAAAGAATATGCAACACTTGTTGCTGCAATTGACTCGTCGAATAAAACTAGTATAAAAATGCATGAAAAAATAGGATTTAAGTATTCTGGTACAATAAAAAAAGCGGGCTTTAAATTTGGTAAATGGCTAGATCTTGATTTTTATCAATTAAACTTAATAGGGCCTAAAATGCCTTTAGAAGAATAGGAGTTATTTTAGCTATCCAAAGTTTAGCAATGACATTGGTTGAAACAACTTAATTAAATTTTGAAGTTATTATTAAAAAATACAAAAAACATAGCCTCTTATAAAAGAAGATTATAGTTTAATGGCAAGATGGTAAGCCACCCGTTTGGGTGGCTTATAATTTTTGCTTGATTTATAAATTTTTACCTTTTGTATTGATGATACAATGTTTTTTAATATATCTTCATTATAAAGAATAATAAGAATGCTTTCACTTTTCAAATTTTTTAGAAAAAACTATTGACTTAGAGTGAACTCTATGGGGTAAAGTAATAATAAAGTAAAAAAGAAAGGAGAATTGCAAAAATGTTTTTCTAGAAGAAGCATTAGTGTGAATGAATCAGAGAAATAAATTTTCAAATAGGTTAAAAATAATATTTTTTAAAATATGAGGAGAAAATAAAATGGAATATTCAAGATTAGGAAATTCAAACATTCAAGTTTCACGTCTTTGTGTAGGGTGTATGAGCTTTGGTGATCCTAGAAGTAATTTTCACGCATGGACATTGAGTGCTGAAGAGAGTGAGAAGATTGTCAAACATGCTCTTGATTTAGGTATCAATTTCTTTGATACAGCTAATACCTATTCAGCCGGTACTAGCGAAGAGTATTTAGGCCGAGCAATTAAAAACAATGTTGCCAGGGATAAGGTAGTTATTGCTACTAAGGTTTATTTCAATGAGGGTAAGCTCTCAAAAAAAGCTATATTGCGTGAAATTGATGGCTCACTCAAAAGACTGGGTACAGATTATGTTGATCTTTACATTATTCACCGTTTCGATTACAATACTCCTATTGAGGAGACTATGGAGGCTTTAGATAGTCTTGTTAAGGCTGGTAAAGTGAGAGCACTTGGTGCTTCTGCAATGTATGGTTATCAGTTTCATAATATGCAGATTGTAGCTGAGCGAAACGGCTTTACGCCTTTTAGTTCTATGCAGAACCACTATAATCTGCTTTATCGTGAGGATGAGCGAGAACTGATTCCAATTTGTAAGCAGCAAAATGTAGCACTTACTCCATACAGCCCTCTTGCTGCTGGTAGGCTTTCCCGTCTTGAGTGGAAGGCTGATACGAAGCGTAGTCAGACAGATAAAACAGCAATTTCCAAATACGATAGTACACAAGAAACTGATTATCCTATAGTGCTTCGGGTACATGAACTTGCTAAAAAGTATGGAGTGACAATGACTCAAATTTCTCTTGCATGGCTGCTTTACAAGGGAGTGACTGCTCCAATTATCGGAGCAACAAAGGCAAAGTATTTTGATGATGCTGTTGGAGCGTTAAATGTAAAGCTTACTAATGAAGACATAGATTACCTTGAAGAACTGTATGTTCCACATAAAATAGTCGGTGCAATATAACATTTGATTTTAGATAAAGGTTTTAATGATTGTCTTGAGAGGTTACCTTATGAAGAGTATAATAGATTTAAATAATGTAAGGAGGTAAATCCAATGACGATTTCAGAAGTAAGTGTGAAATTTGATATTTCACAAGATACACTTCGTTATTATGAACGTATTGGTCTAATTCCACCTGTAAATCGCAATAAAAGTGGAATTAGAGATTATAAAGAAGAAGACTGCAAATGGATAGAATTTATAAAATGTATGAGAGGTGCAGGACTTCCTATTGAAGCCTTGATTGAATATGTTAATCTGTTTCAAAAAGGTGATGAAACAATTGAGGCAAGAAAAGAACTTTTAAATGAACAGCGTAAAAAACTTATAGCCAAAATAGAGGATATGAAAAAAACATTGGAACGTTTGAATTATAAAATTGCAAGATATGAAAAAATAGTAATTGAAAAAGAAAAAAAGTAAAAAAGGTTTGATAATTAATTATTATTGTAAATAGTTATAGAATATTTTTATTATGGTAAAATATCTTTATAAAATTTTAAGAAAGGATGATTGATATGCCATTTATAAATTCAAAAGTAACAGTTAAACTTTCTGATAGGGAAAAAGACTTATTAAAATCTAAAATGGGAGAAATTATAAAAGAGTTTCCAGGTAAAACTGAAGAATGGTTAATGGTTAGTTTTGATGATGATAAAAACATATACTTTAAAGGACAAAAGATGGAATATGCAGCTTTTGTTGAAGTTAAAATACTTGGAAGTGCTGAAAAAAAATATAAAAATAAGGTTGCAGATTTAATAAGCAGTCTTTTTAAAGAAACACTTAATATTCCCAAAGAAAGCATATACATAACTTTTGAAGAAATAAAAGATTGGGCATGGAATGGAGAACTTCTTTAATAATTATTTATTTTAAATTTAAGACGGTTGCAATTATAACTGATTTTTGTAAAATGTAATAATTGCCAACCGTCTATTTTGTAATATAAGTTTTTAGTAGAAATCATAAGAAAGAATTAAAAAATAGCTAATTTTTCTTCTTATTTTGTCAAAAATACTTTACCATGGGAAAACTATAACATTGACGTAAATGTTATAATGATAAAAGGAGGAATGAATATGGATAATAAATATTATCAAATTGAAGAGGTAGCAGCCAAAACAGGTCTTACTAAAAGAGCCATACGTTATTATGAAGATATTGAACTTATAAAACCTATTAGGACTAAGTCTTTTTATAGACTTTATACTGATGAAGATATAGAAAATATATTGAGGATTAAGGATTTAAAAGGTAAACTTGGTTTTTCTCTTAATGAAGTTAAAGATATATTTGAGCTTGAACTTGATATAAAAAGTATTTTTAAAGGTGAAAAATATGATCATGATTTTATAGAAGACTCTATAAAAAAAATTGAAGGACAATTAAAGATTATTGAAGAAAAAGAAGAAACGTTGAAAAAAGTGAAAAATAAATATATAGAAATTTTAGAAAAACTTTTAACAATCAATTATAATAAATAAATTATACAAAAATGGAGGTAATAAGATGAAAAAAGATAATTATAAGTGGGTTGCACTTTCGTGTACTACGATAGGTGCACTTTTTTCTGTGTTAAGCGGAAGTACATTAATGATTGCACTTCCTGTTATTATGAAAGATTTAAATGCAAGCATGGGAATTGTTACATGGATTCTTATGGGGTACATGCTAGCTATGACTATATTAGTACCTTCAATAGGTAGAATAGCAGATATGTTTGGGAGAAAAAAGCTTTATGTGAGTGGTTTTGCTTTATTTACATTTGCTTCATTTTTATGTTCAATATCAAAAACAGGAATACAGCTATTAATATTTAGAATGATTCAAGCTATAGGTGGATCTTTAATGGTTGCAAATAGTACAGCTATAGTTGCAGATGCCTTCCCTAAAAAAGAACTTGGAAAAGCCTTAGGTATTAATAGTATGATTATAAGTATAGCTTCTATTATTGGGCCAATTTTAGGTGGATTTCTAATAAGCATTGGATGGAGAAGTATATTTTATATAAATATTCCAATAGGAATTATAGGAACACTATGGGCTGCTTTTCAATTAAAAGAAACTGCTACAATTTCTAAAAAGCATAAATTTGATTTTAAAGGTACGCTGACTTTTTCTTTTGGTATGTTGGCATTATTAGTTGCTTTAAGTTTTGGAGGATTTATTGGATGGGTTAATATAACTGTAATAAGCCTTATAATAGTTTCTATAATATTATTGGTGTTATTTGTATATATAGAAAACAATACAGATGAGCCAATGCTCGATTTAAGGCTTTTAAAAACTAGAGTATTAGCTTTTGCATATACTAGTAATCTTTTAAATGGAATAGCAAGAGGAGCAGTTACATTTTTATTAATTTTTTTCTTTCAAGGAGTTAAGGGGATTGATCCTATTGTAGCTGGAATGTTATTAGCTCCATTAGCTGTATCTATGATGATTGTATCTCCAATTAGTGGATATTTATCAGATAAATATGGTGCGAGAATTTTAAGTTCATTAGGTTTGCTTATTTCTGCGGTAGGTCTTTTAGGTATGATGTTTATAACAGAAAATACATCAACATTTGAAATTATAATTTGGATGCTTATAATGGGATTTGGATCAGGAATGTTTTTTTCTCCAAATACAAGCTCAATAATGGGTATGGTACCAGCTGATAAAAGAGGTATAGCAGCAGGATTAAGAACAATGGCTAATAATGCAGGTAATGTATTAAGTATAGCAATTTCAATGGCTATAGTATCTTCAAGTATATCACAAGAAGCAATGCAGGCATTGTTTGTAGGTACACAGGTAGGTTCTAAAGGTATTGCAGTCGATCAATTTGTATTAGGACTTAGAACTGCATTTACAATATCTTTTATTTTTAGCATTATAGCAGCTGTAATTTCTTATTTAAGAGGTAAAGAACCAGATTGGGAAGAAGAATTAGAAGAAGAATTAGAAAAAGCACAATAGTATACAATATAATTTAAAATAAAAAAGCACCAGTTTAATAAAAGTCTATTTAAACTGCTGCTTTTTTATTTTAAATTATTTAATTATTAAGCTTACTTAAATCATAAGGTGTATTTTGATAAACATAATAATTAAGCCAATTTGAGAATAATAAATTAGCATGACTTCTCCATTTAACTACTGGCTTGTTTAATGGATTATCATCTGGAAAATAATTTTTAGGAACTTTTATATTAAGGCCTTTAGCAATATCGCGATCATATTCTGCTTTTAATGTTAAAGGATCGTATTCTGAATGACCTGTAACAAAAATTTGTCTTCCATTTTTATTTGCAACTATATATACGCCAGCTTCGTCAGATTCTGACAATATAGATAATTCAGGAATTTTCTCAATATCTTCTTTTCTTACTTCAGTATGCCTAGAGTGTGGCGCAAAAAATTTATCATCAAAGCCTCTAAGTAATGGTATATTTTCCTTTAAAATCTTATGCTCGAATATACCAAACATTTTTTCTTTAAGAGCATATTTTGGAATATTATAATGATGATATAATCCAGCCTGAGCACCCCAACATATATGGAATGTAGAATATACATTATGTATACTCCAGTCCATTATATCTTTTAATTCATCCCAATAATTAACCTCTTCAAAAGGCATTTGTTCGACAGGAGCACCTGTAATGATTAATCCATCAAATTTTTGATCTTTTATTTCATCAAATGTTTTATAAAATGTCATTAAATATTCTTCTGAAGTATTTTTAGAAATATGACTTTTAGGATGTAATAATTCAACCTCAATTTGTAAAGAAGTATTAGCAATAAGTCTTAAAAGTTGAACTTCTGTGGTAATTTTAGTAGGCATAAGATTTAAAATAGCTATTTTTAAAGGACGAATATCTTGATGAAAAGCCTTGCTTTCAGGCATTACAAATATATTTTCATTATATAAAATTTCAGCAGCTGGTAAATCGTCTTTTATTTTTATAGGAATAGTAATCACCTCTCAATTCTGTTTGCTTTTGTAACCACATTAAACATAAAAAAGTAAAAAAAATAAAGGTTAGCTTTCTAAGACAGGAAAACCAACCTTGAAAATATAATTTTCATTATTTGCTGATTTCCTATCTTTCAGAATAAATATAATTTATTCTGCAGGAATTGACACCGATGCATTATAAGTATAATGCCGGTTGTCGAGCTTCATAGGGCCAGTCCCTCCGCTTCTCTAGATAAGAACATTAAATTAATAAATATTCAGATGAAAACATCTTACATTATAGAGGTGAAATTGTCAATAGTAATACATTTTAAATTTTTATTTTAATTTATGAAATTAAAGTCATAAAATACCGTCATTGAAAAATAAAATATATTAAACATAATTTTTGGAGGTACCATATATGGATTTTAAGGAATTAATAAATAATGATAGAGAGCAACAAAAGAAAAATAAATTTGAAGGTACCATGCTTGACTATCTTGAGATAGTCAAAGAAAACCCTGATGTAGCAAAACTTGCACATAAAAGAATGTATGACATTATTATGGAAAAAGGCTTTGAAATACTAAAGCCTGAAGAAAATCAAAGAATTAGAAAGATATATGGCAATGAAACAATAAAACGCTATAATTTTTTTAAAGATGATTTTTTTGGAATAGATAAAGTAATTATGAAGCTAGTAAATTATTTTCATGCTGCATCTATGAAAGGTGAGGAGTCAAGACAGGTATTATATCTTGTAGGACCTGTAGGTGCTGGTAAATCTTCTATTGTAGAAGCTTTAAAAAAGGCATTAGAATCTGCACCACCTATATATTCGATTAAAGGTTGCCCTATGTCAGAAGAACCACTACATTTAATTCCAAAACATTTAAGAAAGGAGTTTGAGGAAATTTTAGGGGTTCAGATAGAAGGAGATTTGTGTCCTGTATGCAGATATAGATTGCTTAATGAATATGATGGACAATTTGAAAAAGTTCCTGTAGTAAAAAATACATTTTCTATAAGATCAAGAAAAGGAATAGGAGTTGTTCCTCCTGTTGATCCTAATAATCAAGATACTTCTATACTTACAGGCTCTATAGATATATCTAAAATGGATATGTATCCAGAGGATGATCCACGTATTTTTTCATTAAATGGTGCTTTTAATGTAGGTAATAGAGGTATGGTTGAATTTATAGAGGTGTTCAAAAATGATGTAGAGTATTTGCATACTATAATAACTGCTACTCAAGAAAAATCTATACCATCTCCAGGGAAAGGTTCAATGATATATTTTGATGGAGTTATTTTAGCTCATTCAAACGAAGCTGAATGGAATAAATTTAAGTCAGATCATACAAATGAGGCTATTTTAGATAGAATCGTTAAAATAGAAGTTCCTTATTGTTTAGAATTAAATGAAGAAATAAAAATATATGAAAAGATACTTAAAAAGAGTAATTTTAAGGCACATATAGCGCCACATACTATAGAAACTGCAGCTATGTTTGCTGTACTTTCAAGACTTACACCTTCTGCTAAAGTTGATCCTATGACAAAGTTAAAGATTTATAATGGTGATGAAATAGTAGAAAAGGGAACTACTAAAAAGATAGATATAGAAGAACTTAGAGAAGAAGCTGGTATGAGAGAGGGCATGAGTGGTATTTCAACAAGATTTGTTATTAAAGCTATAGATAATGCTTTATCAAATTCAGAGCATAATTGTATAAATCCTCTTAGTATTATGGAAAGTATTATAAAATCAGTTAAAGAACTTGATATAGCAGAGGATGAAAAAAAGAAATATTTAACATTTGTACAAGATACTATTAGAAAAGAATACAATAAAACATTGGAAAAAGAAATTACTAAAGCTTTTATAATTAGTTTTAAAGAACAGGCAGAAAGTTTATTTAATAACTATATCGATAATGCTGAAGCTTATGTAAATAAAACAAAGCTTAAAGATAAATCAACAGGAGAAGAACTTCAACCAGACGAAAAATTTATGAGATCTATAGAAGAACAAATAGGTATAGCAGAAAGTTCTGCAAAGGGATTTAGAACTGATGTAACTTCATATATGTTTTATGTTGTAAGAAAGGGAGGAAAGATAGATTATACTTCTTATGAACCTCTTAAGGAAGCTATTGAAAAGAAACTTATGGCTTCAGTTAAAGATTTATCAAGAATAATAACAAAGTCTAGAGTGAGAGATAAAGAACAAGAATCAAAATATAATATTATGGTAGAAGAAATGAAGGAAAATGGATATTGTGAGCATTGCTGTGATGTTATATTAAAGTATGCAGCTAATAACCTATGGAAGGATTGATATTATGGCTATTTTTAAGGAATATAGTCCAGTAGATCATGATAGATCCATAGAAGATAGGAGACGACATAGAGAGCTTATTGAGAAATCTATTAGAGATAATTTGGGGGATATATTATCTGAAGAAAGCATTATAGGTGAGGGGAAAAATAAAAAAATAAAAATACCTGTTAGAGGAATTAAGGAATATCAATTTATTTATGGTAAAAATGCTCCAGGAGTTGGAAGTGGAGATGGAACTGAAAAAAGAGGGGATAAAATAGGAAGTGATAAAAGCGGTGAGGGAAAAGGCAGCGGTAGAGCAGGTAATGAAGAAGGAGAAGATATATATGAAACTGAAATTTCGATAGATGATGTTTTAAATTATCTTATGGAAGATTTAGATTTACCTGACCTTGATAAAAAGAAATTTTCTGAAATTTTATCAGAAAATGCAACTAAAAGATCCGGTTATCAAAAGCATGGTATAAATCCAAGACTTGCTAAAAAAAGAACTGTAATTGAAAAAATTAAAAGGGAACAAGGGAAAAAAAGGGCACTTAAAGAAGCAGGAATAGAAGAAAAAATAGAAAGATTCCCATTTAAAGAAGATGATTTAAGATACAACAGAATGAAAAAGACAAAAAAGAAAGAATTTAATGCAGTAATATTTTGTATAATGGATACCTCTGGATCTATGGATAGTACTAAAAAATATTTAGCTCGATCATTTTTCTTTGTATTATCAAGATTTATAAGAATGAAGTATACTAATGTGGAAATTGTATTTATAAGTCATTCTACTACAGCAAAGGAGGTTAATGAAAACGAGTTTTTTCATAAGGTTGAGTCTGGAGGAACTTATATATCAAGTGGGTATATAAAGGCTTTAGAAATTATTGAAGAAAGATACAATCCGAACTTTTGGAATATATATACTTTTAATGTTAGTGATGGAGATAATTGGACAGAAGATAATGAAAAAGCAATAAAGGTTGCAAAGCAATTAACGGATTTATGTAATATGGTTGCTTATGCAGAAATTATGCCTAGTTTTTATTCAGCAAATCTTAAAGATAGATTTTCTAAAGAAATAGATAATAAAAAATTTATTTCAGTATCAATTAAAAAAAAGGAAGATTTATGGAATGCCCTCAAAGGTATTTTAAAAAAAGAAATAAAGGAGGGCTAAAATGGAATATACTATTAAAGATTTAGAAAAGTGGAATGAAAAAATAGAAGCATTAGCTAAAAATATGGGACTTGATTTTTATGAACAAGAATTTGAAATTATTAATTATAATGATATGTTAGCTTATGAGGCTTATGTTGGTATGCCTTCAAGGTATCCTCATTGGAGCTTTGGAAAATCATACGAAAGAAATAGAACAATGTATAAATATAATCTTACAGGGCTTCCATATGAAATGGTTATAAATTCCAACCCTTGCTTAGCATATTTAATGAAAGATAATACATTATTGCTTCAAATTTTAACTATTGCTCATGTTTATGGTCATAATGATTTTTTTAAAAACAATAGGCTTTTTAAAGAAGGAACTTATGCTGATTATACTATTGAAATGTTTAAAAGTCATGCTGATAAAATAAGAAGTTATATAAATGATCCTAGTATAGGATATACTAATGTTGAAAGAGTATTAGATGCTGCTCATTCTATAAAGCTTCAAATTTCAAGGGTACCAGGAGAAAAGAAAATAAGTAATGATGAAATTGCTAAAAGAATTATAGATGACTATAAGAAGAAATGTGAAAAAAGAGATATTCTTAAGCCTTATGTAAAACCTGAAGAACCTGATATAAATAAGGTTCCTTTAGAACCTGAAGATGATATATTGTATTTTATAATGCAATATGGAAATCTTGAGGAATGGGAAAAAAATATACTTGAAATAGTAAGGGAAGAAACTTTATATTTTATTCCTCAGATAGAAACAAAAATAATGAATGAAGGCTGGGCTAGTTATTGGCATTACAATATATTAAAAAACCTTCAACTTTCAGATTCATTTTATCTTGAATTTATAAAAAGACATAATGATGTAATTACACCTTGGCCAGGAGGATTGAATCCTTATTATTTAGGATTTAAAATATTTCAAGATATTGAAAAAAGATATGGAAGAGATAAAATATTTGAAGTTAGAGAACTTGAAAGAGATTCATCATTTTTAAGAAGATATCTTACTGAAGAACTAAGTGAAGAAATGAATTTATTTGAGTATGTAAAAAAAGGCAACGATTATGTTATTGAAGAGGTTTCTGACGAAAAAGGCTTTATTGAAATTAGAAATGTACTTAGCTCAAGTTGTGGTATGGGATCAGTTCCCGTTATGAAGATAATTGATATGAATATTAAAGATAGAACATTAACAATTGAACATGTATTTGACGGAAGAGAACTAAATTTAACTTATGCAGAAGCTACATTAAAATATATTCAAAAATTGTGGGGACATAATGTAAATCTTTTAACTAAAATTAATGGAAATAATATAAAATTAAATTGTAATGGAGATAAAGTAACATTTATGGCTTAAATTTTAAGTAAAAATATGTTTAAATAAAATATTATCTAATATGGGAATATCTCATTTTTGGATATTCCCATTACTATTTTTATATTTAATAATTTAATAAATTCTTCTAGCAAAATCTACAAACCTAAATTTGTCTGGTCTGTGTCTAGATTCAGTATATTGAAATAAATCTGCATTATCTAAATAAGTATAATTTTTTACAACTACAATCATATCATAATTTTCTAAGTCTAAATATTTTTTATCTTCTTTTGAAGCTTGTTGCATTGTAATTTCTTTTTTTGCAAAGCTGATTTTAAGACCTAAATCATTTTCGATGTATTCATATATTGAGTTTTTACAAATATCTTTAGTTAATAAAGGTACATATTTTTTGTTTAAAAAATCTTTATCTAAAATAATTTTTTTATTTTCTATTTCTCTTACTCTTACAACTTTCCAAACATCATCATCTTTAGATACATCTAGATGTTTCATTAAATATTTATCAGGTTTAATTAATTCTAATTCTTCTACAATTGTATTTGATTTTATACCAAGTTTTAAAGATAGTTCCTTAAAACTTACTAATCCTGAAACAGGAAAGTCAAATTTATTAAAATCTAATACAAAAGAACCAACTCCATTTATTTTTTGGATATATCCATTTATTTCTAACAAGTTTAAGGCTTTTCTTACTGTATCTTTAGAAACATTATAATATGCCATTAATTCACTTTCAGAAGGAAGCTTTGTTTTTGATTCAATTTTACCGCTTTTTATTTCATTAACAATTTCATTATAAATAGTTAAATATTTTCTATTCATATAGTCATCACCAAAGATATTGTATCATTTATTATGTTATCTCTCAAGGTGATATACAATTGATTCATAAGGTCTTAACTTTATTTCTTTAAAGTCAATAGAAGAATCTTCATAATTAGAAATTAAAATTTTACTTTTATATTCATCAAAATTTATATAAGAAGGAAGTTTAAAAGTAGTTTCAGTTCCATAAAAATTATTTATTACTAACAATTTTTCATTTTTATATGTTCTAATATATGAAAATATTTTATCATGTTCTTTTAGTATTAGTTCAAAATTACCGTGAGAAATAATATCATAATCTTTTCTTAATTTAATTAATTTCTGATAGTGATAAAATATTGAATTTTTATCATTTAAAGCTTTTTTTACATTAATTTCTTTATAATTTTGACTTACTGATATCCATGGGGTTCCAGTAGTGAAGCCAGCGTTATTATCATCATTCCACTGCATAGGAGTACGAGAGTTATCACGTGATTTTTGTTGTAAAATTTTTATTATATTTTCTTCATTTATTCCTTGCTTTTTTAAAATATTATAGTAATTAATTGATTCTACATCTTTATATAAATCAATTTTATCAAAATATGGATTTGTCATTCCAATTTCTTCACCTTGATAAATATAAGGTGTTCCTCTTAACATGTGTATTGCAGTTGCAAGCATTTTTGCTGATTCAACCCGATACTTTTTATCATCTCCAAAACGAGATACAATGCGAGGTTGATCATGATTACACCAAAATACAGCGTTCCAGCCATTTCCTTCTTGCATTCCAACTTGCCAGTAATCGAAAATTTCTTTTAATTTTTTAAAATCAAAATCCATTAATGTCCATTTATCTCCATTTTTATAATCAACTTTTAAGTGATGAAAATTAAATACCATTGATAATTCTTTTTCATTTGGGTTTGAATATTTAATACAGTTATCTATTGTTGTTGATGACATTTCACCAACTGTAATAATATCTTTATATTTACCAAAAGTTTCTTTATTTAATTCTTTTAAGTATTGATGAATGTGTGGACCATCTGTATAAAAACGGCGTCCATCGCCTTGTAAATCATCTTCATATTTATCTGGTTTAGAAATTAAATTTATAACATCAAAACGGAATCCTTTAACTCCTTTGTTAATCCAAAAGTTAACTACATCAAAAATTTCTTTTTTTAAATTTTTATTTTTCCAGTTAAGATCTGCTTGAGTAACATCAAATAGATGAAGATAATATTCATTAAATTCTTTTACATATTCCCAGGCAGATCCGCCAAATTTTGATAACCAGTTTGTTGGTTCTTTACCATTTTTAGGTTCTTTGAATATATAATAATTTTTATATTTTTCATTTCCATTTATAGCTTTTTTAAACCATTCATGTTCTGTTGAAGTATGATTAAATACCATATCAAGCATAACATCTATACCATATTCATTAGCTTTACATACCATTTCTTCAAAGTCTTGCATTGTTCCAAAACGTCTATCGATTTTGTAATAATCAGAAACATCATAGCCATTATCCTTTTGAGGAGAAACATAAAATGGAGTTAGCCATATATAATCTACTCCTAATGTTTTTAAATAATCAAGTTTATTGGTTACACCTTTTAAATCACCAAATCCATCACCATTAGAATCGTTAAATGATTTAGGGTATATTTGATATATTACACTTTTTCTAAAATCTTTCATGACCATTGCTCCTTTAATTAAATTTAATTAAATATATTGAAGAAAAGGAAGGATAATAAAAATCCTTCCTATATTTTAATTTTATTAATAAATAATTATTTACATATCTTTTTTCTTTGCTAATTTTGTCTTAGAAAAGATATTAGTTAATACAAATGGAATAACAATTGCTACTAACATTGCAATAGCAAAAACAAACATATGCTGTGGTTTTATAGACAATATACCTGGCAATCCACCAACTCCAATTGAATTAGCCATAACACCTGAAGCTACTGAAATAACAGATGCAATTGAAGAACCAATCATAGCAGCTAAGAATGGATAAATATATTTTAAATTTATACCAAACATAGCTGGCTCTGTAACACCTAGGTAACAGGAAATTGCAGCAGGAATAGATACTTGTTTTTCTTCTTCATCATGTCTATTAATAAATATCATAGCTAAAACTGCAGAACCTTGAGCAATATTTGATAAAGCAATCATTGGCCATAAGTTAGTGCCCCCCAGTTGTCCCATTAATTGTAGGTCTATAGCATTTGTCATATGATGTAGTCCTGTAATTACAAGTGGTGCATAAGTAAATCCAAATAAAGCAGCAAATAACCATCCAAATGATGATGTTAAACTTGAGTATACAATAGAAGATATTCCTTTACCTATTGCCCAACCTAATGGTCCTAAAACAATATGTGCTATTAATACAGTTGGAACTAATGATAAAAATGGAACTACTATCATTGATATATATTCAGGTACAATTTTACGAACATTTTTTTCTAATATTGATAAAAGAAATCCTGCTAAAATTGCTGGTATAACTTGTGCTTGATAACCTATCATTTGAACTTTTGCAAATCCAAAATCCCAAACTGGAATTTTATCAACAGGTGTACTAGCAACGGCATAAGCATTTAATAATTGAGGAGAAACTAATGTAATACCTAAAATAATACCTAATATTTGAGTTGTGCCCATTTTTTTAGAAATTGACCATGTTATTCCAACTGGTAAAAAGAAAAATATAGCTTCACCAATTAACCATAAGAAAGAATGAACTCCAGCCCAAAACTGTGATATTTGCGTTAAAGTTTTTGTTCCTCCTTCAAATAATTTGATATCTCCAATTATATTACGAAATCCTAATATTAAACCTCCAACTACGAGAGCGGGAATAAGAGGTGTAAATATTTCTGCTAAATTAGCAAGTAATCTTTGGATAAAATTCATATTACTTTTAGCTGCAACCTTTGCAGCTTCTTTACTAACGCCATCTATACCAGATATTTCTATAAAATCATTATAAAATACAGATACTTCATTGCCTATTATAACTTGAAATTGACCCGCTTGGGTAAAAGTTCCTTTTACAGATTTTATACTTTCAATTTTTTTGACATCTGCTTTTTTGTTATCTTTTAATACAAAACGCATACGTGTTGCACAATGGGATACTGCAGCAATATTTTCTTTACCACCAACATATTCCAATAATTGTTGAGCATCATTAAAAAACTTAGACATATTGAAATCCTCCTAATTAATAATTTAATTATTTTAACATTAATAATTTAGCAATCAAACCTATACGTAAAGGTACCTTTGTTTTAATTATAAACCTTTACGTATAGGTTCGTCAATACGATTTCACAACATTTTTTGATAAATATCAACATCTTTTGTGCTTTTAAGTAAAAATTTATTATTTTTATTAGAATATATTTAGTTTTCATTTGTTTTAATGTTGATATCTATAATAAAAAAGAATTTGTTTTAATTACAAAATTAAAACAAATTCTTTTTTAAACTTTTAATATTTTTATATAGATTTTACAGTATTAATTAAAGTGCCTATTTTTTCAATATAACATTCAACAATATCTCCATCTTTTAAAAGCTTAGGGGGATCAAAGCTTAGACCAACACCACTTGGAGTCCCTGTACAAATTATATCACCAGGTTTTAAAGTAAACCCTTTTGATAAATCGCTTATTATATAAGGAATATCAAAAATTAAATTCTTTGTGTTTGAATTTTGTCTTATTTCTCCATTTACTTTACATGTAATATCAAGTTCTACTGGGAAAGGGATTTTACTTTTATGAACTATTGAGGGACCTATAGGGCAGAATGTATCTAAACTTTTTGCTTTAAACCATTGATTATGCTTAACTTGAAGATCTCTAGCAGATACATCATTAACTATAGTGTATCCAAATATATAATCTTCTGCATCTTCTTTGTTTATGTTTATACCTTCTTTTCCTATAACTATAGCTAATTCTGCTTCATAATCTACTTGACTTGTAACATTTTTATAAAATTTAATACAATCATTATCACCTATAACAGATCCATTAGATTTAGTAAAATATATTGGTGCATTTGGTATAAATGTGTCTGATATTTTAGTTGTCATTAATTCTTTTGCATGATCTTCATAATTTTTGCCAAGACATAAAATATGTCTTTTAGGATGAGGAATAGGGGCAAGTAATTTTACTTTTTCTAATGGAATATAATTATAATCATTTTTATAAATAATGTTTTCAAATTTTTTTAAAATTTCTTCATTAAAATTTTCAATCAAATCAATCATTGAATTATATTTTTCAAGATGTATTATTCCGTTTTCAGTTAATATTCCAACATTTTCTTTATTATTATAATAATAAGAAATAAATTTCACAATAAAATCTCCTTTTAAATAAAATTTTAATTATAGATATAAAATTTTAAAGAATAAATTCTAGTAAAATAATAATCCTCTTTACAACAGCCTTTACTTCTAAATATTGCTGCATAAAATAAAATATGCTTTTGATTGGATTATTATTTTACTATATTATACTTAATTATACTTAGTTTTCATTTTTGATATCTATATCTAATTTTAAAATTTTATCTATATTATCAAAAATATTATTATTAAGAGAATAATTTAATACATTAACTTCTAAAACATCATAAAGTTTTTTTAGCTGTTTTATGATTTGTTCTTTAGAATCATCGTTATTTATAAGTAAATACATTTTACTTTTAGTTCCATCGCCGATTCTTCCACATAATATACCTTCAAGGTTAAAAGCTCTTCTTGCAAATAAACCTGTAATATGGGTCATAACTCCCGGATGATTATTTACTATTAACTCTATAATACAAAGATCATTAGTTACCATAATATTCACCGCCTATCATTTCAGTATTTCCTGCACCAGGAGGTACAATTGGAAGTACATTTTCATTTCCTTTTATAGGTATATTTATTAAAGTAGGACCTGGTTTTATTAAAGCTTCTGCGAGTAGTTTTAAAGGCTCATTTTCTTTGCTAAGGTCATAAGCTTTAACACCAAAACCTCTGCTTATAACTGCAAAATCTGGATTAGTTATAAATTTTGAAGCTATATAATGTTCTTTATAAAACATTTGTTGCTGCTGCCTTACAAGTCCTAAATGACCATTATTTAAAATAAGTATCTTTACATTAAGATTTAAATCAGCTAAAGTAGCTAGTTCTTGAATATTCATAAGTATAGAACCATCTCCGCTAAAGCATATAACTTCTTTGTCTGGATTTGCAAGAGCTGCACCTATTGCTGCTGGCAGTCCAAAACCCATAGTGCCAAGTCCTCCTGAAGTTAATAGGTTACGTGGATATTTAAAAGGATATACTTGAGCAACCCACATTTGGTGTTCTCCTACATCTGTAGTAATTATAGAATCTTTTGAAACTATACTACTTACATATTTTATGATATTTATAGGATGCATATATTCATCTTTACTAGGCATAACAAAAGGATGCTTAGCTTTTGTTTCTTTAATTCTTTCGAGCCATTTTGTTCTAGGATTATTTTCAACATAAGATAAAATATCCTTTAAAGAATAATCTATATCTCCATTTATATATAAATGAGATTGTTTTATTTTATTTATTTCAGATTCATCAATGTCAATATGAATTATTTTTGCGTTAGGACAAAATTTTTCAGTATTTCCTATAGCTCTATCATCGAATCGAACACCAAGAGCTATAATTAAATCTGCTTCATGCATTAAAAAATTAGTATAAGGTGCTCCATGCATACCAAGCATTCCTAAATATAAATCATTATGATTAAATGAGCCAAGTGCCATTAATGTTGAAGTTACTGGAATATTGTTTTTACAAGCAAGCATACTAACAGCTTCTGAAGCATTACTGCTTATAATACCTCCTCCAATATATAAAATAGGTTTTTCAGAATTATTTATCATTTCTGCTGCTTTCTTAATAAATTTATCTGGAACAGGTTTTTTTATTTTTTCATATTTATAGGGTTTTGGCCATTCATCAAATTCAATTTCTTCTAATTGTATATCTTTAGGAATATCAATATTAACAGGACCTGGCCTGCCTTCTTTAGCTATTTTAAAAGCTTCAGGAATTACATAAAATAATTCTTCTACAGATCTTACTAAAAAATTATGTTTTGTTATTGGTATTGTAAGTCCATAAGTATCAACTTCTTGAAAAGCATCAGTGCCTATTGAAGAATGGGAAACCTGACCTGTTATCGAAATTATTGGAACAGAATCAAGTTTTGCGTCTGCAATTGCAGTAAGTAAATTTGTTGCCCCAGGTCCTGAAGTTGCAAAACATACAGAAACTTCACCAGTAGATCTAGCCATACCTTGAGCTATAAAGGCTGCCCCTTGTTCATGTCTAGCCAATATATGATTTATACTACTTTGGTATAAAGCATCATAAAGAGGTAAATTTGAACCTCCTGGAATTCCTATAATATTTTTAATTCCTTGCCTTTCTAATAATTTAATAGTTATAGCTGCTCCACTATATTTCATAAAAATGCCCCCTTTATTTAGATTATTTTGTTAATAAAAACCCTTCATCCTAACAAGGACGAAGGGTTAACTCCGCGGTACCACCTAGATTCGTATAGAAATACACACTCAAACATAGCACAAATAAAATAAATGCTATTTTCCATTTAACGGTGGAACTACGGTTAACTCTACTTTCAATATATTTTTATTATATATTGATTTCATTTAACAACTCCGAGGCTACCTTCTATATATTTCCTAAGGGGAATTTTCACCAGCCTTCCCTCTCTAAACTTTGGAATATATATATACTCCTCCTCATCAAGATTTTTTCTGAAAATTCTATTTTTAGAAATTTTACAACATAAATCTTTTATAGTCAATAGCTTTTTATAATTTTATTTTAATTATATGTAAAAAATAAATAATTATAAATAAAATTATAAAAAATATTTAATGTTTGTGCTGTTATATGATTAGCTATAATAAGTCTTTCTGCTATAGTTATAAGAGAAGATATATATACATAACCAAGAAAACAGAGATAATTAGTTTTTTTACTATATATGTTATAAGATAGGTTGCTAAAGACAGGGAAATATAAAAAACTAAAAAATTTTCTTATATATATTATAAGAGATGTTTCTAGTTGATAGAAGATTTTAAAAATTTTAATATAATAGTAGAGGAGTTTTATTAGATTATATTTAGTTTTTACCTTAAAGTATATATAAATAAAA
This sequence comes from Clostridium sp. USBA 49, assembly GCF_900167505.1. Taxonomy (NCBI): domain Bacteria; kingdom Bacillati; phylum Bacillota; class Clostridia; order Eubacteriales; family Clostridiaceae; genus Clostridium; species Clostridium sp. USBA 49. The sequence goes on from NZ_FUYD01000002.1 coordinate 23,013, forward strand.
TAATAGAATAAAAGAATTAATAGTTACTTATAATAATTTTTATTTAATTCACGTATAATTAATGAAATAAAATAATATATGAATAATAATTTTAAAATATGTATATAATTTTTTATAATTTTAAATAAATGACAAGGATTACACTTATAAAAATGAAAAAAATCATATTGACTATTAGACGGCTAAGTGATAACATAAACAATGTTAGATAACTAAGTAATATTGTTGAGATAGTGATAAACAAAGGAGGCATATGATGAATGATTACAATAGAGATAGCTTATACCATATATTTGCTGAAATAATAAAACTCCATTTTGCCCGTTCTCACAATTTACTAGAAAAACTAGGAATTTATCCAGGGCAGCCACCGTTGCTTTTTGCACTTTATTGCAAAGATGGTCAAAGCCAAAGAGAACTTGCAGAAAAGTTAATAATTCGTCCTGCGACAATGACTGTGATGTTGAAAAGAATGGAAAAATCAGAACTTATAATAAGAAAACAGGATGATAAAGATCAAAGAATATTAAGAGTTTATCTTACTAAAAAAGGCAGAGAAACTTGTGAAAAATTAAAAAGTACTATGAAAGTATTGACAGAAGAGTGTTTTTGCAACTTAACAGAAGATGAGAAAATTTTATTAAGAAGGCTACTTATGCAGATAAGAGATAATTTAATAAAAGCAAATAAAAGAAATTAGATAGCTAATTAAATTTATTTTAAATGATAGGAGATGGTTAATAGTGATTAGGCTATATAAATTTTTAAAGCCATATGCTGCTATGGTAATAGCTGTATTTATACTTGTGGCTTTACAAGCGATAGGAGATCTTTATCTTCCAACTTTGATGTCAGATATAATTAATGATGGAGTTATGCAGGGAGATACAAATAAAATTATGCAAATTGGTGGAACGATGTTATTGGTTGCTTTAGGAATAGTTATTTGTTCAATTTTGGCAAGTTTTTTCTCAGGAAAAGTTTCATCAAATCTTGGAGCAACATTAAGAAGCAAGGTATTTAGAAAAGTTGAAAGTTTTTCACTACATGAATTTGATAAATTTGGTACATCAACTCTTATTACTAGAACAACTAATGATATTACACAAATTCAAACAGTTACTGTTATAATAATGCGTATGATGATTAGTGCACCAATTATGGCTATTGGTGGTATTACTATGGCATTAAAAAAAGATAAACCTCTTACATTAGTTTTTGCTGTTTCAATACCAGTTCTTATAATAACTATAGGATTAATAGCATCAAAATTAATTCCTCTTTTTAAACAGGTGCAAGTAAAAATCGATAAAATTAATTTAGTATTACATGAAAAACTTACAGGTATAAGAGTTATTCGTGCTTTTAATACAGTAGAAAAAGAAAGCAAGCGTTTTGATGAAGCTAACGTAGATCTTACAAGCAATTATATTAAAGTTAATAAAATAATGGCATTTATGATGCCTTCTATAATGCTTATTATGAATTTTACTTCTTTAGCAATTCTTTGGTTTGGTGGAATTCGTATAAGTGAAGGCGATATGGATTTAGGTGCTCTTGCTGCATTTACTCAATATGCTATGCAAATTATGATGTCAATGCTTATGTTTGCTATGATGTATATTATGGTTCCACGTGCACAAGCTGCAGCAGCAAGAATTAACGAAGTACTTGATACTGTACCAGAAATAACAGATGCAAAAGAAACTAAAAATAATTTTGACCGCAAGGGATATGTTGAATTTAAAAATGTAACATTTAGTTATCAAGGTGCTGAAGAACCAGCTATTAAAAATATTTCTTTTACAGCAAATCCAGGAGAGGTTGTTGCTATTATAGGTAGTACAGGGTCTGGTAAATCTACATTAGTAAATTTAATTCCAAGATTTTATGATGTAGATAGTGGAAGTGTTTTAGTAGATGGTGTAGATGTTAGAGAAATTTCTCAAGAAGATCTTAGAAACAAAATAGGTTTTGTACCTCAAAAGGCAGTTTTATTTTCAGGAACAATAGCTGAAAATATTAGATTTGGGAATAAAAACGCAACAGATGAAGAAGTTAAACATGCAGCTGAAGTTGCACAAGCTGCTGATTTTATAGAAACAATGGATGGAGGATATGAGCATGAAATTGCTCAAGGTGGTACCAATTTATCTGGAGGTCAAAAACAGCGTCTATCTATAGCTCGTGCATTAGTTAAAAAAGCTGAAATATATGTTTTTGATGATAGTTTTTCAGCTTTGGATTTTAAGACAGATGCGAAACTTAGAGCTGCATTAAAAAATGAAACAAAAGAATCAACTGTAATTATTGTTGCTCAAAGAGTTGGAACTATTATGGATGCTGATAAAATTATAGTTTTAGACGAAGGTTCTATTGTGGGAATGGGAACTCACAAAGAATTATTAGATAATTGTGATGTATATCGTGAAATTGTAGCCTCACAGCTTTCAAAGGAGGAGATAGCATGAGTGATAATAAAAGCAAAAGACCTGTGAGAAGAAGAGGCGGCGTTGGTAGAGGTGGATTTGGAAGACCAGTAGAAAAGCCCAAAGACTTTAAAGGAAGTTTTAAAAGACTTGTTGGATATCTAAAACCTCATAAAATTAATTTAATTATTGTTGTTATATTTGCAATAATGAGTACTACATTTGCAATATCAGCTCCTAAAATAACAAGTAAAGCAATGAATAAACTTCAAAATGCTTATATGGCTCGTAAAATGCTATCAGAATTATCAAAAGGTCAAAATGAAGCATTAGATCAAATGAAAGACAAAATGGGAGATGTTCAAGAAGAAGCTATAAACGAAATTAATAATAAAATGGCTGATGGGCAAAAGAAAGCAGTAGATGAAATAACTACTAAAATGGGTGATGCTCAAGTTAAAGCTGTAGATGAAATTTATGAAGCTATGGCGGTACAAGTATATCAAGGAGTATTAAATGGACAAAAAACTGCTGTTGATAAAATAACAGAACAAATGGCTTCTGTACAAAAGAGCATGGTATCTCAAATTAATCAGCAGATGCAGCAAATGCAGCAAATGCAACAGCAGATGCAGCAAGCTGCCCAAAATGGAGTTGAAGTACCAAAACAAGATGTTAATATGCCAGATGCTAAAACAATGGAAGCATTTCAAAAATTATTAAAGCTTCCTATGATTGATGCAACTAAAGATAGAACAACAAGAGTAAAAACTACTATTCAATTTATTGATATACTTCAAAGTATGCCTGAAAACAATAAAATAGATAAGAAATCTTTATCTACTATGAAAGAATTATTAAACCTTCCAATGCTTAGTACTGTTAAAAGTGGGAACGAAAGAGTTAATGTAATTAAAAAATTCATGGATATTTCAAAAAATTTACCTGGAAGCAGTAGCCAAGCAAAAAGTTCTATGCAGCTTGATACAGCAACAATGAACAAAGTGTATTCTAAAATTTCAACAATGAAAGATTTTACTTCAAAATCTTCCAATGTTAGTGCTAATGCAGATAAAAAGACTACAGATGCCGTGCAAAAATTATTAAAGCTTCCTATGATTAATAATATTAAAGATCCAGTACAGAAAAAGAATACTTTAGTTCAACTTATCGATATATTTAAGAGTATGCCTGATATATCTAGTATAGGCAGCAGTGGAAATTCTGATATTAAAATAAATAAATCAGATTTACAAACTATTCAAGACTTATTAGCTTTGCCAGATATAAGTTCTATTAAAGATTCAAAAGAAAAAAATTCAACTGTGATTAAAATGGTTGATATATTAAATAAGATGCCCAATATAGAGAGTAATAAATCAAACGATATTATGAATACAGAACAACTTAATAGCGTTAAAGAATTACTTAAGTTGCCTATGATAAATACAATAACTGATGCTAATGAAAAAACAAAAGTTGTAAATCAAATGCTTGATATATTCAGTAAAATGCCAGATATAGATACTGTTTCTAATAATACTGATTCAAAAATAGATTCTAAAAGCATAAAATCATTACAAGAGTTTCTTGCACTTCCAAAGTTAGATACATTAACAGATGCAAATCAAAAGGCAGATGTATCTAAAAAGATTTTGGATTTAGGCAAGGAAATGAAAAATACTATGGAAAATGCTCCAACAGATCCTAAAGAAAATGTAAACTTTACTGATGATCAAATAAATTCAGTAATTGATGCAATAAGGGAAACTAATGGAGAATACGATTTTCATTATATTGGTAATATTGTTCTTATATTAATAGGTATATATTTAATTAGTGCACTTTGTAATTTAACTATGGGTATTGTAATGTCAGGAGTTTCACAAAAAACTGTTCGTGATTTAAGAAGAGAAGTAGATGCAAAACTTGCAAAATTACCACTTAGATATTTTGATATGAATGCTCATGGTGATATATTAAGCCGTGTTACTAACGATGTTGATACTATAGCTACTACATTACAGCAAAGTTTAACACAAATAATTACAGCTGTTATTACTATTATTGGATATATTATAATGATGATTACAATAAGTCCTTCATTAACATTAATAGTAATGGCAACATTACCTTTATATATTATAGCTACTATGCTTATTGCAAAGAAATCTCAAAAATATTTTGCAGTTCAGCAAAAAGAAATTGGATTAATTAGCGGGCATGTGGAAGAGATGTATACAGGTCATAAAATAGTTAAAGCATTTTGTCACGAAAAAGATTCAATAGAAGAATTTGAATCTATAAATAATAGACTTAAAAATGCAGCATGGAAAGCACAATTTGTATCTGGTATAATGTTTCCACTTATGAATTTTATAAGTAATATAGGTTATGTAGGTATTAGTATAGTTGGAGGTATTTGGATAACTAAAAGTTTACTTGGATTAGGAGATATACTTGCATTTATACAATATTCAAGATCTTTTACTATGCCAATTGTTCAAACAGCTAATATAGCAAATATAATTCAATCAACAATAGCTTGTGCTGAACGTGTATTTGAAATATTAGATGAAGAAGAAGAAATTCCAGATAAAGAAGATGCAATAGTAATAGAAAATCCAATAGGAGAAGTTACTTTTGAACATGTAGATTTTAGATATGTAGAAGATGTACCTCTTATAGAAGATATGAATTTAGAAGTAAAACCTGGAAGTATGGTTGCTATTGTTGGACCTACAGGGGCAGGAAAAACAACTCTTGTTAATCTTTTAATGCGTTTTTATGAAATAAATTCAGGTAGAATAAAAATTGATGGCGTTGATATAAGAGATATAAAACGCAGTGAATTACGTAAAATGTTTGGTATGGTTCTTCAAGATACATGGCTATATAATGGAACAATTAAGGATAATATAGCTTATGGAAAAGAAGGAGCTACAATGGAAGAGATTGTAAATGCCGCAAAGGCAGCACATGCAGATCACTTTATAAGGACTTTACCTCAAGGTTATGATACAGTTGTTAATGAAGAAGGAACTAATATTTCACAAGGACAAAAACAACTTTTAACTATTGCTCGTGCAATACTTGCAGATCCTAAGATTTTAATTCTTGATGAAGCTACAAGCAGTGTTGATACTAGAACAGAAGCATTAATTCAAAAGGCTATGGCTAATTTAATGAAGGGTAGAACAAGTTTTGTAATTGCTCATAGACTTTCTACTATACGTGATGCGGAAAATATTTTGGTAATGAATAAAGGAAGAATTATCGAAATGGGCAATCATGAAGAATTAATGAAAAAAGGTGGATTTTATGCAGATCTTTATAATAGTCAATTTTTAGGTGCAAATTTAGAAGATGAGGCTATTTAAAATATTAATAATATGCATTTTTAAAAATAAAAATATTAACTTTAGAGAGAGTGCTGAAAAGTACTCTCTATTTTTATGTTTAAAATTCCATTTAACCCCAAATGTTTTATTATTTATTTCGTATATAAAATTTTATTGGATACAAAATATTGAATGAAGTGTAAAAAAGGAGGGGTTATGATGAAAAAATTTTTATTTAAAATTATTACAATTTCTATTTTGTTAATTTGCTTTTTTACAAATATTTATAGTTATAATGTATTAGGGAAAATGGATAATAATCAAAGTGAAAATAAAATAATATATTTAACATTTGATGATGGCCCAAGCAATATCACAGAAGATGTATTAGATGTTTTAAATAAATATGATGTTAAGGCTACTTTTTTTCTTATAGGAAATCAAATTGAAGGAAATGAGGATATTGTAAAAAGAATAAATAATGAAGGCCATGGAATAGGATTACATAGCTATACTCATAATATAAAAAAAATATATTCTAGAAATAAATATTTTATTGAAGAAATGTTATTAACTCAGAAAAAAATTAATGAAGTTATAGGAGTAAAACCTGTTATATTAAGATTTCCAGGAGGAAGCAGGAATAGATTAAACAAAGAAAATTTGAAATTAATTCATAGTAATAATTTTAAAATATATGATTGGAATATAGATTCTAAAGATGGAATAAATCCCAAAATGTCTCCAAATCAAATATTTAAACAAGCAACTAAAATTAAAGATGTTGAAAATCCTATAATTTTACTTATGCATTGTGATTATATGCATAAAAATACTTGTAGAGCATTACCTGAAATTATAAAATTTTATAAAAATAAAGGATATGAGTTTAAAATTATAGATGAAAATACTCCAGAGTATTATTTTAAATAAAACATTTAAAAGTATTATATTAATATAATAATAGTATTATAAGTGATTTTGATTTTATATATAAAAATGTTATATTTATATATAAATAATCAGCTTCTAATATTAAATTAAGCATTAATATTAGAAGCTGATTATTTACTGTATTTTTAGCCTAAACCTAATACTTTAAATATTACAGTAGTTATAAAGCATACACAAAATGCTATTATTGTTGGTATAATTGCTGAAAGTATTGTCCATTTTAAACTACCAGTTTCTTTTTTTATAGTTAAAAGAGTGGTAGCACAAGGCCAATGAAGTAAGCTAAATAACATAAAATTTAATGCTGTAAGATAAGTCCATCCATTATCAATTAATATTTTTCTAAGAGTATCTATACTTTTAAATTCAACCATGGAACCTGTTGATAAATAAGCCATGAGCAGTATAGGTAAAACAATTTCATTTGCAGGAAGTCCAAGTATAAAAGCCATTAATATAAATCCATCTAATCCAATTAATTTCCCAATTGGATTAAGAAAAATAGATATATGATTTATAATACTTAAATTTCCAATATATATATTTCCAAGTATCCAAGTTATAGCACCAGCTGGAATTGCAACTATTATTGCTCTCCAAAGAACAAATATTGTTCTGTCAATTATAGATGTATATAAAACTCTCCCTATTTGGGGTACTCTATAAGGAGGAAGTTCTAATGTAAAAGTAGAAGGTATTCCCTTTAATATAGTCTTAGATAAAGTGTATGATACTAATAATGTTATAGCTATACCTAAAATAACTAAACTTGTAACAGACAAAACTGGTAAAATACCGGAATTTGTACTGCCTTTTGAAGCAAGAAAAATTGTAGATATTACAATTAAAGTAGGAAACCTTCCGTTACATGGAACAAAGTTATTTGTTAAAATTGCTATAAGTTTTTCTCTAGGAGATTCAATTATTCTGCATGCTGTTATTCCAGCTGCATTACATCCAAAGCCCATACACATTGTTAAACATTGTTTACCATGAGCACAAGCTTTTTTAAATAAATGATCAAGGTTAAATGCAACTCTTGGCAGATATCCTAAATCTTCAAGTATTGTAAAAATAGGAAAGAATATTGCCATTGGAGGCAGCATCACAGATATAACCCAAGATAAAGTTCTATAAATTCCAAGAACTAAAATCCCATGAATCCAATTTGGAGCATTTATATTTAAAAGCCATAATGTTAGTTTGTTTTCAATTTTAAAGAAAAAATTTGATAATATTTCAGAAGGTAAATTTGCTCCAACAATAGTAATCCAAAATATTAATGCTAAAGTTAAAAGCATTAATGGTATTCCAAAAATTCTTGATGTTATATAATTATCAATTAGTCTATCTCTATTTATTTTTGTTGAATTTTCTTTTACATATTTATTTTTTATATTTTCAGCCTTTTTATATATTGATTCTGATATATCATCTCTAATATTTTTTTTATACTCATCTGATATAGATATATCTTTTATTTTTAATAATTTTTCAAGTGATTCATTGTTTATATTATTTAAAATAGATTTTATAAATTTTGTATCTCCATCAATAAGTCTTAAAGTAATCCATCTAGAATTTATATCATGAATATTTTCTTCAATAATTGGTTTTATTAAATTAACTTTTTCTTCTATATAATCTTGATATTTTATAATTTTGGGACTTGGTATAATTTGACCTGTAGTAACTTTATATACAGTTTCTTTAAGCTCTTTTATACCTATTTTACTTTTTGCAGCACATAGAACTACTGGAATACCTAATTCTTCTTCTATCCCATGTTTATCTATTATTATATTTTTCTTTTTAGCTTCATCTATAAGATTAATGCAAAGTATTATATTATTTGTAAGCTCCATAACTTGATAAACGATATTTAAATTCCTTTCAAGACAGGTAGCATCGGTAACTATTATTACAGCATCAGAATTACCAAAGCATAAAAAATCTCTTGCAACTTCTTCCTCAGAAGAAGAAGCAAATAAAGAATAGGTACCAGGAAGATCCACTAATATGTTATTTTTACCTTTATATTTAAACTCTCCTCTTGCGTTTACTACTGTTTTACCAGGCCAATTACCTGTATGTTGTTTAAGTCCAGTTAATTCATTAAAAACTGTACTTTTCCCTGTATTTGGATTGCCTGCAAGAGCAATAATATATTCTCCATCTTTTTTATCAATTTTAAATATATCCGTTAATGCAGCGTTTTTGGTAGATTGGAATGTTAACCCCATTATGAACCTCCCAAAATATTATTGAATATTTAAGATTATTTATTATTAATAATTATTAATGAAGCTTCCTCTTTTCTAAGAGCTATCATAGCTCCACGAATATTATAAATTGTTGGATCACCAGAAGGTCCTCTTCTAACAACTTCTACTTTAGAACCTTTTGTTAGACCAAGTGCAAGCATTCTTTCTCTTAACATTCCAGTTGAAGATAAATTTTCAATTGAAACATAACTTCCTACAGCTGCATCATTAAGACTTAACATATAATTACCTCCTATAATTTTTTATAAATATATTATTAATATTTTAACTTTAAGGTTTATAAATTTATATAATTGTTTTAATCAAGCTAATATTATAATATGTAAAAATGTATTTGAAAGTTCATTAATTAAACAATATAAAATAAAAATTTCATATAAAAAATAAGCTTTTAAATTCTATAAAAGATTCTTTTTATAAAATGAAATGTCAATATATACAACTAAATTTGTGAAAATTCTCTTAAAAAGTGAAGAATCACATTTAAGGAGATTAAGAACTGAAAGAGGCAAATATCTTGTAAATGTTTACTAGCTTTGATATCATAAAACCAATGAAAGTACTTTCATAAAATTATACAAAATAAACACAAATAAATTATTTATATTTAAGTATTTATAATTCATATTAGATTATATTATTTTAAAAAGTTTTAAGGGGTGAGAAGTATTATGATGCAAAAAATTCAGCGTTTTGGTGCTGCTATGTTTGTACCAGTTTTATTATTCGCTTTTTCTGGAATAACTGTTGGTATATCTATTTTATTTATGAATCAAGATATTATGGGGTCACTAGCTAATCCTAATGGATTATGGTATAAATTTTGGTTTGTAATTCAAGAAGGTGCATGGACTACTTTTAGACAACTTCCTCTTTTATTTGTGGTAGGATTGCCTATAGCTTTAGCTAAAAAAGCACAAGCACGTGCATGTTTAGAATCTTTAGTGATATATTTAACATTTAATTACTTTATTAGCGCTATACTTACTTTATGGGGAGTAAATTTTGGTGTTAACTTTGATACACAAGTTGGTGGGACAAGCGGTTTAACAATGATTGCTGGAATTAAAACTCTTGACACTGGAATGATTGGAGCAATTTTAATTGCAGCTATAGCTGTTTATATTCACAATAAGCATTTTGAAACAAAATTACCTGATTATTTAGGAATTTTTCAAGGTTCATCTTTTGTTGTAATTATTGGATTTATTGTAATGATTCCTACTGCATTTTTAATGTGTTTAATATGGCCTAAAATTCAAAATGCTATAGGAGCATTACAAGGATTTTTAAGTTCATCTGGTGTTTTTGGGGTATGGTTATATACATTTTTAGAACGTATTTTAATTCCAACAGGATTACATCATTTTATTTATGGACCATTTATTTTTGGACCAGCAGTAGTAGAAAATGGTATAGCTGCTTATTGGCCAAATCATTTAGCTGATTTTGCAACAACAGCACATTCTTTAAAAGAAATGTTCCCTGCAGGAGGATTTGCTTTACATGGATCATCAAAAATTTTTGGATGTACAGGAATTGCATTAGCGATATATTCAACTGCTAAGCCAGAAAAAAAGAAAGTCGTTGCAGGGCTTTTAATACCAGCCACATTGACAGCTATTGTAGCTGGTATTACAGAACCACTTGAATTTACATTTTTATTTATAGCACCAGCATTATTTGCTGTGCATGCAGTTTTAGCAGCAACTTTAGCGGCCACATTATTTGCTTTTGGAGTGGTAGGTAATTTTGGAGGAGGAATAATTGAATGGGCTGCGCAAAATTGGCTACCATTATTTAAATACCATCCAGGCACTTATTTAACACAGATAGTTATAGGACTTTGCTTTACTGCAATTTATTTCTTTGTATTTCGCTTCTTAATTTTAAAATTTAATTTTGCAACTCCAGGACGTGAACAAGATGAAGAAGAAACAAAACTTTACACAAAGGCAGATTATAAAGCAAAACAAGCAGAAATTACATCTGTTAAAGAAAATAAGCAAAGTAAAGCAGCTAAATTTTTAGAAGCTTTAGGTGGAAAAGAAAATATTGAAGATGTTACCAATTGTGCAACTCGTCTTCGTGTAACTGTAAAAGATGAAAGTAAATTAGCAAGTGATAAGGTATTTCGCGAAGCTGGTGCTCATGGAGTAGTGAGAAACGGAAAAGCTATTCAAGTTATAGTAGGGTTATCCGTTCCTCAAGTAAGAGAAGAATTTGAAAGTTTACTTGTAAATAATTAGATTATTTGACATTCGTATATTACTAATTGCGAATGATATATAAAATAAAAGCTTTTAGGAGGGACTTTTTATGAAAAAATTTTCTATAGTTATAGCAGGAGGAGGAAGTACATTTACACCAGGCATTGTTTTAATGCTATTAGATAATCTAAATAAATTTCCTATTCGTAAAATTAAGTTTTATGATAATGACCAAGAAAGACAGGATGTTGTTGCAAAAGCTTGTGAAATAATTTTAAAAGAAAAAGCTCCAGAAATTGAATTTTTAGCAACTACAAATCCAGAAGAAGCATTTACAGATGTTGATTTTGTTATGGCACATATACGTGTAGGTAAATATGCAATGCGTGAATTAGATGAAAAAATTCCATTAAAATACAATGTTGTAGGTCAAGAAACCTGTGGACCAGGAGGAATTGCATATGGAATGCGTTCCATAGGGCCTATAATTGAAATAATAGATTATATGGAAAAATATTCACCAAATGCTTGGATGCTAAATTATTCAAATCCAGCAGCAATTGTAGCTGAAGCTACAAGAAGGCTACGTCCAAAATCAAAAATATTAAATATTTGTGATATGCCAATAGGAATAGAAACAAGGATGGCAGAAATATTAGGCATAAAATCAAGAAAAGAAATGATAGTAAGATACTATGGTCTTAATCATTTTGGATGGTGGTCAGATATAAGAGACAGAGAAGGTAATGATTTAATGCCTAAATTAAAAGAACATGTTTCTAAATATGGGTATGTAGTTTCAAATGGAGATAATCAACACACTGATCCAAGCTGGGATGATACATTTGCTAAAGCTAAAGATGTATATGCAGTAGATCCAGAAACTTTACCAAACACATATTTAAAATATTATTTATTTCCAGATTATGTAGTTCAGCATTCAAATAAAGAATATACTCGTGCAAATGAAGTAATGGATGGACGTGAAAAATTTGTATTTGGTGAATGCAGAAAAATAATAGAAAATCAATCAACAAAAGGATGTGAACTTCATATTGATGAACATGCTTCTTATATTGTTGATTTAGCACGTGCAATTGCTTATAATACACAAGAAAGAATGTTGTTAATCGTTGAAAATAATGGAGCAATAGAAAATTTTGATTCAACAGCAATGGTTGAAATACCTTGTATAGTAGGTAGTAATGGCCCAGAACCACTTAGAATAGGCAAAATTCCACAATTTCAAAAAGGTTTAATGGAACAACAAGTGTCTGTTGAAAAATTAGTAGTAGAAGCATGGATAGAAAAATCTTATCAAAAATTATGGCAAGCTATTACATTATCAAAAACTGTTCCTAGTGCATATATTGCTAAGAAAATTTTAGATGATTTAATTGAGGTAAACAAAGAATACTGGCCTGAATTAAAGTAATATAATATTTAAATAAATTTGATTGTTTTAAGGCTTTATTTGATAAGATATAAATTTATAAAGTAAAATTTAAATAAAACTGAACAGGTTAATTATACTGTTCAGTTTTATTTTTAGATATCCAATATAAAAACTATATATAATATAGAAAAATAAAATAATATATTTTATAAAAGAATATTATTTTTTATTATATGTTTACATTAACTTTGTAACTTGATATTTTATAACTAAAGATAATTGTTATTTACTGTAATATTCTAGTATAATGTATAAATAAAGTAAATGAGAAGGGGAGAAAATATATTATGAAATTAGAAGAATTGGTAAATAACAATTATAACAAATTAAATGAAAATGATTTATATATATTAAAGTATATTTTAAATAATAAGAAAAAATGTTGTGATTTAGGTATTAATGAAATTGCGAAAAAATGTAATGTATCAAGAACAACAATTCTTCGCTTTGTACAAAAATTAGGATTTAAAGGATATAGTGAATTTAGAGTATATTTAAAGTGGCAGGAAGAAGAAAACAATTATAATGAAAGTGATTATATGGAAAAATTATATTCAGATTTAAATGAAAATATAAAGTTTATTAAAGAAAAAGATTTTGAAGAGATATGTAAGTTAATATATAATGCTGAGAGGGTTTTTGTATATGGAACAGGAACAGCGCAGTTAACTGTTGCACAAGAATTAAAGAGAACATTTTTAGCGGCACATAAATATTTTCACATAATTGAAGGATATACTGAATTTGAAATAATAACTCCTAGTATAACAGAGAAAGATATAGTTATTGTTATTTCTTTATCAGGAAATACAACTTCTCTTTATAAGTGTGTAAATGAGTTATCAATAAGAGGAGTAGAAATTATATCTATTACAAAATTTAGTAATAATAAGCTTTCAAGTATGACAAAGCATAATTTATATGTAACGACATCAACTATAAATCTTCCTAATGGGATTACATCTGAAACTTTTTCATTTTTTTTTGTTTTAAATGAAGTACTGTTTAGACATTATATTACTTATCAGCAAAAGCAAGAAAAATTAATCGATTAATAACAATATTATATTAAAAAATTTATATAAGTAAAAATTATTGTAAATATTTAAAATTAAAATGTGGATTATCATACTAAAATATTGTATTTGGTATATAATTAATTATGATATATTAAGAAATTATCATAAATCAATATTAAAGAATTAAAATGTGAATTAATATAATATTGACATAATTTGCATAAGACAGTATAATATGTTGTAAATATTTTATATAAAAATTCGTTGATGAGAAGAGTACTTTTTTAAATTTCTTATAGAGAGCAGAGGATGGTGGAAGCTTTGCAGAATATAAAAAAGGAAGAGAGCCTCTAAGAAGCTGCTTGAATTTTTAGTAGGGTAAGCCGTTAACTGCGTTAAAGTTTTAAGTGGATATGTTTTTCATATCAACTAGAGTGGTACCACGGTAATAATACCCGTCTCTATATTTTTAGAGATGGGTTTAATTTTTATTATTTAAAATTAAATAATAGATGGAGATGATTATATGAATTATAAAGCGTTAGTTGCAGAAAGAATTAAAGAATGTGTAGATTTAGAGATTGATGTAATAGAAAAACTTATTGAAATTCCACCAAGACCAGAGATGGGAGATTTCGCGTTCCCTTGTTTTCAGCTTTCTAAAGTTTTAAGGAAATCTCCTCAAATGATAGCAGAAGATTTAAAAAATAAAATAAATAAAGAATACTTTGAAAAGATAGAAAATCTTGGACCTTATCTTAATTTCTTTATGGATAAATCTTTATTTATAAAGGAAACTATAGAAAAGGTATTAAAAGAAGGAGATAAATATGGTTCTTCTAAAATTGGAGAAGGTAAAAATATTATAGTAGAATATTCTTCGCCTAATATAGCAAAACCATTTCATGTAGGTCATTTATTTACTACTGTTATAGGAAATTCATTATATAGAGCTTTTGGTTTTGAAGGATATAACCCTATAGGAATAAATCATTTAGGAGATTGGGGAACTCAATTTGGGAAACTTATAGCTGCTTATAAAAAAGGCTGGGCAGATGAAGAAAAACTTGAAAAAGAGCCTATAAAAGAACTTTTAAGAATATATGTAAAATTTCATGATGAAGCAGAAAAGGATCCTTCTCTTGAAGATGAGGGAAGAATGTATTTTAAAAAGTTAGAAGATGGATGCGAGGAAGAAGTTGCTTTATGGAATAGATTTAAAGATTTAAGCTTGAAAGAATTTGCAAAGCTTTATGAAACTTTAGATGTTAAATTCGATTCTTATGCAGGTGAAAGTTTTTATACGGATAAAATGGATGATGTAGTAAAAGAAATAGAAGAAAAAGGGCTTTTAAAAGAGAGTAATGGCGCAAAAGTAGTTATGCTTGATGATTATAATATGCCGCCTTGTATAATAAAAAAAGCAGATGGAGCAAGCATTTATGCTACAAGGGATTTAGCTGCTGCAATTTATAGAAAAAAAACTTACGATTTTGATAAATGTATTTATGTAGTTGGTTCTGATCAATCTTTACATTTTAAACAAGTATTTACAACATTAAAGCTTATGGGACATAAGTGGGCTGATAATTTAATTCATGTAGGATTTGGACTTGTAAAATTTGCTGATAAAAAGCTTTCTACAAGAAAGGGAGATGTAATATTTCTTGATGATTTACTAAATGAAGCTGTTTCAAAAACATTAGAAATAATAAATGAAAAAAATCCAAATCTTAAAAATAAAGAAGAAACAGCTAAAAAAATAGGAATAGGTGCGGTAATATTTACTTATCTTAAAAATAACAGAGAAAGAGAAATAATTTTTGATTGGAAAGAAATGCTTAATTTTGAAGGAGAAACTGGACCATATGTACAATATACTTATGCAAGAGGAAAGAGTATTTTAAGAAAAGCAGGGGAAATTAGCAGTGATATAAAATATGTAAATTATGATAAAATAAATTCTTCCGAAGAATTTGAATTGGTTAAGCTTATATCAAGATTTCAAGATGCTATACTTTTAGCATTAGATAAATTAGAACCTTCAATAATAACAAGACATATAATTGAAATTTCTAAAGCATTCAATAAATTTTATAATGCTCACGGTATATTAAATGCTAAAGATGAAGATGTTAAGAATGGAAGACTTAATTTAGTTAAAGCAACTTGTCAAGTGATTAAAAATGGTTTATGGCTTATAGGATTAGACGTGGTTGAAGAAATGTAAAATAAAAAGGTCTAATAGGGTTTTGTTAATATTAACTCTATTGGATCTTTTTTATTTTAAAATTATTGATTTTAGTGTATAATTATTTTAAAAATATTTTATGTGACAATTGATCTGACATTTAAAGTCCTGATAGAAGGAGGAAGCAATGTTTATAAAAGAATATACAAATGAAATAAAAATAGAAAAATCTATAATTAATAAATATGATATGCATAATATAGCGTATTTTGATATAGAAACTACGGGTTTTGATAAAGATAAAGATTATATTATTCTTATATCTTTAGGATATTTTAATGAGTATGGAGAGTTTTATATAAAACAATATTATGCAGAAGAACTTACTGATGAAGTAGAAATATTATGTGCTCTTAAAAATGATTTAGCATTATTTGAAAAATGGTGTTCTTATAATGGATTAGCTTTTGACGAACCATTTATAATAAAAAGAATGGAAAAGAATAATATTTATTTCGATATTCCTAAAGAACATATAGATTTATATAGATTAATTAGACCTTATTATAAACAACTGGGATTAGAAAGATGTAACTTAAAAACTGTTGAAAAATTTTTAGGAATTAATAGGGAAGATAAAATTGATGGAAGTATGAGCGTAGATTTATATTATAAATATCTAGAAAGTAAAAATGATAATTTAAAAGATTTGATAATGCTTCATAATTATGAAGATGTTTTAAATTTACCTAAAATTTTTAATCTTGTGTATAAAGTTGAAAATAGTAAAAATTTGATTAGGGAAGATTGTATTACAGAAAAGCAGATGAGATTTTTAAAAAGTTTAATAAAGAAAAATGAAATAGATATATCTTTTGAAATAGATAAAATATCTAAAAAGGCAGCATCAAAAATAATAAATGCTATTTTAAAAGGTAATACAGATAGTTTTGAATTAAATAGTATGGCTAAATAGTATGGCTAACATTAGTTATTAATAAAAAGCAGGATTTAATCCTACTTTTTATTTTTTTCTTTATTATACATAGGGCAGCTTGATGAACAACTCCCACAATTGCATTCTCCTTTAGTGCTTTTTTTAAAATTTTTATAAAATATAAATATAGCTAGGGCTAAAAGTAAAATTGTTATAATTATTTCCATTATACATTAACTCCTTTATAAGAATTTAATTAAAAAATTACCTAGATTAAATACTAAAAATGATACTATCCAAGCTAAAATAAATTGATAAGTTACTGAGAACAAAGCCATTTTTGTTCCATATTCTTTTTTCATTGTAGCAATTAAAGAAATACAAGGAGTATATAGTAATACAAACACTAGAAAACTAAAAGCTGAAATTTTAGTAAAAACAATAGGAAGCATTTGTGATAAATCTCCACCGTAAATAACCCCCATTGTACCTATAACTACTTCTTTAGCCATAATCCCAGCTAATAAAGATACAGAATTTTGCCAAGAAGCAAACCCTAAAGGTTTAAATATTGGACTTATAAGTCTTCCTATGTAGGCCATAAAGCTAGTGTCCATATCAGTCATACCTTTAAAATTAAAATTAGATAATAACCAAACAATTACAGATATTGAGAATATTATAGTTCCAGCTTTTTTTAAAAATCCTTTTCCTTTTTCCCAAGTATGAATTAATAAACTTTTTATTTCTGGCATCTTATATTCTGGAAGTTCTATTATGAAAGGTTCATCATCTTTTTTAAATATTGTATTTTTAAATATTATGCCTATTATAAAAGCTATAATTATTCCAAGAGCATATAAAGAACCTATTACTAATGCTTCATGACCTTTAAAAAATATATTAGCAAAAACTAAATAAACAGGAAGCCTTGCATTGCAAGACATTAATGGAACTATAAGTGCTGTAAGTTTTCTATCTTTTTCACTCTCTAAAGTTCTTGCAGACATAACTCCTGGAACGGAACATCCAAATCCTATAATAAGAGGAATAAAAGCTTTACCTGATAATCCCATTTTTTTTATTATTTTATCCATAATGAAAGCAACTCTTGCCATATATCCGCTATCTTCTAAAAAGGATATGCATAAAAACAATGCCAATATTACAGGTAGAAAAACTATAACAGAGCCAACTCCTCCTATTACACCATCAATAAGTAAAGATTTAAACCATGGACTACTGTTATTTAATAAAATTTCTAATTGAGGTACTAAATAATCATTTAATAATTTATCTAATAAATCAGCAAGAGGTTGCCCTACCCAACTAAAAGTAAATTGAAAAATAAAAAATAAGATTATTATAAAAATAGGGTAGGCTAAAATTTTATTTATTACAATTTCATCAATTTTTTCTGTTTTTGTTTTTATAGTTTTTTTTGTATAAGTAATGGAATTAGAGAGAATGGTATCTATATATTCATAAGTTTCTTTTTCATTATTAAAATGATAATTATTCTCAATAGGAACGTTAAAAAAATCAGAACTTTTAAGCAAGGCTTTAAGTTCATTTATCCCTTTACCTTTTGAAGCTATAATAGGAATAACGGTGACTCCTAATTGTTTTGAAAGTTTAGAATAATCTATTTTAATTCCTTTTGCTTTAGCAGAATCTATCATATTTAAAACTAATACAATTGGTTTATTAAATTCTTTTAATTGCATTGTTAAATATAAATTTCTATTTAAATTTGAAGCATCTACTATATTAATTATTAAATCTACATTTCCATTTTTTAAAAAATCTTTTGCAACTTTTTCTTCATTTGAATAAGTATCCATAGCATAAATTCCAGGCAAGTCTACTATTTTAATATTTTTATCTAAATAACCTTCTTTTTTTTCAACTGTAACTCCAGGCCAATTACCAACATGTTGATTAGAACCAGTAAGTAAGTTAAATAGAGTAGTTTTACCTACATTAGGGTTTCCAAGCAAAGCTGCAGTAATCATAACAACCACTCCTTTTAATTATTAAAAATATTTAAATTACATTTTTATATTTTTTATTTTTATATTTTTTGCATCTTTTTTTCTAATAGCTAAATCAAATCCCCTAAAATTTATAATTATTGGATCGCCAAGAGGAGCAGCTTTTTTTACTTTTATTTCTGTACCTTCGATTGCTCCAAGAGCGAGAAGTCTTTTAGCAAGTTTATCATTTCCAGAAATATTACTTATATATCCTATTTGACCAGGTTTTAAATCATAAATGCTCATTGATATCACCCTCTCTTAATGAAAATTATTCTCAACTAAAGAATAGCATTTTATAATATATATGTCAATAATTTATTTTAAAATTATTAATATTTAAATTTAAAATTTCAAAACATATATAAATAAAGATATAAATTTATTTTACTTTTAAATTTATTTTACTTTTAAATTTTATAAAAAAATGATATAGTTATATTATTACAGAAAGGGGATATAAAATATAACAGATATTAAAACTGTTATATAATATTTTAAAAAACTAGATAAAATAACAAAAAAACTATTGATACAGATTAAAAAAAGATGTATAATAGTATCACAAAGAAACGATATAAGGAGTGAAGCAATATGTTTAAGCAATGGGAAGGGTTTAAAGAAGGCAATTGGATGAATGAAATAGATGTAAGAGATTTCATTCAAAAAAATTATACAGTTTATGAAGGAGATAAAAGCTTTTTAGTTGGACCAACAGATAAAACTAAAAAAGTTTGGGATAAATGCAGCAAGTTAATATTAGAGGAAATTAAAAAAGGAATATTAGATGTAGATACAAAAACTATATCAGGGATAGATGCCTATGAACCTGGATATATAGATAAAGATAATGAAGTTATAGTAGGTCTTCAAACAGATGCACCATTAAAAAGGATAACAAATCCATGGGGCGGAATAAGAATGGCTGAAGGTGCTTTAAATTCTTATGGATATAAAGTAGATGAAAAGATGCATGAAATTTTTACAAAATATAGGAAAACTCACAATCAAGGTGTTTTCGACGCTTATACAGAAGAAATGAGAGCTGCAAGAAAAGCATCAATTTTAACTGGACTTCCAGATGCTTATGGAAGAGGAAGAATAATAGGAGATTATAGAAGAATTACACTTTATGGAATAGATAGATTAATAGAAGAAAAGAAAAAAGATCTTAAGAATCTTAAAGGAACAATGCTTGATGAATTAATAAGATTAAGAGAAGAAGTTACTGAACAAATAAGAGCATTAGAGAAAATTAAGAATATGGCAGCTTCTTATGGCTTTGATATATCAGAGCCAGCTAAAAATGCAAAAGAAGCAGCTCAATGGCTTTATTTTGGATATTTAGCAGCTATAAAAGAAAATAACGGTGCTGCAATGTCTCTTGGAAGAACAAGTACATTCTTAGATATATATATAGAAAGAGATTTACAAAACGGAATAATAACAGAAGAAGAAGCACAGGAAATAGTAGATCAATTTATAATTAAGTTAAGAATTGCTAGACATTTAAGAACACCTGAATACAATGAATTATTTGCTGGGGATCCAACTTGGGTTACTGAATCTATAGGCGGTGTAGGTATTGATGGAAGACCTCTTGTTACAAAAACTTCTTATAGATATTTACACACTTTAATAAACCTTGGAACAGCACCAGAACCAAATATGACAGTACTTTGGTCACAAAATTTACCTGAAAACTTTAAAAAATTCTGTGCTGAGATGTCAATAGCTACTGATTCAATTCAATATGAAAATGATGATGTTATGAGACCAATATATGGTGATGATTATGCTATAGCTTGTTGTGTATCAGCTATGAAAGTTGGAAAGCAAATGCAGTTTTTTGGAGCTAGATGCAATTTAGCTAAGTCATTACTTCTTGCAATAAATGGCGGAGTTGATGAAAAGCTAGGATTGAAAATTGTTCCAGGACTTGAACCAATAACTGATGAAGTGTTAGACTACAATAAAGTATTAGAAAATTATAATAAAGTTCTTGAATATGTAAGTGAATTATATGTAAATACAATGAATGTAATTCATTTTATGCATGATAAATATGCCTATGAAGCAGCACAAATGGCATTACATGATACAAAGGTAGAAAGACTTATGGCTTTTGGTATAGCTGGACTTTCAGTTGCTGTAGATTCATTAAGTGCTATAAAATATGCAAAAGTTAGACCAATAAGAGAAAATGGAATAACTGTTGATTTTGAAATTGAAGGCGATTTCCCTAAATATGGAAATGACGATGATAGAGCTGATAAAATAGCTGTAGAATTAGTTGAAAAATTTTCAAATGAATTAAAAAAATATCCAACTTATAGAGATGCTGAGCATACATTATCTATATTAACTATAACTTCAAATGTTGTTTATGGTAAGAAAACTGGAGCAACACCTGATGGAAGAAAAGCAGGAGAACCATTTGCACCTGGAGCTAATCCAATGCATGGTAGAGATATAGAAGGTGCCCTTGCTTCACTTAATTCAGTTGCAAAAATTCCATATGAATCTTGTCAAGATGGGGTATCCAATACATTTTCTATACTTCCAGATGCATTAGGAAAAGACAATGATTCTAGAATAAATAATCTTGTAGCATTACTTGATGGATATTTTGCTCAAGATGCTCATCATTTAAATGTAAATGTACTAAATAGAGAAACATTAATGGATGCTATGGAACATCCAGAAAAATATCCAACATTAACAATAAGAGTATCTGGATATGCTGTTAATTTTAATAGATTAACTAAAGCACAACAAAAGGAAGTAATAAAAAGAACATTTCATGAAAAAATGTAATTGCAGTGCTCCTCTAAACCTTAGGTTTAGAGGAGCTTTAAGATTAATATATTAAATATTTTTTTACTTGAAAAATTAATTAGATTGGTTTATTTTAGATTTATACAAAGGAGGGGATTTTATGCTAAAAGGAAAGGTACATTCAATAGAAAGTATGGGTTTGGTAGATGGACCTGGAGTTAGAACAGTTGTATTTTTACAAGGATGCAAATTAAGATGTGCTTATTGTCATAATCCAGACACTTGGAATTTAGATGGTGGAACTGAAATAACATCTGAAGAACTTTTAAAGAAAATTATGAGATATAGGCCATATTTTGAACGTTCTGGAGGTGGTGTTACCTTTTCTGGAGGTGAGCCCCTGCTTCAACCAGAGTTTTTACTTGAAATGCTAAAATTATGTAAAGAACAAGGTATTAATACAGCGATAGATACTGCAGGATATGGGTTTGGTGAATATGATGAAATATTAAAATATACAGATTTAGTATTATTAGATATAAAACATATAGATGATAATGGTTATAGAAAACTTACAGGTAGTAGTAAATCTGGATTTGATAAATTTTTAGAATCACTTAATAAAACTAATGTAAAAGTATGGGTTAGACATGTAGTGGTTCCTGGGATAACTGACTCAGAAGAACATATAGAAAAATTAAAAGAAATAATAAAATCTATTAATAATGTTGAAAAGATAGAATTATTGCCTTACCATACATTAGGAGTAGAAAAATATAAAAAATTAGGCATTAAGTATAGATTAGAAAATGTAGAACCTATGGATAAAGAAAAAGTAAAAGAGTTAGAAAAAATTCTTATAGATAGAGAAAAAGCTGACAATTAGAAAAAATTTTCAAATAGTTTTTTATTTTTTAATTAAACCTGTATATATAAATATTACTGGTAAAACTGCATTATTATCTGCTTTTATAATTTGTTAAATAAGATTTTAAATAAATTTTTTAGCAGATTTTTAGCAGATAGAGAAAGTAAAAAATTATAATTTATTGTAGTTTTAATATTGACATATACAATAAATGTTATTATAATTAAATCAATGCAAAGATAAGGTCCTATTTTATATGTTAAAACAAGTAAATAGAATTTATTAATCTTATCAAGAGAGGTGGAGGGACTGGCCCTATGAAGCCCGGCAACCGGTATTTTAATACAATGGTGCCAATTCCTGCAGTATTGCTTTTGCAATACTGAAAGATGAGGAAATAAGGGATATAATGCTGACCCGAGGTTCCCTCGGGTTTTTTTATTTTAATTTTAAAAAGTTAGTACATATGAAATGGAGGAAAATGGATGATAAATGTATATAAAGTTTCTAAAAGTTTTGCAAATACAAAAGTTTTAAAATCAATAAGTTTGAGCGTTAATCAAGGAGAAATATTCGGAATAGTAGGACATAGCGGTGCAGGAAAATCAACTCTTTTAAGATGTTTAAATGGTCTTGAAAGTTATGATGAAGGAAGTATTACTGTTATGGGGAAAGAAGTAAAAAACTTAACTTCATCAAAACTTAGAGAACATAGAAAAGAGCTTGGAATGATATTCCAAAATTTTAATCTTTTAAATAGATCTAATGTTTATGATAATGTTGCACTTCCGCTTAAAATTTGGGGAGTAGAAAAAAATGAAATAGAAGAAAAAGTAAAAAATCTACTCAATTTGGTTGGGCTTTATGATAAAATGGAAAGCTATCCTAGAGAATTAAGTGGAGGACAAAAGCAAAGAGTTGCTATTGCAAGAGCTCTTTCTTTAGAGCCTAAAATACTTTTGTGTGATGAAGCTACATCTGCTTTAGATCCTAAAACTACTAAATCTATATTACAGCTTTTAAAAGATATAAATAAAAAACTTAATATAACTATTGTTATAGTAACACATCAAATGGAAGTTGTAAAAGAAGTTTGTGATAGGGTAGCACTTATGGAAGGAGGCGAAATTAAGGCAATAGGAAAAGTAGATGAACTGTTTTTAAAACCTAGTGATGAATTAAAGGACTTAATGGGAGAAGAAGAAGTATTGCCTAAAAAAGGATCAAATATAAAAATATTTTTCCCAAAAGAATTAAGTGAAAGAACTATTATAACCTCCATGGCAAGAGAACTAAATATCGATTTTTCTATAGTTTGGGGCAAACTTGAAAAATTTAAAGAAGATGTATTAGGAAGTCTTGTTATAAATACAGATGATAAATACGAAGATAGAATATTCGAATATTTAAAAAAACATGAAATCAGCTGGGAGGTCATAAAAAATGACAATTAAAGAATTAATTTTAGAAATACTTTTAAGAGGTCTTGGTGAAACACTCTATATGGTAATTATATCAACTTTGCTTGCTGTAATTATAGGATTTATACCAGCTATAATATTAGTTATTACTGATGATAAAGGATTAAGTCCTAATAAAGCTGTATATAAAATATTAGATTTAATAATAAATTTATTAAGATCTTTTCCATTTGTTATACTTATGATAGCTGTAATTCCATTAACAAGATTTTTAGTTGGAACATCTATAGGAATAAATGCAGCAATTGTACCATTAACTATAGGTGCGGCGCCTTTTGCAGCAAGGGTTATAGAATCTGCTTTAAAAGAAGTAGATCCAGGAATAATTGAAGCTGCAAAATCTATTGGAGCAAATAATTTTCAAATAATATTTAAAGTAATGTTAAAAGAAGCACTCCCATCTATAATTTTAGGAATAACTTTAACAGTTATAAGTGTTATTGGTTATTCTGCCATGGCTGGAACTATTGGAGCAGGTGGCCTTGGAGATATAGCATATAAATATGGATATTTAAGGTTTAAAACCGATATAATGATTTATACAATTATTATACTTATAATAGTTGTACAAGTATTTCAAAGCTTAGGCAATTATGCTTATAAAAAATTATCTAAATAAAAATAAATTAATAAAATTAGGAGGTTTTTATATGAAAAAAATATTAAGTATTATTTTATCAGCACTATTAATATCTGGATTATCAGGATGTTCTACGCAAAAGGATACATCTAAAGAAACTAAAGTAGAAGATAAAAAAGTAATAAAAGTTGGTGCAACTGCAGTACCTCATAAAGAAATATTAGAAGGTGCTGTTAAACCATTATTAGAAAAACAAGGATATAAGCTTGAAATAATAGAATATACAGATTATGTTCTTCCAAATACTGCTCTTGCTGATGGAGAACTAGATGCAAACTATTTCCAACATGAACCTTATCTAAACAATATGATTAAAGAGAAAAATTTAGATTTAACATATACAGTTAAAGTACATTTAGAACCAATAGCTTTGTATTCAAAGAAAATAAAAAGTTTAGATGAATTAAAAGATGGAGCTGTTATAGCTGTTCCTAATGACTCAACAAATGAAGCTAGAGCTTTAAGACTTCTTGAATCACAAGGATTATTTAAACTTAAAGAAGGAGAATTAGTTACAAAGCTTGATATAGATAAAGCTTCAAATACTAAAAATATTCAAATAAAAGAAGTTGATGCAGCACAAATTCCAAGAAGTCTTGTTGACTTTGATGCCGCTGTTATTAATTCTAACTATGCAATGTCCTCAGGATTAACTCCAAATACTGATTCTATTGTAAATTCTGAAGGAAAGCATATAATAGAATCTACAAAGGATAATCCATATAATAATATACTTGCAGTAAGAAAAGAAGATAAAGACAAGCCATATATTCAAGCTTTATCTAAAGCTCTTACTTCACCAGAAGTTAAAAAATTTATAGAAGATAAATATAAAGGCAGTGTTATTCCTGCATTTTAGAAAGTAGACTTTACTGTCTACTTTTTTATTTTATATATAAATTGGGTATACTTATTGTATAAAAATAATAGCATTATATTAACTTTTATAATATTATATTAATAAAGGGTATAATGGAGGATTAATATGAATAAAAATATTGGAGCATTTTTTGATATTGATGGTACCTTATATAGGGAAGGGCTTATTGCGGAAATATTTAAAAAACTAGTAAAATATGAAATAATAGAGGAAAAAAGATGGTATAATGAAGTAAGACCAGAATATCAAAAATATGATAAAAGACAAGGTAATTATGATAATTATCTATTAAAAATGGCAGATATATACATTGAAGCAATAAAAGGTCTTCATAAATCTCAGGTAGAATTTATAGCTAAAAATGTAGTAAAGCAAAAAGGAGATAGAGTATATACTTTTACTAGAGATAGAATTAAGTGGCATAAAGAGCAAGGACATATGCTTATAACTATATCAGGAAGTCCTATAGAACTTGTAAAAGAGATGGCACTTAAATATGGTTTTGATGATTATAAAGGAGCTTTATATAAGCTTGACGAAAATAATATGTATACAGGTGAAGTTGTACCTATGTGGGATAGTAGAAGTAAGAAAAAAGCTATAATGGAGTTTATGGACAAATATAATATAGACCTTGAAAAAAGCTATGCTTATGGAGATACAGCAGGGGATTTTTCTATGTTTGAGCTTGTAGGGTTTCCAATTTGTGTAAATCCTACAAAAGAACTTGTTAAAAAGGTAAAAGAACACGAGGAAATTAGTAAAAAAGCTATAATTGTAGTAGAAAGGAAAGATATGATTTATAAATTAACTCCAGATTTAATTCAGTTTTAGAAAAGAGTGGTTATTGGTGATTACTAGAGAAAATAAAATATATATTGATAAATTTGATTGTGAATTTTCATTAAACTTTAATAATAAGAAAGATTTATATAAAGATGCTTTATTTTTTGATTTAGAACATTATGTGTATAAAAAACCTATATGTATTGGAGTTTTTGGCTGCTCTTATTATGATGAAAATGGAAAAACATTAAATGTAACACAATATATGATAGAAAACAACAATGATTCTTATGATATATTAATTTTAGCTAAAAATTATTTTAATAATATGATTAAAAACTATAATAAAAAATATATTGTTACATTTTCTGGAAATAATGATTTTACTGTTATAAATTATTTATTTCAAAAATATAAATTTAATTTTAAAGTGGAAGATTATTTTATAAGTATAGATTTACAAAAGGAGTATGAAAAAGCTAAAAAAACTTCAATAGGTCTTAAAACACTTGAAAAAAATTTTGAAATAATAAGATCTAGTGAACTTATAAGCGGAGCTAATTTAGCTAAAACTTTTAATAAAATTATAAAAGATAAAGATTATATAAATAGAATGCCTGAAAAAAAGAAGGAAAAAATATTACTTTATAATCAGCAAGATGTGGTAAGTCTTTTTCAAATATATATTAATTGGGATAAATTTATTATGTGTGAAAAAGAAAATAACAAAGTTATAGAAGATTAAATTATGTATTTTAATAAAAATAAATATTTATGCAATTATATAAAAATGGATAGAACAACCTTTAGTAAATAAAGATAGAATTGAATTTAGGCTAAATGCTGTTGAAGAACTTTCTAAAAATATGGATCTTCAATTAGATTTATAAGTTAAAACCATGCACAAAAAAGATTTTTATGCATGGTTTTAACTTATTTAATTTATTTAAAGCATTTATGTATTTTTTAACATATATTAATTTAAATTAATATGCCTTTCCCCAATAAACCAATTTTTTAGCAGGCTTTTTACAACATACACATGTATCATCTATATGTTCCTGCTCAAAAGGAATGCATCTTGAAGTAGCAGAAGTTTCCTCTTTAATTTTATCTTCACAAGCTCTATCTCCGCACCACATAGCTTTAATAAATCCTGAATTTTTATCTAAAATATTTTTAAACTCTTCTAAATTAGTAGCTGTATTTGTTTTTGATTTTTGAGATTCTTTTGCTTTTTCAAAAAGGGATTTTTGAATATCTTCAAGTACTACAGGAATTTTAGTTTCTAATTCGTCAAGAGAAATAATTATTTTTTCTCTATTATCTCTTCTTACTAAAACTACTTGATTATTTTCTATATCCTTTGGACCAATTTCAATACGAAGAGGAATTCCTTTCATTTCATATTCACTAAATTTCCAGCCAGGCATTTTATCACTATCATCCATTTTAACTCTTGCAATTTTAGAAAGTCTGTTTTTAAGTTCGTTAGCTTTATCTAAAACACCAGGTTTGTGCATAGCTATAGGAACTATTATTATTTGAGTTGGAGCAATCTTTGGAGGTAAAACAAGACCGCTATCATCTCCATGAACCATTATAATAGCACCTATAAGTCGCGTGGTTATTCCCCAAGAAGTTTGATGAACATATTGAAGTTTTCCATTTTTATCAGTGTATTGAATATTAAAAGCTTTTGCAAAACCATTACCAAAATTGTGTGATGTACCACATTGAAGAGCCTTACCATCATGCATTAAACTTTCTATAGTATAAGTAGCTTCTGCACCAGCAAATTTTTCTTTATCAGTCTTTTGTCCTTTAATTACAGGTATAGCTAAATATTCTTCACAAAATTTGGCATAAATATTTAACATTTTAATAGTTTCTTCTTGAGCTTCTTCTGCTGTAGCATGAGCAGTATGACCTTCTTGCCATAAAAATTCTAATGTACGAAGAAATGGTCTTGTAGTTTTTTCCCATCTTACAACTGAACACCATTGATTATATAATTTTGGCAAGTCTTTGTAAGATTCTATTATTTTTGAATAATGATCACAAAATAATGTTTCAGAAGTTGGACGAACACAAAGCCTTTCTGTTAACTCTTGATTTCCTCCATGTGTTACCCAAGCAACTTCAGGAGCAAAACCTTCTACATGATCAGCTTCTTTTTGAAGAAGCGATTCTGGGATAAACATTGGCATATATACATTTTCATGGCCAGTTTCTTTAAACATAGAATCCAAAGTTTTTTGTATATTTTCCCATATAGCATAACCATAAGGACGTATAACCATACATCCTCTGACACTTGCATAATCTACAAGTTCTGCTTTTTTTACTACATCTGTATACCATTTAGCAAAATCTTCATCCATAGAAGTTATTGCTTCAACTAACTTTTTTCCATTTTCTTTAGCCATAGTTATATTCTCCTTCCTAAATTTTTAAAAATAAAAGCCTTCAATCCCAAAAGGGACCGAGGCTGTATCGGCGGTACCACCCTAATTGATGTAAAAACATCCAACTTAAATTCTATAACGGTAGAATCCGCTGCAATTTTTATATATTGCAGAACTCTAAGGCGGGTTCAAAATATAGCTTTAGAAGTCTCACACCATATAACTTCCTCTCTGTAAAAGCCTTTATTTTTACTATTCCTCTTCATAGTTTAATTATATAATTATATACCAAAAATATCATAAAGCAAAAGATATATCCTGTCAATAATAATTTGTAAACTAAATTTTTATAATATACAAATATTTTATTTATATCGGTATATTATTTGGAAATATGGAAACATTTAATAAATATAGAAATTATTTTGGAGGTAGTTATGAGAGTTGGTATACCAAAAGGTCTTTTATATTGTAAATATTATCCTTTTTTTTATAGTTTTTTTAAGAGTTTAGATGCAGAAATTATAACATCAGATGATACAAATAAAAATATTTTAAATGAAGGAGTTAAATATTGTGTAGATGAAGCCTGCCTTCCTATTAAAATTTTTCACGGTCATGTAGCTGAACTTAAAGATAAATGTGATATTTTATTAATACCACGTATAATGCAAATTAGAGAAGGCGAATATATATGTCCTAAGTTTTGCGGACTACCCGAGATGGTAATAAACAGTATATCTAATTTACCTAAAATAATTGATACCCCTATATATGCTTTTAACAAAGAGGAATTATTTAATTTTGCTAAAAAAGCTGGAAAAATGATTACAAAAGATAATAATAAAATAAAAAAAGCTTATGAATATGCTTTAAAAATTCAAAATGACTTTAAAATAGGAATTAAAGATGAAGGTTATGATATTAATGTAGCTTTATTAGGCCATCCATATAATGTATATGACGATTTTATAAATATGAATGTAGTAAAGAAACTTAATAGATTAGGTATAGGAGTTATTACTGAAGAAAATATAGAAAATCAATTTATAGATAAAGAAATAAAAAAGTTATATAAAAAGCCATTTTGGACTTTTGCAAGAAATTCATATGGTGTTGCTTCATATTTATCTAAAAATAACAAAATTAATGGAATAGTATATATATCTTCTTTTGCATGTGGAATAGATTCAGTTATTTTAGAGCTTATAAAAGATAGAATAGGTGCGTTTCCAATGTTAGTTTTAAAAGTAGATGAACATACTGGAGAAGCAGGAGTTGATACTAGATTAGAAGCTTATAAAGATATGCTTGAAAGGAGAATTCAATATGAAAATTACATTTCCACACTTGGGTAACGTATATATTGCAGCAAAATCATTATTTGATGATTTAGGCATAGATTATGTCATTCCACCTATGAGTAATAAAAAGGCTCTTGAAATAGGATCTTATTACTCACCAGAAGAGATTTGTCTTCCTTTTAAAATTATGATAGGCAATTACATACAAAGTATAGAAATGGGAGCAGACACTATAATAATAACAGGAAGCTGTGGTCCTTGCAGATTTGGAGAATATTGTGAAATGCAGATTAATTTATTAAAAAAATTGGGTTATGATTTAGATTTTATTGTTATAGATTCTCCTAAAGATATAGGATTAAAAGAGCTTTTAAATAGGATAAATAAAATAGGAGAAATTAGTAAAAAATCTAAATCAGAAAAATTAAAAGCTTTATATAATGCATATAAAATTATAAATTTAATAGATGAAATAGAAGATAAAGCCCATTATCTAGCAGGTTATGAATTAAATAGAGGGGAATGTAAAAAAATTTTAAACAATTGTAAAAAAGATGCATTAAACTCTAAAAACAGTTTAGATACTTTGTTAATATTAAAAAAATATAAAGCTAAATTAGATAAGATAAATATAGACAAAAATAAAAATCCAATAAAAGTAGCTATAATTGGAGAGATATATACTATCATAGAACCTTTTTCTAATTTATATATTGAAGATAAATTAATGGATTATGGAGTATGCAGCAAAAGAAGATTATCACCAAGCTGGTGGTTAAAAGATACAATTCTTAAACCACTTAAAATTAATTCATTAAATATAAAAAAAGCAAGCAGGGAATATTTAAGTTTAGGCATTGGAGGGCATGCACAAGAATGTATAGGTGAAGCTGTACTTTCTAAAAAAGATAATTTTCATGGAGCAATTCAAATATTCCCTGTAGGATGTATGCCGGAAATTGTATCAAAAGCAATTTTACCAAGTATATCAAAAAATGAAGATTTTCCTATAATGACTTTAGTAGTAGATGAAATGACAGGTGAAGCTGGGTTTGATACAAGAATTGAAGCTTTTTTAGATTTACTTGAAAGGAGAAAAGATAATGTATTATTTGGGAGTTGATGTTGGTTCCGTTAGTACGGATTTAGTAGTTTTAGATGAAAATATGAATGTAGTAGAAAAAATTTATTTAAAAACAAAAGGTAGACCAATTAATGCTATACAGGAAGGATTTAAAATTTTGAAAAATAAATTTAGTGATAAGGATATATTAGGAGTTGGTACTACTGGAAGTGGAAGACATATTTGTTCATCTCTTATTGGTGGAGATGCAGTTAAAAACGAAATAACTGCTCATGCAGTAGCAGCACTTTCTATGGATAAAGATGTAAAAACTATAATTGAAATTGGAGGACAAGACTCAAAAATTATAATACTAAATAATGGAGTAGTTACTGATTTTGCTATGAATACAGTATGTGCAGCAGGAACAGGTTCTTTTTTAGACAGGCAAGCTGAAAGATTGGATATACCTATAGAACATTTTGGTGAATATGCGCTTATGTCACAAAATCCTGTTAGAATTGCAGGCAGATGTGCAGTGTTTGCGGAATCTGATATGATACATAAACAACAGCTTGGATATAATGCATCAGATATAATAAGAGGATTGTGTGAAGCATTAGTAAGAAATTATTTAAATAATGTTGGAAAAGGTAAAGATATAAAAGAAAAAGTATTTTTTCAAGGAGGAGTTGCAGCTAATAAAGGTATGAAAGCTGCTTTTGAGTCAAATTTAGGTTTTGAAGTAATTGTACCTAAACATTATAACATGATGGGAGCAATAGGTGCAGCTATAATTGCTAAAGATGCTGTATATAAAAAAGGGAGATCTAATTTTAGAGGATTTAATATTGCAGATAGAGATTTTAAGACTATAAGTTTTGAATGTGAATTTTGCCCTAATAGGTGCGAGGTAGCTGAAATTAAAGAAGATAATTTTACTATTGGATGTTTTGGAGATAGATGCGGGAGATACTCTTCTAAAACAGAGAACTTAGGAGCTTAAAATATATAGTTTTATTAAAATGTAATAATTTATTAAGAATAAAAGCTTTTTTACTGGAAAATCTAATAAATGAAAGGGGAGTTAAATATGCAAAATAAAATGAAAGTTACTTTTAATAATAAAAAAGAAGACGGGAGATTTAAAAAGAAAAATATAAAACATGATCCTCAAGCTGAAAGTTCTAGAGCAGTATTTGATGATCCAGGGAAAAAACATTAAATAAAGAGGTGAATAATCATGACACATAGGGAAACTAAAAAATCCACTAAGAAGGAAAATAAAAAGCCATCGAAACCAGAGCTTATTCATGAAGATGAAATGAAAAAGCATAAAACACAAGGATTAATTAATGGAATAGAATAAAGAGGTGTATATACTATGACTAATAAGAAAAACAGTAAAGCAAATAATAAAGAAAACAAGAAAAATGAATTAGATAGACCAAAGGGAAGACTTAACAATAAAAAAAATCCATCTACATTTGAAGATTTTAATGGGAAGCCTATAATATAAAATAAAGGAGAGTTTAAAATTGACTAAAGAAAAAAATAAGCATAAAGCAAAGAATAAAGAACCCAATAGAGTTGATATTAGAGAAGAAAAAGAAGAAAAAGGACCACGCAGAAGAACACTTAATGAAACTTATTAAATATTATAAAATAAAGACTAGCATCGCTAGTCTTTATTTTATAATATTTATGGTGCCGATGGTGGGATTTGAACCCACATGGTTTCCCGCTCGATTTTGAGTCGAGTGCGTCTGCCGTTCCGCAGAAAAGTAAGGAAAATAGAGGTTTTGATTATCTGCTGTTTGTGTTTTCCATTAAAAACTTCGGCAGACCATCGTAATTTTAAATAGCACACATCAGACTAATATTAAAAGAAAAGACAGAATAAATTTTGATAAAAATAAGAAAAGGAAGGAGGAAAGTTTTGATTAATAATTAGGATTTTTTTGGGGCAGGGAAAATCTGGTGTAAATAGAGAAAAAGGAGAAAAATTATGGAAAAATTAAAAGAACTATTTATAACGAAGAAAGATTTAGGAGATGACTTTGTTTACGCTATTTCTGCAAATGAGATTTTGCAAGAGATAGTATCCACTGCCCAAAACATTAATGATGCTGCCGATTTCGGAGTTAATGTCGCTTCTGTATTAGAGAGATATGGTTTGATAGACAAAGCTGTATACGAGATAATTGCAGGAGAGATATAATTTGAAGAAAATAATTAGTGATTTAAAAGATGAAAAAATCAGTAGTAGCAAGGTAGGACAAGATTGGGGACTAGCTATTGAGAGTTTTCTTAATCATTGTAGAGCTAAAAATCTACGCCCCAGAACCATTGAGTGGTATCAAGAACATATAGAACTATATTTCTACAGGGATTTTGTAGTAAATGCGAAAATAGAATCCCCAGACGATTTTAATACAGAAGACTTACAGAGATATATAGTATATATGCACAATAGGAAATTACAAATAAGTAGTGCTAATATAAGATTACGAGCAATTCGTACCTTTTTTAATTATCTGAAAGATATGGGATATATTGAAGGAAAGGTAAAAGTAAAACTACTCAAACAAGACAAGACTATAATCAAGACCTTTACCGCAGAGCAGGTAGCAAAACTTGTAGCAAAGCCAAAAAACATAAACGAATTAAGTTTTGCACAGTATCGGGATTATGTAATGATTAACTTTCTTTTAGGGACAGGCGTAAGACTTGCAACCTTCAGGGCTATAAAAATCGAAGATATAGATTTTATAAATAATGAAATAAGGCTTAACCATACTAAAAACAGGGAGCAGTATATAATACCTTTATCATTAAGTTTAGGAAAAATATTACAAGAATATCTTAAAATAAGAGGTGGAGAACCGCAAGACTCTCTTTTTTGCAATTCTTATGGTGAACCACTAAAAAAAAGGACTATCCAGGACCGCATTAAATTCTACTGCCAAGAAAGACTTGGAAAAGAAGCGTTATCGTATAGATGCAGTCCGCATGATTTTAGGCATACTTTTGCGGTTATGTTTGTTAGGAATGGTGGTGACTTGCTTACTCTGCAAAAGCTATTAGGACATAATACACTAGAAATGACTAGACGCTACGTTAATCTACTAAATGATGATATAAAATCAAAATTTGCGGAATTTAGTCCGCTGGATAGTGTAATTAGTTTTAAGCAGACAGGTAGAAAGGCTATTAGAGTAAAAAAATAGCTACAAAATATTAGTGCAGAGGATTATAATGTCCTCTGCTTATCTATGTAACGATATAGAGTTGGTTTACTTATATTTGTCATTTCCGTTATTTCTTTTATAGTGTATTGTTTACTATTATATAATTTAATCGCTCTTTCAATGTCTTTGTCGGATTTTTTTGGTCTACCGCCTTTTTTACCTCTTGCTCTTGCACTCTTTAGCCCTTCTTTAGTCCTCTCACTTATAAGGTCTCTTTCAAATTGGCTCAATCCTGCCATAATCGTAAACATCAGCTTTCCTTGTGCTGTTGTAGTATCTAGCCAACTTTCTTTTAGACTTTTTATATTTATTCCTCTATTTCCAAGTTCCTCTACCAAAGATATTAAGTCCTTTGTACTCCTGCTTATTCTTGTAAGGTCTGTAATTATTATTGTGTCCCCTTCTCTAGCATAATCTAAAAGTTTTGTTAGTTCTGGTCTATCCTTTTTAGTTCCTGTAATTTTTTCTTTATATATTTTTTCAGCTCCAGCTTCTTTTAACTGGTCTAATTGTCTATTTAAATTCTGGTTATCCGTGCTTACTCTTGCATATCCAAATATCATCTAACATCGCCTCCTATGATTATATAGTATCAAAAACGTTGCATGGCGCCAATTATGAATCTTTGTTTTTGAGACGAGTTTTGATACTACTTTTATATTTATTTTCCGTGGTTTTATATGTAATAAAAAAAGTCTTGTAAACGGTCGTTTTTAAGACTATGTAATTTAATATAATGAGAACAAAAAGAGTTTTTAAAAAACTACTTATAACTAAATAAAGGAGTAAAAGAGTTTTAGTAACTATTCTTAACGGAGCAGATTGTGTTGTTAAGCCACGCCCTCGACTGCAAGGTAATGCAACAAATGTTTTGGCGTTCGAAATAGTAATAAAAGACTCTTTTTTTTATATCACAGCACAAAGCAGTAATATTATTGTTTTTTTTTATCTCTTACACAATCTATTATCAGCAATCTCTTATTTTCTCTATCTACTTATTATAGTAGCTACTTTCTTTAAAACCGGACATTTTATTTAACAAAATAACATAAATATTTTAAAAAACTTTATAACAATATTCGACACTAATATGTCGAAAACTTTTTACTAAAATATTATAAAATCTTTGCAAAAAAACTTGAATTCTCAAAAAATCATTTATTAATATGTATACATAAGATAAATAAAGGATTTACAAGAAGAACGAAGGAGTTGGTTATATGTTAAATAATAAAAAATCTATATATCTTGACGATAGAGAAAAATTTGGAGGTAAAATAGCTTATGCGATATTCAATATGTTATTTCGTAAAAGAGCAAAAGCAAGGCAAGAAAAGGAAAATGAGTTATTACTAAATAATGTATGTAATAATAATTTTGTGGATTGGAACAAGTAGTAAAACTAGACTTTTATAATACAAATTTTGTAAAATATAAGCAAGTAAAGAAGTCGTCAAGAGAGAGGTATGATAACCTCTCTTTTTACATATAAAAAAAATCACTCCAAACATCAGATATGTACATAGCCGACATGACCAGTCGGTAGCTATAACAAAGGAGTGATGCAGAATGGATAGAAATTTAGATACAGACAAAATAGATAGTATTTTGGAGAGAATGGCTACTGGAATAACAGTAGAATACAAAAGCTGGGAACAAGTAAAAAAGGATTTGATAAAAATAAACAGAAGCAGTTATGCAGTAAAAAGATTAGTTGCATTTTTGTTAGCAGACTTAAAACACATAGTTAGTTATCCAATTTATGTGAAGGATGAAAATAAGCGAGGAAAGCAAAAGTATATGTATTGGTCTCTGGATGAAATGAATGATGTTGAGAATTGTATTGTATTTGCTCTATACAAAGTAGCAAAGCGTATAAGGGAGCAAGA
Organism: Clostridium sp. USBA 49; assembly: GCF_900167505.1. Taxonomy (NCBI): domain Bacteria; kingdom Bacillati; phylum Bacillota; class Clostridia; order Eubacteriales; family Clostridiaceae; genus Clostridium; species Clostridium sp. USBA 49. The sequence goes on from NZ_FUYD01000002.1 coordinate 59,219, forward strand.
AAAGAGCTATGTTGATTACTTTAATAAAGTAGGCATCTATAATAAAGATCTTAATAGCGTTAAGAAGATATTAGCAAAAATGATAAGAAATGCTGCAACAAATGATATTTATAAAACACTAAATATATCAAATAAATATGAGTATGATGATATTGGGCGCAAAATATACCAAAAGAAGGTGATATGTATGGATTACGAAGTATTAGCTGAAACGATAAATGGTAACAATAACGAAAGCTCCATAGAGCTTGCTTTAGAAAAAAAAGAACTCACTAAACTGATAAATAATACAATAGATAGTTTTTTAATAGACAAAGATAAGTTAGATACAACTATATTTTTAAATCACATCATGGCAGATGCGAAATATGACAAATATGAATTAGAAAAATTGACACAAGAAAGAATTGCAAGAATAAATAATGTAAACGCAAGGACTGTTAGGCGAAGAGAAGAAAAATTATTAAAAGAGTTTAGAGCAATTTGGAAAGAAAAAATAGAGCCTTATCTTTAATATAATAACCGCCATTCTTGGCGGACTACATATAACGGGATAACACTATCCCATACCTCCTCCCTACATAACCTCCCGGCAACAATAGCATGGGAAGGTAAAATTGGAGGTGGTGCGTAATGAAACAACAAAATAAAATATGTAATGATGATTTTGATAAGGATTTATACATGGCAAAAACGTATTGGGAGCCACAACTGGCACAAGAATTATTTAATAAATATGGCATTAATACTGATATAACACAAGGTAAGGTTAATTGGGACCTGGAATTAGATGGACAAGCTTTCGCAGAGCTTAAATGTCAAAAATTAAAAAACGTAGAGGGCGTATGGATTAAAGACAAATTTTACCAAAATGAGTTAATGGCTGCGGAGCTAACAGGTCTTACTGGGGATAAATTAGGACATTTTTTCCACATACCGGAAAAAGTTAAATATTATGTAATAGGACTTGTATCTAAATATGATGAAAAACACGTGGAATATTTTTATTGGTTTGACTGGCAGTTGTATAGACAAAATATAATAAACATACTTAAACACGAGTATGGTAGTAATTGGTACGAGCTTATATGTAATAATAAAATTTGGGCGGTAGAAAAGAAAAATTATAAGATAATAGAGCAGACACAACAAAACGGCGGTAAAAAATGGATACTGTGGTTGCATAATGTATGGGATTTGTATAGTATGGATATACAACAATGGGGACTACTAAAAAGTCATGTCAAAACACCACAAATTTTAAAAAATATCGCATAATTCTTCGCAGAAAAACTTGACATCTATGATTAAGATTTATTACTATATAATTGTAAATATTATTAAATATTAAATATTCTTCATCCCACTCCTTTTTTTTTGCGGAGGCTTGGTCACCTCCGTGTTACATACCATCCCCTTTTTAGACGGGCTTTATGCCCAATACATATATTTTTACATAGTTAGAGCTTATGCTCTTTTTATTTTTTTGTTTTTTTGTGGGAGGTGGGGCTATGTATAATAATAATTTAACTGATAAAGAAAAATGGGAATTAATCTTAAAACATAAAGCATTAATCTATAGAGAGATATATAGATATACAAAAAATGACGTTGATGATATATGGCAAGATGTCGCAATAGAGTTATTTAATAGATTGCAAAATAGTAATAATACTTATCTGCAAATAAGATATGCTGTGATTAATGCATTAAGAAAAATGAACAAAAATAGAGACAAAATTGTATATGTAGATGAGGAAATAATAGATTACTTAACGTTTGGCGGTGTTGCGGTATGAATGAGCAACAATACTATCAAAAACGGCTTATAATATATGTTTTAAGCTTATTAGACGATTTTTATGATGCTGCGATAATAGAAAAAAATACAGAAATTATTTTAGATAAGATAGATGTTGAAAATGCGATAAAAACATTAACATCTGCAGAAAAAAGTGTACTGTATAACTTATATGTAAGAGGATATACGGTGAGAGAAACAGCAAAAATCATGGATAAGAGCATTGGAACAGTAAGTAAATTAAGTAATAGTGCGTTAGATAAGATAGTTAATTATTGTATGTAAACTATGGATAAGATATATTTTATTAGGCGCTTTTATTCAAAAAGCCTCTCTTTCCTCGCCACCTTGAAAACTTGGTGGCATACATATCAAAACAAAAAGGAGTGATGCAGAATGTACAGACCTGGTTTTGAAATTTTAGATAAAAAAGACGATGAATTAGATATAATAACAGATTTTGGGGAAGAATTTAAAATCAAAATGCACAGAAATGTAAGTGAGATAACCGATATTTTTTGTCGTATTCGCAAAAAAGACAATAATATAGACATTTTTTTACCACAAAACAATGATAAATATTTAGTTTGCGAAATTTACGATAAATTAGTAACAGCACTAGAATGGGCTTATTATCATAATCGTATGTAATACTACACCGCTCCTGCGGTGTTTTTTATTGCAAAGATAGTAATTATATTTGTACTAAATGTAGACAAGTGGTAAAAGTAGACTTTTGGTAAATATCTACAAGTGCAAAAAAGACTACAAATATAAAGCACCGCTGACGGTGCTAATATACATAACGGACAACAACAAATATTTATCCGTCAAAAATAGTTAAAGAGGCTCGAAAGCCTCTTCTTTTTTTTACAACAGATAGTAAAGCAGAAAACAACTTTAGATAAACAACTAATTCAGCCAAGAAAAGGGGGCGATGTCTATGGATAAGACAGCAGATAAAAAAGCAGAAAAGAAAAGAGAAAGATGTAAGACTTGCTCTTGCGAATATAGGGCAGAAATAGAGGAAATGTATCTAAAACAAGGTAAATCCGCTCCGTTTATAGCTAAATACTTGAAGGAGCAATATGGATATGTGATAACAGCACAATCATTATTGAGACATTTCAGAATTTGTTTAAGGAAAGCAGAAAAAAAAGAGCAGAAAGATAAGCAGAGTGAAAAATTAAGACAAGAGGTATTACAGAAAAAGATACAGATAGCGGATATGGTGTATGAGATTATAAGCTATTTATATGTAATAAATATAAATTTCCATAAAAAGGTAATGGAAAAGATGAAGGTTAGCGGTAGAACAGAAAGTGATATTATCCGTAACTACACTGGGGAATTAAGAGAATACTTAAAACTTTATAAAGATTTAATAGCGGATAATGGAAAAAGTACAAAAGTTAATGAGACACAAATAATCGCTGCATATGAAGAATATAGGAAAAAGAATGCAGAAATTATAAATAAGATTGAAACATATGAAGTAACGGAAGAAGAGCAGAATGATGTAGAAGTAAAAGAAGGTGGTGATAACTATGAAAAATAATATTAAGAAATTTTGTTTTGAAAATGATGATACATTAATTGCATACAACGACTTTTACGGTTTACCATCCGATAAAAAATTAATATTAATAACAGATAATTGGGATTATGAAACTAAATTAAATATTTTTGGGCTATTAGTAAGAGCGTTGATTGGTACAGTTGTATATCTAAATTTAGACGGCAGATTAATACTTTTGCACGAAAAGCGTGAGGTGGTAATAAGCGAAGAACAGATAATTGCACAGTATGAGGAATACAGAAAAAAGAATTTAGAGGTATTACAAAAAGTTAAAGAAGAATGGGAACAACAGATAAAAGAAGGTGAGGCTGATGAGTAAGACAGCAAAATACATTATTGCACAGCAACAAGCCCTCTCCATGAATTATATAATAGCAGATCCGCTCTTTTGGTTATCATTGATGGGGATTGAGCTTGAAGATTACCAGCTTGAGTTATTTTTAAATTTTAGCAGATATTATTCAAACAGATTAATAGTAAACAAAAGTAGACAAGTCGGCTTAAGCTGGCTTGTTTGTTTATATGCACTTATTATGTGTCACATACGTGGAGATGTAACCGCTATTTTTGTATCTTATAAACAATCCGACTCTGCAGATAAAATTAAGAGAATAAAGGATTTATATAAATTAATTCCGGAAGCGTTTAGGCAGAAAATTGTAGTAGATAATCGTACAAGCCTGCAATTTGAGAATGGCAGTGAGATTATTTCGCAAGGAAAAAACCATGTAAGAGGTTCAGATTCAAACCGCTTCCTTATTATGCTACTTGATGAATTTGCATTTTATGGCAGTTATGATGAACCAATATACACAAGTTTAAATGGGCTTTGGACAAGAGCTAAAGCTGGAAGCGGAATGTTTCTTATCTCTACTCCTTTTACAGAAAAAGGAAGGTTTTGGCAAGTTTGGAGGGACAGAAAGCAATATAGAAATTTTAGAAGATATAAAATTTGCTGGTGGAATTTTAGTGGATTAGTAAAAGAAGGATTAATGGAAGAGGCAAGAAGGATTGCTCCTATCCTTTCGACAGAACAAAGAGTTAAGAAATATGGAAATGAAAAATTATTGGATATATTTAAAGGAATGTCTTTACAGAGCTTTCAGCAAGAGTTTGAAGCTATGTTTTCCTCTTCTATTGGATGTTACTTTGGTAATGATATTGAAAAATACTTTGAAAATGATTATGAATACTGCGAGACATTTGAAGAAATAGCAGAAAAATATGGTGATTATCCTGTCTATGCAGGATATGACGTTGCTTCTGCAGAGGGGACAGACCGCTCCGCTCTATTTGTATTAGTGGATTATAATGGAGTTTTAATCCCGGTCTACAAAAAAGAGTTGAAGGCTAGATTTAAAGAGCAGAAAAGATTTTTAGAAGAGTTTTTAAGAACTGTAAATCCAGAAAAATTGATTATTGAAGAAAACGGAGTTGGAAATAATTTAGCAGAAGATTTAGAAGAAGAATTTGCAGGTGTGGTAGAAAGACATACGACAACGCAAAAAAGTAAGGCAGAAGACTTTGCAACTATTAAAACAATGCTGCAAAAAGAACAGTTTAAATTGGTAGAAGACCAAGATATTATATTACAAATGTCAAGTGTCCGTTTAAAACAAGCAAAAAATGGAAAAGCACAGATTGTAATAGAAAGAAGCGGAGATGGACATGGGGATGCTGTTATGGCTATGTCTCTTGCGGTTAGAGCCTATAAAAAAGCACAAGAAGGTAGTAGCTTCTGTGTTGGATTTGCAAGATATTAGTGTTAAAAAAGAGTAAAAGAGTTTTAAGACTACTTACAACGGAGCAGATTGTGTTGTTAAGCCATGCAATCTATTGTAAGGTAATCAACTAAATACTTTGCCGTTAGAAGTAGTAATAAGACTCTTTTTTAATATTACAGCATAAAGCAGTAATATTATTGTTTTTTCATCTCTTAATTACTCTCTCTACTTATTATAGCGCCTACTTTTTCAAAAACCGGACATTTTAATTGTAAACAATTTGTTAATAAAAATATTTTAAGGTGGTGGTGCAACTATGGATAAGACAACAATTGGTATAGATGTAGGCACTAACAATTTAGCGGTTAGTGTCTTTTATAATACAGATTTAAAATACTATAAGATATTGGAAAATAAAAAGAAACTCTCTGCTGGAGAAAAACTATTAAATATTGAAAAATTTTTGAAGGAAATATTTGAGAAAGAAAAACCTGATGCAATCTGTGTTGAAGGAACGTTCTGGAATCCACGAGAAGCAAGAGGCTACAGTTATGTAAGTATGGCTATAGGAATTATAACAATGACTGCCTGGGAAGTCTTACACATAGAACCTGTAAAATTACAGCCCTCTTCCGTTAAGAAAATTATAACGGGAAATGGGAGAGCTAAAAAGGAAGAGGTAGCAGATAAAATAAAAGAAAAATTTAATATAACAGATAATTTAGCAGACCACATAACCGATGCAATAGCAATCGGTTTTTCTTATGTCTTAAAACAAAGCGAGGTGGTGTAACATGATGGAACAAATTAATGAATTAATAAGTGTAAGCACAGATAAAAAAATAGATTATAATAAACAGTGGAATTATTACAGGAATAGCAATACTTTATACCTGCAAATGGATAATAAGAGATATAAATTAAGAAATTTCTATAATTTTGTAACCAAAACTGTAAATACAGATGTAGCTTTACTAATGAAAGGTATGAAAATAGTTGGAGATGATGTTAGGTATACAGAAATACTTAATGCAATATATAAAAGTTTTAGAAAAGATTTATTTGCAAGGTTTTTAGCCGTATATGGGAATAGCTACATTAAAATGGAGATAGATGAAGAAAAACAATTAATTAATCTTAAAGTGTTACAAAGCCAAAACACAGACTTTACGAAAGACGCAGATGGTAATATGCTACAAGTAACTTATAGTTATTTACAGAAAGATATAAAAGGCAATACCACAAGCATTAAAGAAGTATATACCTCTACAGTGATACAAAAATATGTAGATGATGAACTAATAGAAGAAAAAGAAAATAAATACGGATTTATACCGATTTACCACTTTATGTTTCAGGACATGGGGGAGAAGTTTGGCGCGAACACATTTGATGAAATAATTGACCAACAGGACTCCATGAACTCTTTTACAAATGTTATTAATCATGTTGGACTAATGTTAATGAATCCATATTTGCATATTGGTACTGGAGACAGTTTTACGGATAAACAAGTAGCACAAATGGCAGGACAGTATGCAAAGAATATTATGGATGGACTAAAAATAGTCGTAACAACAAGTAATGGTAAGGTAGATGTTGTTGGTGGTGGTTTAGAAAACGTAGAAGATGGGCTAGCTTTTTTAGACAGGATACAATCACAAATAGAACAGACTTTACCAGAGCTACTTTTAGGGAAAATTGCAGACAAAAATCTGTCTGGTAAAGCCCTTGCAACAATCTTAACAGATTTAATAAATAAAATAACTTGTGCAAGGGAAAACATACAGCGCGGATTAAATATGGTTAATAGTGATATATATAAGGTATTAGTAAGCTGGGGAAAGATACCTGCAACAACGGAAAATTTTACAGAGATTAAATTCGCAGAAGTGATTGATTTTTCAAGGGCAGATGTTATCGAAGAAGTAAGACAAGAGCTAGAAATGGGCTTGATAACAGAAGATATGGCAAGACAGATGCTTGGAATAGAATGGAGTGGAATGGAAAATAAAACAGAAACAAAAGAAACTACTCCTAACGGAGAAACATCTAATACCGCCTCTTCTAAAACTATGGATAAGACAGCAGAGAAAAAAGGCTTTGTGAAGAAAATAGTAGATAAAGTGAAGAGTGTTTTTGGAGCGGATAAATAACCGCTCCTTTTTTACATAGTTTATTGAAACTAATTGATTGATTTTGTTAAAATAATTTATGTATTATAAGATTATATAAGAGGAAGAAGGAGATTTTTGATGGCAAAAGTAATTAATTTTAATAAACAACAAAAGAAACAGTCTACAAAACCAGATTGGATACCGGAAGGTATAAAGGCTAAAATACAGCCATATATTGAATATTTAAATAAGCCAAACAAAGTATTTTATAGCAAAAAAGGAGATAAGTGGACAGAAGAGGAAAATGAGCAATTTAAGAGGTTAGTATTTAAATATACTGTAGAGTGTTATAGTTGTACAGCCATGGCAGATGAAATAAAAAGATTTTTCCCCTGGAGAACCGCTAGCAGCATTCTTTCTAAAATATCTGATATAAGACAGAGTTGTTACGAAGAGCTTGAAAAATTTTATACTGTTATTAATTATGGCGGCGTTGTAGTTAGAGATGCACAGTTGCATTATAGTTCAATAACTGGGAAAATAGATTTTGGAAATTATATACATTATCGAATGTTACAACTGGCTGGTTTATTACCGGAGCCAAAATTATCTAAACAAGAAAATGGGGAAATAAAAGAAAAGATTGAAGAAGCAGATACATTAACACAAATTGCTGTTAATATTTTTAATATGAATAAAAAGAAAAGGATAAAAGATATAACAGAAAAAGAAGCAGAGGAACTATTATTAACAACATGTGTAGAGATACAGAGAATTACTAATGAATTAAATATAGATAAGATTACAACTAAAAATTTATTATATGTGGCTAAAAAACTAAATAATAGTCTTGGCGAGACAATAAGAGGTTTAGAGCCAATTTTTGCAGATAAAGAAAAAACAAAACAATGGAAAAGAGCGGAGAAATGGCGACAACAAAGGCGTAAAAACCTTTAAATACTACTCCGTTAATAATAGTACCGATAGGTGGTATTTTTTATACTTAATATAATACAATAAAAGTAGCAGAGTTTTTTGAGGAAGATTATTCGACTTCGTTCTTGCGGTCTAGTCGCTTTGCCGAGCAGCTAGGTCGTTTTTCTTTTTTTGCAAAAAAACACTATAAAAAATGAACAAAACCGCATCTAAAATTGTATATGTAGTTGAGAGAGATAAAGAACAGATTATTATTAAGATTGTATAAAACGAGGTGATGCCAAAATGGATTTAGAAAACAAAGATACAAATATAGAAAAAGATACAAAGGAAAATAAAACCTCTACAGAAGAGACTAAAATAGAAGATAAAAATGAAGAGGTTGTATCTATTAAGAAAGCTGATTTAGATGCTTTAATTGAGAAGGTATCCAAAATTGGCGAAATAGAAAAGATGCTTAAAAATGAACAGGAAGAAAAGAAACAACTAAAATTTGAAAATTTAAAGCAGAAACATAAATTAGATAATGATTTATGTGAGCTATTGAATATTACAGCAGATACAAAGGAAGAAGATATTGTAAAAAAGGTTACTAAATTTACAGAACTTGCTGGTGGACAGCAAAAGGATAATGCAGTATTTTTCAAAACTGATACTACAAAATCAACTACAGAAGATAAAATCCAGCAATTAATAAAGGAAGGCAAAATAACCGAAGCATTAGCTTTAAAATTATCATAAAAATATATAGCAAATGAGGTGGTAAACAATGGCAGATGTAATAAGAAACGAACGAATTATAACAGAATTTTTGCCTGTTATAGGCGGAAATTTAACAAGGACATTAGATATTGTTATTAAGAATGGCGTATTCCAAGCAAAAGATGTAATTGTTGTACAAGGAACGAGAGAAATTAATGCTCCAAGTGCGGCTACTGCTACAGAAGCAGACAGAATTGCAGATGGTAAAGCTAGGAAGAGTGTTAGAGGTACAGTAAGTAATACTTGCGAAATAATTACAAAGTATGTAAGCTTAACCGATACCGAAACAGCTCTCGAAAAAGTAAGACTTGCTAAAGAAATTGAGGATGCAGTGCTAGAATTAAAGCAGGATTTTAATTATCATTTATGGAATGGGACTAGAAAAGATATAGATCCAAGAGCTATGGATAGTATTTTAAGACAAATACCAACTGCAAATAAGATAAGTAAAGCAAAAGCTAATTTCGCAAAGCAAGATTTTGTTGATGCAGTTCTTAAAGCAAGTAAAGCAGGTATTGTAACAACTGTTTTTGGTGGATATGATACAGTATCCTATTTAGCAGATGTTGTAAAAGCAACTCAAACAAGTCAACAAAACTCCGATATGGTTAATTTAGATACTAATATCATAATCGTAAATGGACAAAAGTTGGAAATAGTTACAGATGAGGCTATCCCAGATAACACATTAGTTCTTGGAAATCCAAAATATTTAGAGTTCTACCTACTTAATCAATTAAGACAATTAGAATTAGCGAGAACTGGTAGAGTTGTGGATTACATGGTAGATATGGAAGCAACAGTTCTTTTAAGAAATCCAAAGAATTTTGTAAGCATAAACTTAACCACAGCCTAATTTTAAAGCGGGAGAAAACTCCCGCTTCTTTTATATACATAAATCGTAGTCGTTTTATAATCAATTCATAATCAATACATAATCAATACATAAGCAATAGACAGCACCAAAGGCATCACTCCCCACTCCCCTACTCTAGCTGTCTATTGTTTATTTTTATTTAAAGGCGGTGATGCAAAAATGACAGATATACAAAAAGTTAGATTGAATATAAGTGATAAAAATGCAGAGATATTCACAGACGATGAAATACAGAGCTTTTTAACCGATGAGGATAATAGCATAAATGGAGCTACAGCAAAAGCTTTGGAGATAATGGCATTACAGCCGGAAGGATTAGTAAAAAGCTATGCAAGAGGCGAAATATCTATGAGTAAGACTACTCTACTCGAACTTGCACAGTATTACCGTAAAAGACAAGCTGAAGAACAGCCTAAAGTTGCATTTTTTGTAGTTCCCCAGGAGATAGAGGTGATTTAGATGTTTAAGGATATGTATAACCTCTTCTTTGAAGATGAATTTAAGCAATTTGATATATATAGAAAAAATGTATCTACAAATAATGATTTGTATTTCGATGCAGAAAATGAAGTTAAAATCGGGACAATAGATGTGGACATACAAGAAAAAACAAAAACAGTAAATACAGAAGGAAAGCAAAATTCCGAAGCTGGAATTTATGTAATTAAATACACACTTGGATACGCCTCTCCTACTGCGAGTGTGAAGATTGGAGATGTGCTTAAAAATGTAGATGTAATCTACGAAGTAATTAACATTTTTGATAAAAAAGACTACCTTTTACTCTATCTAAAGGAGGTGGTTTAAGAGATGGATGTGAATGATGAATTAATAAGAAATTTAGAGAAATTAGCAGAAAATTTTATAGATAATTTAGCAGAAGAATTTGAGGAAATGAGAGATGATATGCAGGAGGAGGCAGAAGATAGAGTGCCTGTAGATACCGGAAATTTAAAAAACAGTATAGATTTTAAAGTTACAAGAGATGCAGATGAAATTGGAATAAATCTTAATACAGATAAATTAGAGGATTATTGGGATTGCGTAGAATTTGGTACAAGCAAACAAAGACCACAACCATATTTAAGACCTGCCATAGAAAAAGGTATGGAAGAATTACAAGATAGATTACAAAAGGCTTTTATAAAGAGCGTTAAATAATAGGAGGTGGTTAGGATGTTGCAGTATATAAAACCTCTCCTAGACACAGTGCAAAATATTTGTCCTAGTTTTAAACTAAAATACTGGGATACAGATACTAAAATAGTAGACAAGACTATAACTTACTATACAAAATTAAAAATATATGAAGGATATAATACAGACACTATTAAAGGTAGTGTTTATATAGACATTTGGGCTAAAAATATGCAAGATGTAGCAGATGCCGAAAACGAAATTTATCTTGCTTTAAGACGATGGCAATATACAAATACAACAAACATTATTATAGTAGATAACATTAGCTTTAGTGACTTTGGTAAAGAAGTTGATACGAAGCTATATAGAGTAAATGGACAAATAGAAATTAGGATACTATTTGCAACGGACAACAATTAATCGTGTTCCGTTAGTTATAGTACCGCTTCAAAGCGGTATTTTTTTTATCCAAAGAATTTAAAAAAAACGAGGTGATGTAAGATGGCAAAAGTAAAATTTGTTTATGCAGATATTAAAATTACAAAATACACTGGAAATATTACTACAGATATTACAAACGCTAAAAGCATTGGAATACTAGAAGGTGGATTAAAAATAGAAGGCGATGTAAAAGTTACAGATTTCAAACCGTACGGATTTTCCGGGAAGATTTTTGGAAGAGCCGAGATAGAAACAGTAAAAGTAACAAGTAAAATGGCAGAGCTAAATAAAGATAGTATAGCAAGTACAGGATTATTTACAAAAACCGGAGAAGCAGGAGCAGAAAAATACGTTTTAACAAATACTAACGAACAATATTTAATTATTGTGGAGGAAAAGATGAAAAACGGAAATGATGAAAAGTTAAGATATGTATTTTATCCATGCATTTTTAGTGGAAAATTGGAGTTAGATTATAACGATAAACAGTTAGAATTACCAATTGAATATACTGTTTATGCAGATGAGAATGACGCAGAAGGTAAACCAGGTATGTACTATGAAGACATACACGCTTAATATGTGAAACGAAGGAGTGATGCCACATGAAAAGATTAGTTATAACTGAAGATCAATATAGAAAACCTCTTCTTTCCTTAAATTTAGGTGGTAAGGAATATATAATTAAAGAGGTTTATGGAAAGTATGCAGACGAAATGTTTGATATAGCTGATAAAATACAAGAAACTAAAGAAGGAACAAAAGAGCAGATGCAGTTAATAAACGAAATGATGAATTTAGTATTATGCAAAGCTAATAATGTTCCTGAAGATGTTTACAATAAATTATCTTTTACAGTTAAAATGGAAATATTTGAAGCTATACAGGATAATGCAGAGGAAAGCAAAGAAGATTTAAAAAAAACAGAAACAGTAATAGAGAAATAAGCGGAAGAGAGGCATACCTTTCTTCCGTTCTGTTTTTGGTTAAGGTTGGAAATGTGGACTACAAAACAGCTTATAATATGCCACTTTCGGCTCTACAACTAAATGTAAAAATCTTAAGCGATTGGCTTAATACAGAAAATAATAACAATGATGAAGATGATGCGATGAAATTATTCAGACCATTGTAAAAGGAGGTGAGGGAAAAATGAATATAGAAAAATTTATAATTGGAACTGGTGTAATAAACATAGTTGCAAAAACTGATTCTCTCACTAACAGTCTTAAAAAAATAACTGGAGAAATACAAGCAGGAAAAATTGGTATTGATTTAGGCACACAGATAGCTTCCGGAATTGGTAAAGGATTAATGGGGGCTGGAGCAATAATAACTACTGCTGTTGGATACAGTGTGAAAAAAGCAATAGATGTAGAGAAAGAAATGGCTATAGTTAAATCCCTCGCTTACAGCGAAGATAAAAATAAGATGGAGGCAGATATTAAAGGTGTAGAAAAATTTGCTAAAGAAGCAGCTCTAAACTCCCCTTTTAGCAAAATAGATAATATAAAAATGTCGCAAGATTTATTAAGACTCGGTTTAAGTGGAGCAGACATTAATAAAATAGGAAAGTCTATGATAGATACAACAATAGCAATTGGAGAAAAAGCCCCGGCAGAAGTTGCAGAGGCCATAGTATCTTACACACGAGTTTGGGGCAAAAATACCGAAGAAGCAAAACACTACGGGGATGTAATTACAAAAGCTATGAATGAGACAGCTTTAGGATTTTCAGATTATCAAGAAGCTATGAAATATGTTGCCTCTACATCTGCAAAGTACGGAATGTCCATAGAACAAACAACAGCTCTATTAGGAACACTTGCTGATAAAGGTTTAAAAGGAAGTAGTGCTGGAACAGGTATAAGTTCCGTAATGACAAATGTGTATGCAGGTGGTAAAAAGCAACAAAAGGCACTTGATATGTTAGGTATAGACGCATATGAGAATGGCAAACAGAAAGATTTTATAAAAATTTTAGAAGAAATGCAGAAAAAATATACGAAATTGAATGATGAGCAAAAGAACCAAGTTGCGTTATATCTTGCTGGAAAAGAACATCTAAAGAGTTTTGATAAGATGATGCAAACTAATGTAGAAACGATAAAACAAAATATTACAGCGTTACAACAAAGTAATGGAGAAAGTAATAAACAATCAGAATTGAATCAAAAAAATGTTGCTATGCAAATGCAAATATTAAGAAATAATATAAGTAATTTTGCTGAAGAATTTGGGAAGTTTTTACTACCAACAATAAATAAGGTTTTAGAGAAAATAACACAAGTTGTTAAGAAAGTAAATGGATGGTGGGATAAACTATCAGATAGTAAAAAGGAAGGAATAGTTAAAACAATTACAGGACTTGCAATAGGTTTAACAACTTTAGGAGGAGCTTTATCTATATCAGGTAAAGTGATGACTTTAGTTACAACATTTAAGACATTAAGTACAGCAATATCTGGAGTAGGTGGAGCTTTGAAAATAATCCCTCTTCTCACGAATCCTGTTGGTTTAGCAATTGCTGGAATTGGGCTTGCGGCATTCCTTGTAATTAAGTTTTGGAAACCTATAAGTGGTTTCTTTAAAAAGTTATGGGGCGGTGTAAAATCAGTAACAAAAACACATATACCAGAAATTCTTACGGTTATTATGCCTTTTGTCGGTTTACCATTACTAATCATCAAAAACTGGGATAAGATTAAAGGTAGTTTTAGCAATATATTTGGACATATAAAAACAGGTGCTAAAAATCTTGTAAATACAGTTGCAACAGATTTCAAAAATGCATCCTGGGGAGAAAAGTTGGTATGGACACTTAATCCATTCGCTTATCTTGTAGAAAAGGTAATTAAGAAAAATATAAAAGCTACAAAAGAAGCATGGGAGAGTTTTGTAGGAACAGTAGAAAATTTAAAGGAAAAAGTAATAGCTCCTTTCAGAGCAATCGCAGAATGGATACAAAGAATTTTGGAAAAGTGGAATAACTTTAAAAATAGTTTTAGTTTACCACAAATAAATATACCTTTTGTTGGCAATGTAGTTGGCGGAAATAGTAAAGAAAGCAGTAAAACCACTAATGTTACTGTAAATAACAAAAATAATATCAGTAATAACTACGACTACAACAAATTTAATACACAAACACAAAGAGATATACGCCGTGGATTGTTTGCTTGGTAGTTGTAGCAAAAAAAGTCCCGCAGAGCGGGACTATACATAACGGAACACAATCAGGGAGATTTAATCATCTCTTTTTTTATGCAGAAAAACATAGCTCATAATTTTCTTCCGTTGAGAATAGTTACATATCTCTTTTATTTTTTATTTGAAATTTTAAAAAACGTGAGGTGATGCATAATGGAAATAAGACCAGCATGGCAAAACAGTGCCTTTATAATAGAATTAAGTAATGGAACACAATGGAATAGTTGGCAAAACGATGTCATCATAGAAGCTAAAAGAATACCTGTTTTTGCAAATATAGAAGAAAATCAAGAAAAAATGTTAGGGCAAGATGGATTATATGATTTTGGAACAGAATACGAAAATGCAGTTATAGAACTAGATGTAGTTGTTAGAGCAGATAGTATAGATAATAGAATAGCAAAAGTAGCTGAAATAGCAAGATTATTAAATCCAAAAAACGGATTTCAGAAAATGATTTTTGGAGATAGACCAGATGTTTACTACATGGTTAAAGTAAATAACACTATGCAACAAGATTTAACAAAACACAAAGACTTATCTTATTTTACCATTAGCCTTAATGCACATCCTTACGCATATAAATTAGGCACTTCTGTAACTTTTACAGGCAATGGAACAGATGGTATAGAAATGTTAATAGAAACAAAAACAGATGCAGATGCTCCATTTCATCTTGAAATTGGAGGTAATTTAGAAGTAAAAGCTCCAGATTTTTGGGATTTAAAAGACGATTCTAAAAACGTAATTCCTAATCCACGCTTCCAACTAAATAGTAATGGAGATGCTGTAAAATGGAATGTATCACAAGAATATAATAGCGAAGAAGAGTTTTATAGAGAGTTTGGATATGTAAAAGAATATCCTGTTTATTCAGATACACAGGTGGACTTCATAAATAAAATTAAAAACGGGATTTATTTGGCAGAAGAATTTAAGATAAAGATAACTTATGCTGCTGATACAAACGGATATTTAGTAAGGTCTTATCATTATTTTATCAATAACTATGAGGTATACACCACAACGGAAACAGTTTATAACACAGATTGGACAGCACAGGCAGAATATACAGATAGTAAAATAGCAACAGATGTAAATTATGTATTCAAAACTCTACTGGCTAACAAAATCCAAGCACCAAGCTGGACAGATTATTTGGTACACCAGAATTTAACAAAAGGTACTGAATATCTAAAAGGGAAAGCTGATACGAATTTCTTCCAGAATGAAATAATAGAAAAGAAATGGAAGATTATAAATAACAATCTAAAAGTTAATGATTTAAAATCCGGGAATATAACAATAAAAGAATTTGGTATTAGAAAATATACAACAGATACAACTATTACTACAGATATTGTTGTAAATAATGTGCTGGTTTATAGACGTTTTTTCAAAATAGTAGCTATAAGCATTGCTAATGCTCCTTTTGAGGATTTTGAGTTCTTTATAAATAAATGGAGTACCTACTATAAGGGAGTGCTTAATCATTTTGGATTGACTTTTGCCAATGGAACTGACTTACTAAACAAAAACATGATGATTTTTACAGGGAATGTCTACTCTTACAAAGAAGCAAGTAACACTTATAATCCATTGATTGTTAATATTCCATTATATGAACAGTACTGGAGCGTTGTAAATAATGTAATTCAGAGCAAAGAGGTAACTAATATCCCTGCCGAAGATATTACTAGTGTTATTGTACGTTATATGCCATATATGATTTTTTTAGGAATTTATAGATATGTTTATGTAGTATTTGTTAAAACTAGCGATGGTAAAATCACAGCAGTTTATCAAAAAAATAATATCAACTCTGTAGAGCCTTGTATTGCAGATGTTTGCACAATGTACGGAATAGATAAAACAGCATTAACTTCTACTGATTATCCAGCAATTGATACAAATGGAGGACACACAGATTTTGCGGATCCAGTTGCTTGGGAATATACAGTTATTAACAAGGCGATACAAGGTAATCCAATACAAATTGAGGACACTAAAGTAGTAACAGATATGCCAACTAAATCTAATGACTATTTTGAGCCGGAACATAAGCTACCTGTACCTGCACAAAACCAAAATACAATTACTGTATCTTTTACAGAGCAAAAACTAATGCAAATACCACACAATGCTATAACATTTAACCTTGCTCCTTACTATGCAGAGTTTGAGAGCCGATACAGATATGTTTATAGCGATGTAATTGGATTAGATACGCTAGATAAGGATTATGTATTATCTGCTTATTTGAGAGATAATAGAGGAAAATTTGGATTAATAATATTAGATAATAACGAAGTCTTTAAGAGAGTTGTGTTAAGAACTCCACAGGATTACACAGATTGGTCAAGAGAATACTTTACAGAAAACTTAAAAGCAGAAGATAAAAAAGTCATTGTATTTTTTGAGGCTGTAAATACTACTCGCGAAACAGATACTTTAGTTATGGAATTTGCTCTACCACAGCTTGAGATATTCCCATTATCCGATTTTACAGAGAACGGCACATTATATAGTTTGGAAACACGAGCTAGAAAAAATTTAATAGATAACGCTGGATTCAAATTTAGTAATGACGGAAGAATGGACAGATGGGGCTGGACAGATAATTCGGCAGGAATGATTACTAAACAATACACCGTAGCAGATTTACCAAAGGACTTGAGTGGTAAAAGTTTAGGCTATGGTGTTGTGGAGGTTACTTGTGGGGATAATTCAACAAACACCTACTCTGCATACCTTTCACAAAGCATCCAAAAAGTAAAACCTAATACAACATATACTCTATCTGCTTATTTAAAAGAAAATGGAGACACAACTACTCTAAAAGCTAAATTAACTATAATCCAGAAAAACGCTAATAGTGCTATCATAGATGCCAAAACTAAAGAACTTACACTTACTACGGCATGGTCATTGTATAGCCACACTCTTACTACAAAAGCTGATGCGACAAGCATTGAAATAAGGATAGAAGTAGAGAAAAAAGGATTTGCACTAACCTCCCCTGCAGTTATAAAAATTGGAGCTATACAATATGAGGAAAATAGCATGGCAACATATTGGGAGGATGATAATTGGGAAACTGAATATTTAGTTGCAAGTAAAAACTTATTGTATAATCCAACCTTTGGAGCTACAGCTGGGGAAAACCTACCTAATGGATGGGATAAAGTAATAGATAGTCCTACAGGCATAGCAAATACAACAATAAGCTTAACAAAAGCTACTGTGGTTGGAGGTATAGAGAGACCAGCAGTACGCTTTAATTTTAATGATGAAATTGACGATAACGTTGCAATATGGTTAAAGAATAAACCGTTTGCTGTTAATGAGAATAGATACTATGCTCTATCATTATATTGTAGAGCCAAGAATGTAGTTAATGATTTAGATATAATAGCTCATACAATCAAGATTAAAACATCTTATATAGATACTAATGGCGTAGTTATTTCAGAATTCATAGAAGAACCTAACTTGATACAATCAACAGATACATGGGGAAGATACCATATAAAAGGTTCTGGAAATAATCAAGCCCCTGTAGGTGCTGTAAGTTGTGTTGTAAGTATTGGAGTTACTAAACTTGATTATGTAGGAGATGGAGCATATGCTGAATTTGCCTGTATTCAGGTAGAAGAAGTAAGTAACTGGGATAGCAATATGACAGCATGGGAAGATAACTATACCTTTACTGTTAAGCCGCCCGAAGAACATAGTGTAATAAAACCTGTTTATATCCGTAATCCACGTATTTACAAGGCAGACGGTACTTTATTCTTCAAATTAGATGCTACTATTCTAAATACTGAAAAAATAGTAATTGATACTGAAAAATATCAAGCCTATGTAACTAAAGAAAACGGAACAAAGATAAATATTCTCGATGATGTATTTATCTATATTTACAATAGATTAGATAAGCAGATATTAAGCACAGACAAGATGTATTTGAGATATGTGGATGATAGTGGATTAAATGAAAATACTCAAGAGCCAGTTGCGGTTTCGGTGAAATTAGACTGGACAGCAAGGACATTTTAGGGAGGTGGTCTTTATGGATATTAAAAGTGCTGTATTTAAAGATAGTAACAATAAAATACTCTTTATAGCAGGAGCTATAAAAGATGCGCAGATACAAGAAAGAGTGGGAAACCACTCTTTTTTAAATATAACAGTTGTTAAAGACCTTCCCCCCTTCTTTCAACAAGATACAATCATAGATGCAGAATATGTAGAATTATTTGATGAGAGATTACAAAAGCAGAGAAAATATAAAATTAATACAATAGAAAGAGAAATGAAAGCCACGAAATTTGTAGAAACAATAGAAGCAGAAAGCACTAATTATGCTATGTATAATAATAAGTATGTAAGGCTAAAATTGACAGCAGGAACTACTCTTAAGAGTGCTTTATTATCCGTCTTATTCAGAGACGGATTTTTTGATTTCAGAAATAATATTGGAATTGTAGAACAGGATGCAAGTATTGGGATTGCGGAAGAAAAGGAATACACAGAACAGCCATTACTAGAAGTTTTGGATGATTTACAAAAAATATTTAACAGATACCTTATCATAAGTGATGATGGGCAAATAAATTTTTATAAATCTATTGGTAAGACAGTAGATGTAAATTATGTCTACGGACTTAATTTTAAAAATATAAAGCAGAAAATAGATAAGAACAAGGTAGTAAAAAGAGTTATTGGGAAAGGAAAAGATAATACAAGCTTTACTACTATAAATAATAGTAAAGATTATGTAGAAGATGGATTTATATTGAATGGGAATTTTGGAGTTTTTGAGGAAACAGAATTAGAAAATAAACATGAGCTATTAAGAAAAACAAAAGAAGAGTTAAATAAGTATAAACAACCTGTTTTAAGTTATGAAATAGAAACTAATTTTATACAGGTTAACACTAATATGCAGATTAATGAGATATTTAATGTAGCTGATACAATTAATATATACAATCCTTATTTTTCTACAAATAAAATACAGCAAAAAGTTGTTGAATTAACATATAATCCGTTTTATCCATGGAAAAATCCACAGATTGTGTTAGGAGAAAAACAAATACAGCTCGTAGAGTTTTTACAAAGTGCAGTTAAAGATATAAGTAAAATCAAAAGAAGTATAACTTCTTAATTGTTTACAAACTGTTAATATTTAAAATGTCCGGTTTTGAAAAAATCATCTACTATGATAAGTAGATAGAGTTATTAAGAGATAAGAACAATAATATTACTGCTCTTGACTGTAATAAAAAAAGAGTCTTATTATTACTACTTATGACGGCAAAGTATTTGTTGCATTACCTTGCAATCTATTGCATGGCTTAACAACACAATCTGCTCCGTTAGAAGTAGTCTTAAAACTCTTTTTACTTATTATTTAAAAGTAGTTGCATAGTCTCTTTTACATTATACTAATTAAACCTTATTGTTGCTTTATCTCTCAAAAAAACGACAGCGAGGTGGTGCATATGGAAAACTGCAAAGAATGTATATATATAAATAATCTAACAAATAAACTTGAAAAACTCGAGCAAGATGTATCAGAATTAGAAAGTAAAGTAAATAAAATAGAGACAGAGAATGCAGTTAGCAGAGAAAAAATAGACTCTATCTGTGCATCTATTGTAAGGATAGAAAAATCTATTGAAAAAATAGCTGAAAAAATTGAACAAAGAGACCAACGACCAACACAATTATTATGGAGTGTTCTTGGAGGGATAATTGTGGCATTAATAACAGTTGGTCTTAAATTTTTTGGTAAATAACAAATGGAGGTGATGCTTTATGGCAAAAGTTTATTTAGACCTTGGGCATGGCGGTAGCGACAGCGGAGCTTGCGGGAATGGTCTGCAAGAAAAAAATATTAATCTAAATGTTGGATTATATGTAATGAAGTATTTACAAGCGTCTGGTATTACTTATAAGGCTTGCAGAACAGCAGATAATACTGTAGATTTAATGCAGAGATGTATAGATGCAAATAGATGGGGAGCAGACTTATTTATTAGTATCCATCACAATGCTGGCGGAGGTAAAGGCTTTGAAGTATACCATTCAATTTATTATGGAAATGGTACTGTATTTGCAAAAATTTTAGCGGAAGAATATAAAAATATTGGACAAATTCCACACGGGGCTGGCGTTATGTCTCGAAAAGGTAGTAATGGAGATTATTACTGTGTTATTAGAGAGACATCTATGCCAGCAGTAATTTCGGAATTTGGATATATAGACAGTGGAGATGTAAATAAATTTAATACAGACGCAAAGCAAAAAAATGAGGCAAAAGCTATAGCAAAAGCTATATGCAGATATTTTGGTGTAACATTTAGGGATATTGATGCTCCAGCAAACAATGGAACACTTTACAGAGTTCAGGTTGGTGCTTATTCTATAAAATCTAACGCAGATAAATTACAAGCAGAGCTTAAAGCAAAAGGAATAGATTGTTTTGTTAAACAGATAGGTAATCTTTATAAAGTGCAATGCGGTGCTTATAGTGTAAGAGCTAATGCTGATGCAATGGCTAACAGATTAAAAAGTCTAGGATACTCTTGTTTCATAACTCAATAGTAAATCTTCTCTTTATCTCTCTCAATATAAAAAAAAAGAGAAGGTGGTATATATGGTATTAGATAATTTTATAACTTGGGAATTTATCGCAAGTTATATGGGGACCGTTATTGTTACAATGTTAATGGTTCAATTCTTTAAAGAACTTCCTTTTATAAAATCAATACCTACAAAATATTTTGTTTTTATAATTGCACTTATAAATATTGTCGCAACAAATGTGGTTACAAAAACATTTTTAATATCAAACTTGTATTTAATGATTATTAATGCTATTCTTGTTGCTTTTACAAGCACTGGGACTTATGACTTTACTGTAAAAGCAGTAAAAGTAAATATAAATAAAAGAGATGAATAATACTCCGCCCTTAATGGGCGGATTTATTTTTTTGCATAAAAATATACTATACTTAAATAAAGATATGTAGGTGATTATCACTGTTGCTAAAGGAGATAAATAATTTAGTATTAATTTCCACTAATACTAATTAATTGTTATTAATTCCTATTAGTTTCTATTAATACGAACTAATCTTAAAAACATCCTCTAAAAACCAAATGCGTTTTTAAAACCATACAGTCTTTAGAAGATAATAATAGATATATTACCTATTTAGAGGAAAACAGATTAATGTAAAGTTATTTTAATATAATCATCTTTGATAACGTATTTTAGTCAATAAATCATGTTTTTGGCTATTTGTATAATTCGCATTATTTTTATCTATTCTTAAATCTAAACATTCTTAAATCCATCTTTTTATCTTCATCAACATCACGTTGACCTTCTTAAAAAATAAAAAGAGGTCTTTCGACCTCCGACTATACTAACGGGATAGCAAATTCCAATACTGCCTGTCCTATCCAACCTAAAACTGATGGTATCTTTTTGCTTACTGTTTTTACTCCGCCCTTTGTTGCATAGCTTAAATTTACGGTATCTATAACTCCCTCTCTTACTCTATTTATATGGTACATGAAGCCATCTCTACATTGTACCAATTTAGTATCTACTATTCTACCTCTGCACGTTGTCTTATCCATAGTTTTTATCATATACATCATCTCCATTTCTTATCCATAGGATTATCTATTTTTACTAGCTGTCTTACACATAGGTTTAACAGCACATTTTACTCCGTTGTTGATAGTTTTTTATTCTTTTTTTCTACTATATTTTATATCTATATTATACCATTCGAGTAATTTCGAGTCAATTTTTATGCAAAAAATATTGCAAGAAAAACTTGACTTTATATTTCATCTTTTTTTAGTATATATATAAAGATAAAGAAAACAGAGGTGATGCGATATGAAAAAAGAAAATGGAATCTGGACACTTGTTACTCCAACTTGTCATGCTGCACTATTTGATATTGCCAAGGGGAGGAAGACACCTGCAACAAAAATAGTTCTAAATATTATATATAATAAAATGCCGGAGCAATTGGAAGATGATTATACATTCAGCACAGATGGAGCTAAAAAGATAGTTATAACTTTAAATGATAAGGAATATGAGCGTATAACAGAGCTTGTGCAAAAAGAAAATGTAAAACCAAGTAAATTTTTAAGAATGGTTATTTACACCTACTTAAAACAAGGTGGATATATAGAGTAAAATTAGACTTTGTCTGTACGATAGTGCTATTATAATCTCAAGAAAAATATTTCAAAAAATTTTGTAGAAATACTTGATTTTACAGAAAATCATTTACTACTATGTATACAGGATAAAGAAAGGCGGTTACTCTACCGCCAATACATAGAGTTAGAAATAACTCAATTTTAAAAACAAAAAGGAGTGGTGCGATATGAAACGAATTATAAATGATAAAATCTATGATACTGATAAAGCAACGTTAATTATTACTGATGATAATGGTACAAAATACTATGTGACAGCACGAGGGGCATGGTTTGCGGTGTATGATGATATGTCAATGCGAGATATGGATGATTGTATGATGATAGATATATTGACTAATGTGCAAGCTTATAATCCAGTAGCAACAGACATATTATTACAGTATTTTGCAGATTTTTTACAAGAGGCTTAATTTAAAGCCTCTTATACATAAACCACAGCTCATAGCAGTAATGCAGTACATATCTGACCTGACCAGTCAGATTAAAATATAACATAAAAGGGAGCGTGGTACGTATGAGAATATTTAAAGATCAAATTGAAACTTACAATAAGATAATAAACAAATATAATACTATCTTTAACGGAGATAAATTGGATTTTAACTCTATTGTAAATAGTGCGGTAGCAGAACTACTTCAAAGCGATTTTGATTTTAAAAACCTAAAAAACTATAACTACTATACAAAAGGTAGCAATAGTTGGGCATATAAATATGTAAAACTAAATTACGATTTATGGAAACAAATCGCAGAAAAATTGGATTTTAAAAACCTTCCTAAAAATATTCAGGAAGATAAAATAGATAACGTTGTTAACACTGCTCTATCCAAAGCAACTGACCTGAAGTGGAGATTAAGAAAAGAAGTCATAGATGCTTGGGATAAAGAAGATGATAAGGATATAATAGACTGGAAAAAGGCGATAATAGACAATAACGGTTGGACTATAGATAAATTAATGCGTGTGTTAAAAGCTATCGGAGCAGTACAAAATCTAAATGACTATCATGATAAATCTGTAGGTAAAATATATCAAACAAAATGTCCATTGTGTGATAAAGAAGATTGTCGAAATACAAGACACGTGGACTGGATAATAGATAATGGCAGTATTCCATACTATAATTGTATAAAATGCGAAGAGAAAGGTACTATAATAAAATTATTAAACGAATTACATTATGTAAAATTACTAAATGGGATAGATGCAGTAAGCTTTATTTATTCTGTTCTGTACTCACACGGTAAAGTAGACCTAACAAAAAATGTGAGGAATGATGTAGAAGTAAAAAAAGCAAGAGAAGAAAGACAGAAGGAAGAAGAATTAAAAAGAGAAAAGGCTGGATGGTTAGCGGAACAAATTTTGGAAGAATGCACAAAAGATAACTGGTATCTATTCCGCAAAAAATTTAAAAAAGAAGATTTAGGATTTGATGTATATTATAGAGATTTTAATATGTCAGAACTACAGGATAAAGATGCTAAATATTGGAGTAATGTGTTTCGAGGTTGCTGTATATATGCAATTAAGGATGATAGAGGTAATATAATTGGTTTAAAAGGAAGAAGGACAGGTAAATTTATAGCAAAAGGAAAGATAAGAGATAAAGAAGAAGATATATTAGAAATTGTAAAGGAAGATGAATGGTTCAGTAAGCAAAAGAATGAGTTAGTAAAGAAATTAAAAATAAATCTAAAAGACACAAAAACAGATGATACCTTATATTTATTATATAAATATGTAGAAAATCCTTGGGAAATTGATAAGTTGGTAATTGTTGAGGGAGAAAAAGATGCTTTAAGAATAGCAAGCCAAAATATTAAAGGTGTTGCAGTAGTAGCAAGTTTTGGATGTGCATTAAAGGATAAGCAAGTAGAACTTATAAAGAAGTATTTTAATAGCACATTACTAAAAAAGGATATAGAAATAGTCCTTGTATACGACAACGATGTTGAGGGAGCAAAGGGAAATATAAGAGCTTACAAAAAACTAAAAAAAGCAGGATTTACAAATATCGTATTTGGAAACTATGTGAATGATAAATATAAAGATGCAGGGGATATGTACTGGAGAGATATGCATACGGCTAAAATGCAGCTTATTATACCTCTTGTTTATACTAATTTAACGATAAAAGACTATGTAAAGAGATGTAAGGAAAGAGGATTTGATATAGATGAAGAAATAAAAGGATTAGATGAGTTAAAAGAAGCGAGAATAGAAATAAAAAATAATGAAGCTAAAGATTTTTGGACTGCACAAGCAGAAGAATGGAAAAAAGAGAATGATACTATCTCTAACGCAGAACAATTAGTAGAGCAACCAGAAGAAATCACCTTCGACATCAATGCGGAAAGAACAGCAGATTGGTTCGCCACATTAATTAAACTTGCGGAAAAAGAAGCTGGTAGTTTTGTAATAGATATAGATGCAGAAGTAGCAAGTTTGCAGGAAAATGGTAAAGAAGAATGGTTTAAAGAATTTATGAGAAGATACGGAGAATTACCTTACAATATTTTACTAATAGTTGCAAAAGTGGAGGCAAAAATAAAAGCAAGAGAGATGTTGTTAGCGAGATTCAGAAAACAAGCAGTTGTAGATGATGCCGCGAATGATAATTATATCCCGTTTTAAATAGTTTAACCTACCTTTTTAGGTAGGTTTCCTCTTTTATCTAAACAATTTTGATGATATAATAGATAATGCATCAGATTTTTTAAAAGATATAACAAAATAGCCCCAAAAAACCGCATCAGATTAACGATTTTTGAGACTTTATATGAAGCATATTTATTCATTAAAAATGAATAAATAAAGATAAGATTTTTGATGGTGCCGCTGGTCGGATTCGAACCGACACGCCCGGTGGGCAACTGATTTTGAGTCAGCCAAGTCTGCCATTCCATCACAGCGGCATAAAATATTAGAAAATAATTAAACAATCTTTATACATTATTTATACATTTATCAGCAGTTACCAATAAGTGGGATTTTGAGTCGAGTGCGTCTGCCGTTCCGCCACATCGGCAAAAATTACATAAATAATACTAACATAGTTTAAAAAAAAATGCAATAGAAAAGGAATTTAAAAAATTAAAATATTTAAAAGCTTTGTTTATAGTTAATTTAATGGTAAAATGTTGGATGTAAGATAAAATTTATTTAAGATGTAAGACAAAATTTTTATAAAGAGTAAATATATTACTATATTTATATTTAGTTTTTATGTTTTATATTAAATAATATTATATTTAGAAAATTATTTTTATTATAATATAAAGTATTATTCACTTTATAATATATAAATTATTATAAACAAATGACTTTATGTTTATAATAAAAATTTGGGAGAGGATTATTGTGACAAAAGAAAAATTACTAATTTTAGATGGAAATAGTTTAATGAATAGAGCATTTTACGCTCTTCCAATGCTTACAAATAGTGAGGGACTGCATACAAATGCTCTTTATGGATTTATGAATATGTTATTTAAGATGAAAGAAGAAATAAAGCCAGATTATATAGTTTGTACTTTTGATAGAAAAGCACCTACATTTAGGCATGAAAATTTTAAAGATTATAAGGCTGGAAGAAAGAAGATGCCAGAGGAACTTAATGAACAATTTCCTGTTCTTAAAGAATTACTTAATCTTTTAGCTATAGATATTTTTGAAATAGACGGATTTGAGGCAGATGATTTAATAGGTACTTTAGCTGTATTTGCTGAAAGTAAAGGAATAGAAGTTTATATAGTAACTGGAGATAGAGATGCTCTTCAACTTGCAACAGATAATATAAAAGTAGTAATTACCAAAAAAGGCATGAGTGAAAAAGAAATATATGACAAAAATAGAATGATACAAGAATTTGGAGTAACTCCAAAAGAGTACATAGATGTTAAAGGCCTTATGGGAGATGCTTCTGATAACATACCAGGAGTACCTGGTATTGGTGAAAAAACTGCTTTTAAGCTTATTTCGCAATATAAAAGTATAGAAAATGTTTTAGAAAATATAGATAATATTAGCGGGAATAAAATAAGACAAAATTTAATGGAATATAGTGAACAAGCAATTTTTAGTAAAAAACTTGCAACTATAATGACAAATGTCCCAATTGAGATAAACTTAGATTCAATTAAATCAAAAGATAATTTTGATATTGAAGGAATTAAGAAAATGTTTTTCAAGCTTCAATTTAAATCTTTAATTGATAAACTTCCAAAGGGAAATTATGAAATGAAAGATTTAGATTTATATGATAAAAACAAAATAGAGTTTGAATACATAGATAGTATAGAAAAGTTAAAAAGTATAATTGAATATATAAAAGAAAATATATATTTTACTATTGATATTTTAAATCCTAATATATATTCAAAAATGGAAATAGATAAAATATATATGAAATCTCAAAATAAAAATTATATAATAATGATAAATAAACTTCTTCAAATAGATGAAAAAAATACAATATATTTTTTAAAGATGATATTTGAAAATGAAGATATACACAAAATTAGTTATGATAATAAAATTTCATATATATCATTTAATAAATTAGGAATAAATATAAAAGGCTTTATTTTTGATGTGAAAATAGCAGCTTACTTAATTGATTCATCAAAAGGGGAATATGAACTTTTAACTCTTATACAAGAATATTTAAAAACAGATATTAAAGAAAATGGTGATGAGCTTAAAATAAAAATGACATCGTATCTTGAAGAATTAAAAGAAATACTTTCTTCTAAGATAACAGAGTATAATATGGAAAAACTTCTTTATGAAGTTGAACAACCATTAACTGAAATATTAGCTTCTATGGAAGCTGAAGGATTTAAAGTTGAAAGTGCAATACTTGATGAACTTGGAGAAAAGTTTAAAAATGAAATAAATTTAGTTCAAAAAGAGATATATGATTTAGCAGGAGAAGAATTTAATATAAATTCGCCAAAGCAGCTTGGTAAAATTTTATTTGAAAAATTAGATCTTCCTGTTATCAAAAAAACAAAAACTGGGTATTCAACAAATGCTGAAGTATTGGAAGAATTATCTGATAAGCATCCTATAATAGATAAAATAGTATATTATAGACAGCTTACAAAATTATATTCTACATATGTAGAAGGATTAAAAAATGTTATAGACGAAGATGGAAAAATACATTCAAGTTTTAATCAAACAGTAACAACAACAGGTAGATTATCTAGTACTGAACCTAATTTACAAAATATACCTATAAAATATGAACTTGGGAAAGAGATAAGAAAGGTATTTGTTCCAAATAATGATGAGTGTTTAATATTATCAGCAGATTATTCTCAAATAGAATTAAGAGTACTTGCTCATATAGCTAATGATGAAAATCTTATAGATGCGTTTATTAATCATAATGATATACATACTAAAACTGCTTCTGAAGTATTTAAAGTTCCGATAGAAGAAGTTACTCCAATTATGAGAAGTAGAGCCAAAGCTGTAAATTTTGGTATTGTGTATGGAATAGGTGAATTTAGTTTGGCTAAAGATCTTAAAATAACTAAAAAAGAAGCTAAAACTTATATAGATACCTATTTTGAAAGATATCCTAATGTAAAAAAATATATGGAAGATATAATTAATTTAGCAAAAGAAAAATCTTTTGTTACTACTATTTTAAATAGAAGACGATATATACCTGAAATAAAATCTTCTAATAAAGTAGTTAGAGCTTTAGGCGAAAGATTAGCAATGAATACTCCTATACAGGGTAGTGCTGCAGATATTATAAAGCTTGCGATGGTTAATGTTTATAATGAACTAAAAAAGCAGCACTTAAAGAGTACATTAATACTTCAGGTTCATGATGAACTTATAATTAATGTATATAAAGATGAATTAGAAAAAGTTAAAAATATAGTAAAAAATGAAATGGAAAAAGTTTTAGAACTAAAAGTTCCTTTAGAGGTAGATATAAATATAGGTAAAAATTGGTATGAAGCTAAATAATTAATATATTAATATTTTGTTAGTTATTTAAACAAATTTAATCATTTAAATATTAATTTTAATTAAAGTTGTGGTGATAATATGATTAAGATTGGATTGACTGGAGGCATAGGAAGTGGGAAAAGTACTGTATCTAATATTTTAAAAGGATATGGGTATCCTATAATAGATGCAGATATAATTGCCAGAGATATACTTTTTAAGTATCCAGAAACACTTTATAATATAAAAATTCAATTTGGAGAAAAATTTTTTGATGAAAAAGGGAATTTAAAAAGAAGAGAATTAGGGAATTATGTTTTTAAAGAGCAATCTCTTAAGCAAAAGTTAGAAGATATAACATTACCTTATATTAAAAAAGAAATATTTGATCAAATTGAACAATATAATAAAAAAGGGGCTAAACTATGTATAGTTGATGCTCCAACTTTAATTGAAGTGGGTTTGCATAAATATATGGATTATAATATATTGGTATGGGTAGATGAAAATACACAGATAAAACGAGTGAAATATAGAGATTTATTAAGTGAAGATCTCATAAAAGATAGAATAAAAATGCAAATGCCTTTAGATAAAAAGAAAAATTATGTAGATTTTATTATAGATAATACAAAAACCTTAATACACACAAAAGAACAGGTTGAAGAAGTATTAAAAAAAATTTTGACATAGAGGGTATAAGAAATGAAGTTCAAAGTTATTATGCGTTCTTTTAGTGCGTTAATAGTTATTCTTATTTTTATAAATTTATATTATTTAGCTAAACTTTTTTTCCCATTAAAGTTTGCCAACCACATAATAAAATATTCTAAAGAATATTCTTTAAGTCCTTATTTGGTAGCTGCAGTAATTAAAACTGAAAGCAATTTTAAACCAGATGCAAAATCTAATAAAGATGCGTATGGATTAATGCAAATTACACCTTCAACTGCACAATGGGCTGCAAAAGAAATGGGTATACAGGATTATGAAGAAAATATGCTTTTAGATCCAGAATTTAATATAAAAATGGGATGTTGGTATATAGATAATCTAAAAAAAGAATTTAATGGAGACATAAATTTAGTTTTAGCAGCCTATAATGGTGGAAGAGGTAATGTGCAAAAGTGGCTTTCAAGCAGTGACCATTCTAAAGATGGTAAAAATCTTTATTATATACCATTTAAAGAAACAGATGAATACATAAAGAAGGTTAAGGTAAATTATAATATATATAAATTTTTATATAAATCTTTGGAAAAAGGATAAAAGTTCAGTATAATATTAATATTTTTTCTAATATAGTAAAAGTATTTAATACAAATTATTACAGTTTTTTAATTATAATAAACAAATACTTAAGTCTATTTAGATAAGAGAGATATAAAAAATCTCTCTTATAATTTTAAAAAATACTTGCAAAAGCATTGGAAACTGTATATAATTATACGTGTAAAAGATATAGTCAACATGTTCGAGAGTTATTAAAATACACGTGCATAAATCTAGCAAAATATGCGAGAGTGGCGGAATCGGCAGACGCGCACGTTTGAGGGGCGTGTGGGAGACCGTACGGGTTCAAGTCCCGTCTCTCGCACCATTTTATTAATATTTTATATTTTAGGGACTTTTTTAGCTTCTAATGTTAAAGTAGTTCATACGATTTTTAGTTATTTTTAACTAAACGTATGAACTTTTTTTATTTACATATATTGATGAAATTATAAATTTATGTTAATGTAAATTTTGTAGGTATTAAGAAAAGTATAGGTATTCTGTAAGAAAAGTGTAAATATATAAAATAAATGTAAATATATTTATTAAAATTATTGTTAATATCACTATAATATAACTTTTTTTATTTAATAACTAAAGGAGAGATTAGTAACAATATGTACAAAAAAATAAAAATATTATTTTTAATTGCTGCTGCAATCTTATTGACAAATTGTGATACTAAGTCTATTAACAATATAGCAACAGCTAATTTAAATACAGAGATTAAACAAAGCTCAGATGCTAATAAATTAAATGATAAATCACTAGCAAAAGAACAGCAAGAAGAAAAAGAAAATCCCAAAATAGAAGAAGATAACATAAAAAAAGAATTAGAGGATGAACAAGAATCAGAAACTAAACTTAAGCAAAATTTAAAAACAGAGGAGCAAAAACAGACTGAAAAAGTAGTAAAGAAAAATAATGCAACAACTATAAAAAAATCTGATGTTTCGAAAAATACACCTGAACAAATAGTTAATAATAAGAATTTGTCTTCTAGCACTAAGTATTTAATATATGTGGATTTAAAATCAAGACCTCAAACTACATATATATTTCAAGGTAGCAAGAATAAATGGAAATTAACTAAATCGTTTATATGTTCTGGAGGATTATCAAAACATCCAACAGTAACAGGACAATATACAGTTAAATCAAAAGGCAAATGGTTTTTTAATGAAAAATATAAAGAAGGTGCTGAAACTTATACACAATTTTATGGTAATTATTTATTTCATACAGTTCCTATGGATAAAAATCATAAAGTTACAAATCCTAATTTAGGACAGCCTTCATCTCATGGTTGTATTAGATTGGGAATACCTGATGCACGTTGGATTTATTACAATATTCCTAAGGGAACTAAAGTTTATATTCCTTATGCTTATTAACGTAATTTATAAATTTCTAAAAAATTTATAAATAAAAAGTAAATAAATATATTAATTAATTTTAAAATTATTGTATGATTAGCTTACCAAAAGTCTTTTTATTAAATGTTGACCATTATATATAGATATAATAGAAATTTAGGAACTCTATAAATTGTATAGTGGGAATTAATTTACAGCTTATTGTAGGTTAATCATTGTATAATAATTAATTAGACAAGCTTTTAATATGGGGGAATACTAATGAATAAAAAAGAATTAAATAGAATGAAGAAAGAGCTTAAGGCAGATAGTGCTATATTAAATATTAACGAAATTTATTCGGTATATTTAAAGAAAGATAATGGAGCAATAATTTATAATAATTTAAATCATTTTCAAATGCTAGATAGTGAAATGCAAGATTTTTATTTTAATAACTTTAAAAAGATACTTGGAGGGAATTTAGATACAAAATTATTTGAGCTAGAATTTAAAGATAACCCTAATGAAACACAATTGATTTTAAATAATATGTTAAAAAGTCAAGATAAAAATTTTTACATAGAATATGCAAATAAAATTATAGATAAAATTTTAAAAAACTATATATACGATTCAGATATAGTTATTACTTTTGTAAAAGGAGAATATTGGAAACCTAGCAATAATAAAAATAAAACTGAAATAGATGGAGAAGATGATATAGTTCAGTCTCTTCCTTTTATTATGGAAAGTATTAATAAAGTTGAACCTTTTAAAAAAACTGTAGTTTTTAATTTTGAAGAAAAAGAGTTTAAAGCAAGCAATATATTAGATACTGTTATAAACTTTAATAATCCTATTGAGGGATTTATGTTTCCTTCATTTGACAATGGATATTCTGATATAAATAAAATTTTATTTTATAATTCTAAGCCAAAAGAATTAAATTATAAATTTATAGAAAATGTTCTAAATTGTAGCATGAAATTAACTGCAGAGGAAGAAAAAAATTGTTTTATAGATATAGTAAAAACTGTAGTTGGTGAAAGTATAAAAACAGAAGTTATTGAAGATATATATTCAAGGATAACTGATATGGAAAATTTTTCTGATGAAGATGAAGAAATTAATATAGGGTTAAATGATATTAAAAATATTTTGAAAGATATTGGAGCTAAAGATGTTGAAGTTTTAGATAAAGTTTTTGACGAAAGTTGTGGGAAAGATTATAAATTTTCTGCTAAGAATATAGTTCCTAATTTTAAATCAAAATCATTAAAAGTGTGGAACGAAGATATATCAATAAGTGTAAATCCTAAAAATTTAAGTAGTATAAAACAAGTAAAAGGAACAAATGGAGAGAGATGTCTTCTTATTGAACTTAATGATGATGTGTTGGTTGAAGGTTTTAAACTTGCAACAGAAGATAATATATAAATATATTTTGCTATAAATGTAGTTTTAGTAAATGTATAAGTTATTTTAAATAAATTCAAAAGTCATGCATAAATTAGTAAACACTTTTTTAGGCATGACTTTTAACTTAGAATTATATAAAGTTCACTTTAATCACAATAATGTTATAGTTTTATAAAACATTTTATAAATAAAAATATTTTATTTAGTTAAATATTCTATTAAAGTTCTTGTAGGAATTCCTGTTGCTCCATTTTCCAAAAAATCTGATCCAGTAGATAAATTTGAACATCCTGCAATATCCAAATGAGCAAAATTAACATCTTCGGCAAAACTTTGAAGGAAAAGACCTGCAACTATTGCACCACAAGAAGTTCCAGTATTTTTTAAATCTGCGCTATCAGTTTTTAGCTGATCTAGATATTCTGGATTATTAGGAAGTCGCCAAAAATTTTCTCCAACTTCTTTTCCACAGGAAATTATTTTTTCTGCAAGTTCATCAGAATTACTTAAAAGTCCTATATTAATTTCTCCTAGAAAATTAGCACAAGAACCTGTTAATGTAGCAATGTCTATAATATTTGATGCACCTAATTCTTTAGCATAAGAAATAGCATCACAAAGTATTAATCTTCCTTCAGCGTCTGTAGATATTATTTCTACTGTTTTTGAACTATATGTAGTTATTACATCTCCAGGTTTATATGCATTACCTGAAGGCATATTTTCAACAACAGGTGCTAATGCAATGATATTTTTTTTAGGTTTTAACTTTCCTATAGCTTTCATAATACCTAAAACAGATGCTGCCCCAGCCATATCAGATATCATATTTTCCATACCTTTTCCAGGCTTTAAAGATATTCCTCCACTATCAAAAGTAACGCCTTTACCTACAATAGCAGTAATTTCTTTATTGTTAATATCCCCAAAATATTGAAGTATAATAAGTCTTGGACTTTGTACACTACCTTTACCTACATAAAGTATTGAATTCATACCCATTTGTTCAAGCATGTATTTATCAATTATCTTTACATCTAAATTTTCTTCTTTAGCTATATTTTCAGCTTGTTGTGCTATATATTTTGGTGTTATATAATTTGAAGGTAAATTTACAAGTTGACGTACATAGTTTACTGAATTTCCTACTATAAGACCTTTATTAATAGAATCTTTATATTGAGATATAATATTTATCTTTTGTAATTTAATTTTATCTTCAATTTTTTTTATGCCCTTAAATTTATATAAAGCTAATTCAATGCTTTGTCCTATTATATAACCAAAGTCTTCATTTAAATTATCCAAAATATCTAATTCTTCAATTAAATTTTTGATATTTTTAATAGCATATCCTAGAGATTTTAAAAGTCTTATTGAATTAAATTCTTCAGTTGAACCAAGTCCTATAATGAAAATTTTTTTATAAGATGTTTTCCCTAATGTGTTTAGCATTTCGAATTCCTTAAATTCTCCACAAATAGTAGAAAAATTCAATATTTCCTTTATTTCATCAGGGTATTCTAAGTTATAATTTTTAAATTTAAAAACTAAAAGATTTGAATATAATTTAATGTTATTTATGCCAATCATAATTGCACCTCCATTTAAATAATAACATATTTTCATAAAATTTTTATGAAAAATAATATTATTTTTCATAAAAAAATCAATGTTAGAGGAATTTAAAATTTTATGTAGAATATAAAATTTAAGAGGTGAATTTATGTTTGATATAAATATAAACATGGATAATATGGTTATTTCAAATATTGAACGTCAAGATATATTATATATAAAAGATTGGATTAATAATCAAAACTTAAGTTATTTAAACAACACAAAACCAATTGATTTTAATGAATTGTATGAAAGATTTTTAGAATATTATGTTAGTGAAAATGAATTCTTTTTAAAAATAACAAATGATGACAATTTAATTGGAATTATTAAAGGAAGAATAGAATTTAAAAATTTAAATGAAGTTTGGATTTGGAATTTTATTATAGATGAAAAATACAGAGGTAATGGAATTGGAAGTAAAATAATTGATTCTATAAAAAATTATTTTTTAAATAGTTTTGGAATTTATAGTTTTTATACAGTTGCTTGTGAAAAGGATATAAAAGCTCTTAAGTTTTGGAATAAAAATGGATTTGAAATTTCAAGAATTTCAAAAGGATATTTTAATATAAATGGTAATGATTTTGATATGTTTATTTTAAAAACATAAAAATTTCATAAAAAATAGCTTTGAATAATAGTGTTTTTATTTAAGTATTAGTAATTTTAATGAGACACTTTATTTGTAGCTATTTTAATTTTTAAGTTTTTTACTAAAAATAAAATCATAATTAAGTATATTATTAAGTATATTTTATTTATTATACCTTTAACTGTAAAATAAATTTTTTATTTATTTTTATCATAAAATAATATTTTTATAAGTATTATTAATATATAAAAGTTATATAAGTAATAAAGCGGAGGTATAATAATGAAATACACAAGATATGATATAAAAAGAAAAAAAAATAATAATTTTATTTTTGGTATAACATTAATTTCAACATTGATTTTTGCATTAATAATAGGAACATTAATTTCTAAAATCATTTTTAAAAATTCGTCATTGAATGAAAAAATATTTAAAATAGATAATTCAACAAATGTATCTAATGCTATTACAGAAAAAGAAGAAAAAAATTCTTTGAAATTTATAGGAATTCAAGGAGGATTATTTTCTCAAAGTGAAAATATACAACAATCTAAAAATATATTAAGTAATTATGGAATACCTTTTACTGTTACTGAAGAAAAAGGTACGAGAGTTATATTAGGTATATATAGTGAAGAAAAAGCTTTAAATATTATAAAAATTTTAAATGAAAATAACATTGACAATTCTAAGATTAATTTTGAAATAAACTTAATTAAAAATGATGCTTGTGATGAAGTTATTGCAGAACTTTTAAATGCTGAAATAAATATACTTAATGAAGTTTCTAATAAAGATACTAAATCTATAAAAACAAATGATTTAAAAGCATGGTGTGAAGAAAATACTAAAAAAGTTGATAATAAAAGTAAAAATTTTACTATATTAAATGAAATAAAAACAAACATAAATGGAATGCCTAATGAACTAGGCAAGGATAAAGTTTCTGAATATTATGTATTTATTTATAATACTTTGAAAAAGTTAAATGGTAAATAAAAACAAGTTATTAATAATTTAAGTGTTTTAGAAAATTTTAAAAAAACAGTATAAATATTATAAAATTCTAAATAATTATTAAATAATACTTTAAATACTTGTGTATATTTTTATTAAATGTTAAACTATAAACTATATGAAAATTATATTTTTTATATAATTTTCATATAGTTTATAGTTTATTTTATGTAAAATAATATGTTTGTACATATTTAAAAAACTATTAAAATATAAGTTTATTTAATGTATATAAACATAAGGAAGGGATATATAAATGAGGGGGCTAGATAAAAGTAAGGGGTTTTTAGCATTTATAATATTTTTAGGTGCTATAAGCGGAAGTCTTTTGGGGGATTTACTAGGAAGTAGATTTGAAAAATTATATTTTTTAAAAAATATATATTCAATAGGAACTTCTAAACCTTTATCATTAGATTTAAAAATATTAACTATTTCATTAGGCATAAATTTTAATATAAATTTAATGTCTATACTTGGCATAATATTGTCAATAATATTATATAGAAATAATTAGAATTTTAGGAAGTGATATAGTGAATATTGTTCTAGCTTCTTCTTCCCCAAGAAGGAAAGAACTTTTAGAAAAAATTATTAAAGATTTTTCAGTTATAAATAGTGATTTTGATGAAAAAACTGTTATATATAATGGTGATTGTAAAGAATATGTAAAAGATATATCTTTAGGTAAAGCCATAAAGGTTAGTGAAAATCTTAAAGAAGATAGTATAATTATAGCATGTGATACTGTTGTTTATTATAAAAGTAAAATTTTTGGGAAGCCCAAAGATAAGGAAGAAGCTTACAGTATGTTAAAAAGTTTAAGTGGTAATATGCATCAAGTTTGTTCTGGAATAACTATTATAAATAAAGCTTTATCCACTATTAAATGCGAAGCTGTTTGTACAGATGTATTTTTTTCTAATATTTCAGATTATGAAATTAATAAATATTTAGATAGCTTAGAATGGGTAGATAAAGCTGGTGGTTATGGTATTCAAGGGAAAGCAAGTATTTTTGTTGAAAAAATTCATGGTTGCTATTATAATGTTGTAGGACTTCCTTTAAATTGTCTTTATAATATGCTTTTGGAGATGGGGGTAAATCTATAATATATAAAAGGAGAATATTTTTATTATGGAAGATAGGCTTAAAATTATGGATTTACCAGAAACTGAAAGACCTAGAGAAAAATTATTAATGTATGGAGCACAAGTGCTATCAAATTCTGAGCTCTTAGCCATTATACTTAGAACTGGAAGTTCTAGTGAAAATATTATTAATTTAAGTACTAGAATTTTAAAAGAAACAGGTGGGCTAAATGGAATATTAAATTGTTCAGCTGAAGAATTGCTCTCATTAAAAGGAATAGGTAAGGCAAAAGCATCTCAACTTTTGGCATTAGGAGAACTTTTAAAAAGATTTAGATCCTTTTATTCAGGTGAACAGTATAAAATATCTGAGCCTAAAGATGCAGCTGAATATATTATGAATGAAATGAGATATTTAAAGCAGGAACATTTAAAAGTTATAATGTTAAATACAAAAAATATAGTCATAAAGGTAAAAGATATATCTATAGGGAGTCTTAATTCTTCTATTGTTCACCCTAGAGAAGTATTTTGTGAAGCAATAAAAAAAAGTAGTGCTTCAATTATTATATGTCATAATCATCCTTCTGGTGATCCTTCTCCAAGCAGGGAAGATATAAATCTCACTAATAGAATTAAAGATTGTGGAAAGTTGCTTGGAATAGAGCTTTTAGATCATATAATAATTGGAGATGGAATTTACGTAAGTTTAAAAGAAAAAGGTATATTGTAATTTGAAAGGAGATACACGTTTATGGGATTTTTTGGAATATCTAAAGATATGGGTATAGACTTAGGAACAGCTAATACTCTTATTTATGTTAAAGGTAAGGGAATAGTTCTTAGAGAACCTTCTGTTGTAGCTATAAATTGTGACACTAAAAAAGTTTTAGCTGTAGGACTTGAAGCAAAACAGATGATAGGAAGAACTCCGGGAAATATAAAGGCTATAAGACCTTTAAAAGATGGAGTTATTGCAGATTTTGATGTTACTCAAACAATGTTAAAAAAATTTATTGAAAAGGTCAGTCCTAAAAGTGCATTCACTAGTCCTAGAATAGTTGTATGTTTTCCTTCAGGAGTAACAGAAGTTGAAAAAAGAGCTATAGATGAAGCTACAAAACAAGCAGGGGCTCGTGAAGTATTATTAATGGAAGAGCCAATGGCAGCTGCTATTGGTGCAAATTTACCTGTTAATGAACCTACTGGAAGTATGATAGTTGACATTGGAGGAGGAACAACAGAAGTAGCTGTAATATCACTTGGAGGAATAGTAACAAGTAAATCATTAAGAGTAGCTGGAGATGAATTAGATCAATCAATAATAAATTATATAAAAAAAGAATATAATTTAGCTATTGGAGAAAGAACGGCTGAAGCTGTTAAAATAGAATTAGGATCAGCATATCCTCAAGAAAGTGAAAGTACTATGCAAATAAAAGGTAGAGATTTAATATCAGGACTTCCTAAAATTATAGATATTACTGATGGAGAAGTAAGAGAGGCTTTAAAAGAACCAGTTTCAGCTATTATAGATGCAATTAAAACTACTTTAGAGAAAACTCCGCCAGAACTTGCAGCAGATATTATGGACAAAGGAATTATGTTAGCTGGAGGAGGAGCACTATTAAAAGGATTAGATAAGCTTATAAATAATGAAACACATATGCCTGTACACATAGCAGAATCACCTCTTGACTGTGTTGGCTTAGGTGCTGGAAAAGCCCTAGATCATATTGATAAGGTAAGTAGAAAAAGATAATATATGAAACTTTTAAAGAATAAACTGACAGTAATTATAATTATACTGTCAGTTAGCTTTTTAATATTGATTGGGCTAAGCGTCAAGAGAGAAAATGTAACTGCAGTGGAAAATGGTATAGGTAGTGCTATTAATTTAATACAAGGAAGTATCTATAAGGTAGGAAATTCTATAAAAGAAACAGTAGGGTCTATTTTTAAATTATCGTCTATTAAAAAAGAAAATGAAGAGCTTAGAGAAAAAAATAATGAACTTGAAAGAAAACTTTTAGAATATAATTCTCTTTTAAAAGAAAATCAAAGATTAAGAGAGGCATTAAATTTTGTAGATCAACGCTCTGAATATAGTTATATAGGATGCAATATAATTGGTAAAAGTGGAGGTAATTTTTTAGATGGATTTATAATAGATAAAGGAACTAAAGATAATATAAAAAAGGGTATGGTAGTAATAACATCAAGAGGTTTAGTAGGTCAAGTTACAAAAACTGCTTCAAACTGGTCTTTAGTTAATTCTATTTCTAATGAAAATATAGCTGTAAGCGGTATAGTTGAAAGCACCAATGAGACTGGGATTGTAAAAGGGTATACTGATTCAGAAAATACTCTTCTTGCTAAATTA
Organism: Clostridium sp. USBA 49; assembly: GCF_900167505.1. Classification (NCBI taxonomy): domain Bacteria; kingdom Bacillati; phylum Bacillota; class Clostridia; order Eubacteriales; family Clostridiaceae; genus Clostridium; species Clostridium sp. USBA 49. The sequence continues at coordinate 98,803 of NZ_FUYD01000002.1, forward strand.
TATTATTTGCCACAAGATTCTCAAATAAAAAAAGGAGATATTGTCTTAACTTCAGGATATGGGAACTTTTATCCTAAAGGAATAAGGATTGGAGAAGTTATTGATATAGAAGAAGATAAAGGTAAAATAATGAAAAATGCTATAATAAAACCATATGTAGATTTTAATAAATTAGAAGAACTTTTAATAGTAATGCCTAAAGAAATAAGAGATATTAAATACTAAGGTGTGAAAGTATGAAAAAGATTTTTGTGTTAACTTTTTTATGTTTATTATTTTTTATCATGGATAATACGATAGTACCTTTTTTTGCTATAAAAGGATGTTATCCGAGTCTTCTATTGTTATTTGTTATATTTTATTCAATAATAAATGGCAGCTATCAAGGTATATGGATAGGCGTTTTTTCAGGTATTTTACAAGATTTATATTTTTTCAATGGTTTTGGAGTAAATGCTTTTACCAATATGATTATATGTTTTGTAGCTGGATATATTGGAGTAACTATATTTAAAGAAAAAAGTCTTGTACCTATTATATCTTCTTTTTTTCTTACATTAGCAAAAGGAATACTTGTATTTTTGATTTTATATGTACTAAAAGTAAATATATCAATTGATAATATTTTTTATAATAGTTTATATTCTATGGTTGTTTCTATATTTATGTATAAATGGGTATATAAATTATGTCAAAAAGAGTATATGAAAAAAAATTGGAGCTTTTATGATTAAATTTTAGAAAGGAGAATATATGAAAAAAAGGAAAAATCAATTTAATAGATTTGTTTCGCTTTGCTTAATAATGATAATTATTTTCGTATCTATTGTGTCAAGGCTTGTATTTCTTCAAATTGTAAAGGCGGATGAATATAAAGACAAAGCAAATACTAAGGCTATTAGTGAGCTTCAAGAGTATGCACCCAGAGGTAAGATACTTGCAAATGATGGAGTAACTCAACTTGCTACTAATGTTCAAAGTTATAATGTTACTTTTACAGTAACAGATGAGAGCAATAAAAATTTTTTTGATACTATGGATATTGTATTTAAAATATTAGATGAAAATAATGAAATACAAAAAGATGATTTTGAACTAAAAGTTAATCCATTTAGATTTGAATTTAAGGCTCAAGATGAAGATGCAAGAAAAAATGCAGAAATTAGATTTAAAAGAGACAGGGGATTAAATGAGAAGGTTCAAAAGGAACTTTTTAAAGATAAAAGTCAAGATGAACTTACAGAAGAAGATGAAGATAAAATTAATGAAGAACTTTTAAAAATTACTCCTGAAGAAACTTTTAATTATCTTGTTAATCAATATATGGTTTCTCCTGAAGGAATATTTAAATATATCATTGAAGGATATAAAGATAGTCCAGATGATGTATTAAATAAAATACATGAAAGATATAAAATTAATATTGATGAAGAGCTTAAAACAATGCTTAAAGAATATTCTACAACTACTAAAAGTAATGAAAAAGAAGATATTTTTAACAAGCTCTTATTAAAATGTAAAGTAGAAGATACAAAACTTTCAAAAGATAAACAAATTGAACTTGAAAGAAGATATATACTAGTAAAAGATGCTATAAAAATGCAGAGTTTTTCAAGCTATAAACCTGTAGTTATTGCAAGTAATATCAAGAAAGAAACTGCTTTTATATTTTCTCAAAAACTTAATGACTTACCTGGACTTGATATATCAATGCAGCCTATGAGAAGCTATCCATTTGGAGAATTAGCATCAGCTGTAATTGGATATATTTCAAAGATAGGTAATAATAATGATAAATATGAGGAAAAAGGATATGATGTAAATACTGATTATATAGGTATACAGGGTATTGAAGCTGCATTTGAAGATAGATTAAAAGGCTCAAAAGGAGGAAGAATTGTAAAGTTAAATAGATATGGAAGAGTTATAGAAGAACTTGGAAGAAGAGAGCCTTATCCTGGTCAAACAATACAGCTTACTATAGACAAAAATGTTCAATATGCAGCAGAAACAGCCTTAGATAAAGTTATGCTAAATTTACAAAAACAAGGGAGAGTAGGAGATGTTAATACATCTAATGCTACAAGAGGTGCAGCTGTAGCAGTAGATGTAAACACTGGTGCAATACTTGCACTTGCTTCAAGGCCTGGATTTAATCCAAATGATTTCTCTAACCCAAGTGGGCTTAGTACTGAAAAATTTAAAAAATATTTTGATCCAGATTATGTAACGTATGGTAAGTCCAGAAGATTAAGTAATTCTATGATAGAAAAACTTTTTCCGATAAATAGTAAAACAAATAAAAGATATGATAAATATGATTTTGTCCCAAAATATCTTTATAATTATGCAACTTATGCATTAGTACCTCCAGGTTCAACATTTAAACCTATGACTGCTATAGCAGGACTTGAATCAGGAGCTATTGATAAAAACTTTACTATTTTTGACAATGGAACATTTACAGGAGTTGATGGAAAAACATATAACAAATTTCCACGATACGGTAATATAAATTTAACACAAGCACTAGCTGTATCAAGCAATCCATATTTTATGACTGTTGGTGATAGGTTGTTAAAATTATCTAACTATAAAAATTATGATATTTTAGCACAATATGCTTGGAAATTCGGCTTAGGAGTCAAACCAAATTCTGGAATAAAGCCTACTACAGGTATAGAAATTGGAGAGAATTTTGGGCAGGTATTTAATAGCTGGAGTAATAGTAATAACTACGCAACAAATTATTATTTTGTAGTTAGAGATGTTTTAAAATCTGGTAAAAGCACTAGAGGAGGTAAAAACTTTACTCCGATTTATATAGAAGAAGAGCCTGGAGATACTCAAAAGGTATTGCTTTTAAAAAAAGAATTTGAAGAAAAAATAAAAGAAATTATAAGAACAGGTGGATTTTTAAATAAAGAAATAGGTAATAATGCATATAAAAGAGACAGTTATGTTTTAAAAATCTATACTGAATATTTAACTAAGTTAATAGAAGCAGATAGCAGATATAAAGATAAAAATATATCCAAAGATGAAATAAATAATATTGCCAATGAAATGTTAATGGTAACAATATATGATGGATATATACAAAGTACATTCCCATTTAATATGTATATTGCAGCTATTGGACAAGGTAATAGTAATTTTACTCCGCTTCAACTTGTCAATTATGTTGCAACTATAGCTAATGGAGGTAATAGATATAAACTTCATTTAGTTGATAAAATAATGGATTCAGATGGTAACATTATAGAAGAAAATAAACCAGAAATTGTAGAAAAAACCAATGTAAAAAAATCTACACTTGATGCTGTTATAGCAGGTATGCAAGCAGTTACAGGTGAAGATGGTACGGCAAAAGCAGCGTTTAGAAATTTTCCAATAGCTACTGCTGGTAAAACAGGTTCAGCAACGTATAATGAAAATATTCAAGACGAAGTTGGAAGAACATCTTATGGTGTTTATGTAGGTTTTGCTCCAGTAGAAAATCCTAAAATTGCCGTAGCTGTACTTATATTTGATGGAGGTCATGGAGGGTATATTGCTCCTGTAGCTAGAGCAATGTATGAAGCTTATTTTAAAGAAGAATTAGATGCTATGGGATATACTCCACAATTTGACGTTATAGCTAAAAAAATTGAATAAAAAATAAAATTAGACGGCATTACCGTCTAATTTTATTTTTTATTTTTAATTTTAAAGAAGGATTTTAACAAAATTTGTTGAATTATAAAATTATGCCCTTTGCTTGGAGGTTTGTTATGTTAGATGACAAAATAATTATTAAAGGAAATAAAGATGGATTACATGCAATTATAAATATGAATAAATTTAAAGATTTTGATGAAATGATTGAATACCTTATAGAAAAATTATCGAAAGGGAAAAAATTTTATAAAGGCAGTACTCTTAAAATAACTACTGAACTTAAATATATAAGTGAAAGAGAAGTAAGCAAACTTAAAGATGTTTTATTTGATGAATTTATGATAAAAGATTGTATCTTTGAAGATAAAGAAGAAAAAAGCAGTAAATTTTTTTCAGGGATATATGAAGGGCGTACTAAATTTTTAAGAAAAACAGTTAGGAGTGGTCAATGTATAAATTATAGTGGTAATGTTGTAATTATTGGCGACGTAAATTCAGGAGCAGAAGTTTTTGCTGGTGGAAATATAGTTGTTCTTGGTTCGTTAAAGGGGCATGTTCATGCAGGATTTGGAGGTAATGATAAGGCAATTATAGCAGCATTTAGGTTACAGCCAGAAATTCTTCAAATTGCTGATATAATGACTCGTTCTCCAGATGATGCCATAAAGCCTCAATATCCAGAGATTGCTAAAATAAAAGATAATACTATAATTGTAGAGCCATACTTATTTAATAAGTTTATATAAAATAGGAGGTATTTATTAATGGGAGAATCAATAGTGGTTACTTCAGGTAAAGGTGGAGTAGGTAAAACAACAACAACAGCAAATATAGGAACAGCATTAGCTAGTATGGGGAAAAAAGTTGTTGTTGTTGATGGAGATACAGGCCTTAGAAATTTAGATGTTTTAATGGGACTAGAAAATAGAATTGTGAATACTTTAATTGATGTTATTGAAGAAAGATGTAGATTAAAATCAGCACTTATAAAAGATAAAAGGTTTAGTAATTTGTTTTTACTTCCAACAGCTCAAACTAGAGACAAAACAGATGTTGAACCTAAAAAAATGCTTAAGCTAATAGAAGAGCTTAAGGATGAATTTGATTATGTAATGATAGACTCTCCTGCAGGAATTGAGCAAGGTTTTGAGAATGCAATAATAGGGGCAGATAGGGCTATAGTAGTTGTAAATCCAGAATTAACTTCTGTTAGAGATGCAGATAGAGTTATTGGTAAATTAGACGCAAAAGGATTAGAAAGACATGAACTTATTATAAATAGAATAAATTATGATATGGTAAAAAAAGGGGATATGCTTGATATAAATGATATATTAGAGTGTTTAGCTGTTAAACTTATAGGAGTCGTACCTGATGATAAAAATGTAACAGTATCAACTAATAAAGGAGAACCTATAGTATTAGATGATACAGCTGTTTCAGGACAAGCATTTAAAAACATAGCTAAAAGAATTATGGGAGAAGAAGTTCCTTTTATGTCTTTAAATAGCGAAGAAAGCGGCTTTTTACATTCACTTAAAAAATTTTTTCTAAAATCAAGATAGGGAGGGGAGTGTTATGGATATTTTTAAAATTTTTTCATCAAAATCTTCTCCAAAAGAAGTTGCAAAGGAGAGATTGCAACTTATATTAATTCACGATAGGGCGGATTTTTCACCAGAACTTTTAGAAAATATAAAAAGTGAAATATTTAATGTTTTAGCAAAATATGCGGAATTTGATACTTCAGATATAGAAATTAAATTGACGCATACAGAAGAAAATAATAATTCTTCACCAGCTTTAGTTGCAAGCATACCTATTAAAAGAACTAAAAAAATCTAAATATTGGCTATGTATAATTTAAATATTATACATAGCTTTTTTATGTATATATTGATATAATATAATTTATTAGTGGAGGGAGATTAATGTTAGAGAAATTTAAGATAAATAATAAGCTCTTAAAAGAATTGGATTACACTATAATAATTATTTCAATTATTATAGTACTTTTTGGAAGTATTAATATATATAGCGCTACTAGAAAATTTGGTTTTCATTATTTTAAATTACAACTTATCTGGCTTTTTATTGCTTTAATTTTAGTATATTTTATTTTGCTTTTTGATTATTCTTTTTTAATGAATTACGCTGGAATAATTTATTGGGCTTCTATAATTTTATTAATTATAAATGATACTTTAGGTAAGGTAACCAATGGAGCTAGATCTTGGATTGCAATAGGCAATAGAGGTATACAGCCTTCAGAATTTGCTAAAATAGCAATTATAATAATGCTTGCAAAAAAACTTGAAGATATGGAAGGAAATATTAATAATATAAAAAACTTTATTTCTCTGTGTTTTTATGCCGCCCTTCCTATGTCTTTAATAGTTATTCAACCAGATATGGGAATGACTATGGTTTGCTTTTTTATAGTACTTGGTATATTTTATACTGCAGGTTTAAATACAAAAGTAATAGGATGGGGATTTTTAGGAATTATAATTGTTATAGCAATTGCATGGAATTCTATAATTCCTCCATATATGAAACTTAGATTAACATCATTTTTAAATCCTGAAGCAGATGAACTTGGATCAACTTTTCAACTTACAGCCTCTCTTATTGCTGTAGGTTCTGGTGGAATTTTTGGTAAAGGATTTTTAAAAGGAACTCAAATATCTGGAGGATTTATTCCTGAAGCTTTTACTGATTTTATATTTGCTGTTGTAGGCGAAGAATGGGGACTAGTTGGTGCAATAACTTTAATTGTATTATATGCTATATTACTATATAGATTTATTAAAATAGCAAGTACATCTAAAGATATATTTGGTTCTATAATATGTATAGGTGTTGTTTCATCATTTTTATTTTCAATACTACAAAACATTGGAATGAATATAGGAATTATGCCTATAACGGGAATTACTCTTCCTCTTATGAGTTATGGAGGGAGTTCGATGGTTACAAATTTCATAGCTATTGCTTTAGTTTTAAATATAGGAATGAGAAGAAAAAAAATTAATTTTTAAATATAAAAATATGTTTAAATATAGGGGGAATTAACTATGAAGATAGCATTAATAGCTCATGATAAGAAAAAAGATGATATGGTAGAATTTGTCCAAAGATATAAAGATGTATTTAATCAACATGAACTTTTTGCAACAGGAACAACAGGAAGAATTATAAGTGAAAATACAGGACTTAAAGTTCATAGATTTTTATCAGGACCATTAGGAGGAGATCAGCAGATTGGAAGTAAAATTGCTGAGGGAGAAATTAATTTTGTTATATTTTTAAGAGATCCATTGACTGCTCAGCCTCATGAACCAGATGTAAGTGCTTTACTTAGACTTTGTGATGTGCATCATGTTCCTTTAGCTACCAATATAGGATCTGCAGAAATTTTTTTAAAAGCCCTCATTAATCATAAATAAAAATATTATAACAAGTAAGTTACAGTAAAACAAATATTTATCTAACTTATTTAATAAATAAAGCCATGTATAAAAATGCGATATGCTCTTTATATAAACAGTTTAAATAATAAAACTGTTTATATAAATAGGGTAAGCTTGCTATTTATACATGGCTTTTTATTTATGTTAAATGTATTTATGTGTTTTTATACAGATTATTTTTTTGGAATATTAATTTATTTATTAAAATATATATAAGTAGTAAAAAAACTAGTACGGAGGAATTTAAAATGGGAAACTATAATTCACAATATGAAAGTTATTATAGTAGTTTGATAAATAAAAAGAAAAAAAAGGATTATTATAATTATAAATCAAATGATAGTTCCATATTCAAATTTGATAAAAATTATATATTTAAAAGACTTGTAAGAGAACTCATTGGAGTATTTATATTGTTTATTTTTGTAATTAGCTGTAAAACTTTAGTTACACCAAAAACAAAAGAAATTTATAGTTATTCAAAAAAAATAGTAAATGAAAATTTAAATTATAATTCTGTATTAGCTTCTGCTAAAACAATAAATTTAAAAAGCATAGAAGAAAAATCTATAAATTGGATAGAAAACATAAAAACAAAACTTACAGGAGAGAAGATTATTAAAAATAAAATAAATAATGAATTTATATTACCTGTAGAAGGATCTATAATTTCAAAATTTGGAGAAGAAATTACTAATTTAAATGGTGAAAAAAAAGTTCACGAGGGAATTGATATAAGCATAAATAATAATTCTGAAATTATATGCCCTTATGAAGGAAAAGTTAAATCTATTGGAGAAGATAAAAGTTTAGGTAAATATATAATAATAGATCATGGTAATGGTATTGAAACTAAATATGGAGCTTTAGGTGATATTTTAGTAAAAAATGAAGAATTATTAAGTAAAGGTACTGTAATAGGAAAAAGCGGCAGTAATAATGAATCTAAATCGCCTCATTTACATTTTGAACTTATGTACATGGGTGAAAACAAAAATCCTGAAGAATATATAAATTTTTCTCAAAAATAAATAGCCCTTAAGCAGCAATTTCAATTGGAGGCAGCTTTGATAAAAGTAAATAAATTTTTTTTCCCATATTTTATATTTCTTATTCTTATTGGTTTTAAAGGTCAAATTATAATGGCCTTTTTAATTGTTATATTTCATGAATTTGTTCATTATTTTACTTCATTAATTTTAGGATTTTCAGGTTTTGCTATAGAAATACTTCCAATTGGAGCAAGATTAGCTTTAAAGGGAATTGATGAAGTTTCTCCTAAACAAGACATAATAATATCTTTATCAGCACCATTATTTAATTTGATTATGGCTATATTTTTTTATTATTTATATAAAAATTATAAATTTAATTACAGTTTTTTGTTATATAAGGGAAATTTAACATTAGGTATTTTTAATTTAATACCTGCATTTCCTTTAGATGGAGGGAGAATACTTCGCAGTATTTTAAGTTTAAAAACTATATATAAAAAGGCAAATGAAATTACCATTAAAACAAGTATTATACAAGGTTTAATACTTCTATGTATTTCTATAATATTAATAATATTTAATATTAATAATATAAATATTATAGCTATAGCTTTACTTATTTTATATTCTTCAAAAAAAGAAAAAGAAAGGATAGTTTATATTATTATGGGTGATATTATAAAAAAAAAGTATAAATTTTTAAAACAAGGATATATAGAAAATAAAAATTTATCTATAAATTATAAAAACGATTTAATTACTGCATTAAGTATAGTAGATAAAAATAAATATATTATATTTACAGTTCTTGATAATGATATGAAATTTATGGATATAATTTATGAAGAAGAATTAATAGAAGGTTTAAAAATTCATGGGAATATAACTATAGAAGAATTTATAAACATAAGGGAAGAAAACATTTATTAAATAAGCTATTAAATAATCTATCTTTATGTTAAAATATCATAGATGTTTTTATTTATAATGAATTTATGTATATAACATAGGAGGAAATTCGATGAATAAAATAACTGATGATATATTATATAAAGTTTCTAAACCGGCAAGGTATATTGGAGGAGAATTTAATTCTTACAATAAAGACATAAATAAAGTAGACATACGATATGCATTTTGCTTTCCAGATGTATATGAAGTAGGCATGTCTCATTTAGGGACTAAAATATTATACCATGTGCTTAATGAAAGAGAAGATACATTTTGTGAAAGAGTTTTTGCTCCATGGCCAGATATGGAAAAACTTATGAGAGAAAATAATATTGAAATTTATGGGCTTGAAAGTAAGGATTCAATAAGAAATTTTGACTTTTTAGGGTTTACTCTTCAATATGAAATGAGTTATACAAATATTTTAAATATATTAGATTTAGGTAAAATACCTATAAGAGCATCACAAAGAGGTGAAGAATATCCTATTGTAATGTGTGGTGGCCCTTGTGCGTATAATCCTGAACCTCTTTATGATATTGCTGATTTTTTTGTAATAGGTGAAGGAGAAGAAATTATTAATGAAATTTTAGATGTTTTTAAACTTTATAAAGGTAAAAGCAAAAAAGAATTTTTAAAAGCTGTGTCTAAAATTGAAGGAATATACGTACCAAGCTTTTATGAAGTATCTTATAATGAAGATGGAACTATAAAAAAATTTGAACCAATATATAAGGATATCCCTAAAAAAATAAAAAAGAGAATTATAACAAATTTAGATGATAGTATTTATCCTGATAAGTTAATTGTGCCATATATAGAAATAGTTCACGATAGAATTATGCTTGAAACTTTTAGAGGGTGTACAAGAGGCTGCAGATTTTGTCAAGCAGGAATGATTTATAGACCAGTAAGAGAAAAGACTACATCTAAATTAATAAAGCAAACAGAAGAATTAATAAATAAAACAGGATATGAAGAAGTTTCATTAACTTCTCTAAGTATTTGTGATTATTCTGATATAGAAAATTTAGTAGCTTCAATGATTATGAAATATAAAGATAAAAATGTTGGAATATCTTTGCCTTCTTTAAGAATTGATTCTTTTTCGGTTGATTTAATTAAGGAAATACAAAAGGTTAGAAAAACTGGCCTTACTTTTGCACCAGAAGCTGGATCTCAAAAGATGAGAAATGTTATTAATAAAGGTGTAAGTGAGGAAGATTTGATACGCTCTGTAAAAAGTGCTTTCGAGTCTGGATGGTCAACTATAAAACTTTATTTTATGATAGGTCTTCCTTATGAAACTATAGATGACGTAATTGGGATTGCTGATTTAGCTAATAAAGTTTGTGATGAATATTTTAAAATTCCTAAAAATATTAGGAATAAAGGACTTAAAGTAACTGTAAGTACATCGATATTTGTTCCAAAGCCTTTTACTCCATTTCAATGGGCAGCTCAAGATAAAAGAGAGTCAATTAAAGAAAAAATCAATGCTATAAAAGACAATATAAATAAAAAATTTGTAACTTATAATTGGCATGATTCTTTAGTAAGCAATTTAGAGGCAATTTTTGCAAGAGGGGATAGAAGACTTTGCGATGTTTTAATAACTGCATTTAAAAAAGGTGCAAAATTTGACGGTTGGTCTGAATATTTTAATTATGAAATTTGGGAAGAAGCTTTTAAAGAATGTAATGTAGATGGAGATTTTTATACTTATAGAGAAAGAAATTATGAAGAAATTCTTCCTTGGGATTTTATAGATATAGGCGTTAAAAAAGAATTTTTAATAAATGAAAATGAAAAAGCTAAAAATGCAAGTTTAACACCAGATTGCCGATTAGGATGTGCAAATTGTGGTATAAATATAAACTTTAGAGAAGGGAAGTGTTTTGAAGGTGCGATATTTAATAAAATTCACTAAAGAAGCGGATATTAAGTTTATATCTCATCTTGATTTAATGAGAACATTACAAAGAATAATAAGGAGAGCAGAGCTTCCAGTAGAATATTCTAAAGGATTTAATCCACATATGAATATGTCTATTGCACAGCCTCTTTCAGTAGGAATGTACTCATCTGGAGAATATATGGATATAGAACTAAAGAATCTTTTAAACGAAGATTATATTTTAAAAATTCTTAATGAAAATGCACCTTCAAGTATTAAATTTATAGCTGTAAAATTAGTTCCAGAAACTAATAATGGTAAAAAAATACCTCAATCCATGGCTTTAATTGATGCTGCAAAATATATAATAAAAATGAAATATGATAATACAGTAAATTTAAAATATGAAATTGAAGAACTTTTAAAAGAAGAAAAATGGGAAATATTAAAAAAAAGTAAAAGTGGAGAAAAAAATATAAATATAAAAGAATTTATAAAAAACTTTAAATATGAAATAAAAGAAAATGGAATCGAAATAATATGCATTATAGCTTGCGGAAGTAAAAAAAATCTTTCTAGTGATTTGCTAGCTCAATTCATTATAAATAATACTAGCTATGCAAATAAAAATGCTTTTATAGATATAAAAAGAGAGGAATTATATGTAGAAAAAGGGAGCGAAATTATTCCTCTAATAGATTTTATAAAATAGATGGAGGATTTTTATCCTCCATTTATAATTAAAATTTATATTAAATTATATTAAAAAAATAACTTAAGAAGGTGCATTTTTATGAAACAGATATTTATAGAAAGACGAGAAAAACTAATTAGAATAGCTGTAAGAAATGAAGAAAGATTGCAAGAATGCTTTATAGAAAAAATAACTAAAGAGCCTTATTTTGGAGATATATATAAAGGTGTAATAAAAAATATAGTCCCAGCTATAAAATGTGCTTTTATAGATATAGGATATGAAAAAAATTGTTATATGTATCTTGATAAAAAATTTAATAATTTAAAATTTAAAAAAAATCAAGAGATTTTAGTGGAAGTACTAAAAGAAAGTACGGGGGAAAAAGGTCCTAAAGTTACTAATGCTATTACTATACCAGGCAGATATGTAGTTTTAGAAACATTAAATAAAAATCTTAGTTTTTCTAAGAAAATTTATAATAATGAATTTAAAGAATATATAAAAAAATATATTCAAATGCCTGATGAATTAGGAGTTATGATTAGAACAAATGCTCAAAAAGTTTCTATAGATATTATAAACAAAGAAATTAAAAATTTATATGAAACATATAAGTGTATAACAAAAGAATTTAACTATTCTTCTAAATTAAAACTTATTTATAGAGGACAAGATATAATAAGTAAAGTATTAAGAGATGTATTAGATGAATATACTGAAACAATAATAGTAGATAATGAAAAAGATTATGAATTTATAAATGACTTTTTAAAATTTAGTGAAGATGTAAATTGTTTAGTAAAGCTTCATAAAAATAGAAAAACATTATTTAATTATTATGGTATTGAAAAAGAAATATTAGAGCTTAGAAATAAAAAAGTATATTTAAAAAATGGCGCTAACATAGTTATAGAAAAAACTGAAGGAATGTATGTAATAGATGTTAATTCGGCTCAAAATATTAAAGAAAGTTCAATAAAAGATACTGCTTTAAGTACAAATATAGAAGCAGCTTTAGAAATAGGAAGACAAATAAAGCTTAGAAATTTAAGTGGTATAATTATTATAGATTTTATAGATATGGATAATGTAGATGATAAAAGAAAAATTGTTGAAATTTTAACAGAATCTTTTAAAGAAGATAAAAATAAAACAGTAATTTATCCTTTTACAGAATTAAATTTGGTTCAAATTGCCAGAAGGCAAAAGGGCAAATCTATTCTTGAATATATTGAAGAACAATGCGAATGTTGTGGCGGAACAGGAAAACAATTAAGTTTTTTATTTTTAACTAATCTTATAAAAAATGAAATATTTGAAAAATGTTATGAATTAAATACTAAAGATATATATATTGAAGTTTCAAATGTATATAAAGAAAATATAATGTCAGACGTATATAAATTTATTCAAGATATAGGATGTTTAGATAAATCGATATATGTAAATTTTGTTAATAATTTAGATTATTTTAAAGTAGAGCCTTTAATATTTTCAAAACAGATAGAAAAAATGCAAAAATTCAAGATATTTGGCTAAATATTCTTTACAAAAAATAATACATGTGTTAAAATGGCTTTTGTAGACCGCACACGTAAGGTTTTTTTAAAACACTTATTTTTAAGTGTACCTGGGATGGCGAGACTGGATAGAGGAGGTGTATTTTAATGTACGCAATAATAGCTACTGGAGGAAAACAGTATCAAGTTAAAGAAGGAGACGTTATTTACGTTGAAAAACTAGCAGGTGAAGTTGATGAAACTATAGAATTAAAAAATGTTCTTGCAGTTTCTAAAGAAGAAGGGTTAGTAGTTGGAAAACCTGTAGTTGAAGGTGCTTCTGTTGTTGCAAAAGTATTAGGTCAAGGTAAGGCTAAAAAGATCATAGTTTTCAAATATAAGAGAAAAAAAGATTATAGAAGAAAACAAGGTCATAGACAACCTTACACTAAGCTTTTAGTTGAAAAGATTAATGCATAATATTATGATTAAGGTGTTATTTAAAAAGAGATCTAATAATATAATATCTGTTAAAATAAGTGGTCATGCTAATTCTGTAAATGAAGGTTATGATATGGTTTGTAGTGCAGTTTCTGCAGTTTCATTAACCATAGCTAATGGTATTACGGAAGTAGTTAAAGTAAATCCTTATTTATCCATTGAAGATGGATTTTTAAGTATGGATTTTATGGGACTTGATTATAAAGATATTGAAAAATGTCAGATATTATTGGAAACATTATTTATAGGTTTAAAAAGTATTGAAATGAGTTACGGTGATTATATAAATATTGAAGTAGAGGAGGTGTAGCGCGATGTTGGTTATGAACCTTCAGCTATTTGCTCATAAAAAAGGAGTAGGAAGCTCAAGAAACGGTAGAGATAGTGAATCTAAAAGACTTGGTGTTAAATGCGCTGATGGACAATTCGTTCTTGCAGGTAATATATTGGTTAGACAAAGAGGAACAAAGCTTCATCCAGGATTAAATGTTGGAAAAGGAAGCGATGATACTTTATTTGCTAAAATAGATGGCATCGTAAAATATGAAAGATGCGGTAGAGATAAAAAAAGAGCAAGTGTTTATCCAGTTGATTTAGTAGAAGTTGAAGAAGCTTAATAATACCAAAGCACCCTTTACGGGTGCTTTTTATAATGGTGGACTTAAATATTATTAATTAATAAAAAATATTCAATATAACTTCTATAAAAAATATAATTTAGTTAATAATATAGTGTAAAGAATTTGAAAAATAAACCTAATAGGTGTTTACATATATTTTTATTATAAGCTAAAGTAGAAAATTTTTGGGATTGAACCCTTGATGCTTTAGGCTTAAATATATTTTTATTACAAATTAAAGAGGTGATATTAAAATGTTTATAGATAGAGCTAAAATATTTGTAAAATCAGGTGATGGAGGAGATGGTGCTGTTTCTTTTAGAAGAGAAAAATATGTTCCTCTTGGAGGTCCTGATGGTGGTGATGGAGGAAACGGCGGGGATGTAATTTTAGTAGCTGAGTCAAATATGACTACTCTTTTAGATTTTACATATAAAAGAAAGTATATAGCTGAAAAAGGAGCCAATGGCTCTGGCTCTAACTGTTTTGGAAAAAATGGTGAAAATCTATATATAAAGGTTCCAACTGGTACTATAATTAGAGATGTAGAAAGCAATAAAATAATGGCTGATTTAGCTCATCCTGGCGATAGTATAGTTGTAGCTAAGGGAGGTAGAGGAGGTAGAGGGAATGCTAGATTTGCAACTTCTACAAGGCAGGCTCCTAATTTTGCAGAACCTGGAATGCCAGGAGAAGAACGATATATAGAATTAGAGCTTAAGCTTTTGGCTGATGTAGGGCTTATTGGATTTCCTAATGTAGGTAAATCAACATTACTTTCTGTGGTATCTAAGGCAAAGCCTAAAATTGCAAATTATCATTTTACTACTTTAAAGCCTAATTTAGGTGTTGTTGATGTTCCTGGAATTAAAAGTTTTGTCATAGCAGATATTCCAGGTATTATTGAAGGAGCTTCAGAAGGCGTAGGCCTAGGGCTTGATTTTTTAAGACATATAGAAAGAACAAGATTACTTATACATGTAGTAGATATTTCTGGTATTGAGGGCAGAGATCCATTTGAAGATTTTATAAAAATAAATGAAGAATTAAAAAAATATAGTATAAAACTTTGGGATAGACCTCAAATTATTGCTGCTAATAAGAGTGATATGCTTTACGATGAAGAAGTTTTCGAAAATTTCAAGAAAAAGGTAAATGAACTTGGATATAATAATGTGTTCAAGATATCCGCTGCAACTAAAAAAGGACTTGATGAACTCTTAAAAGAAACTGTAAGAATTTTGGATACAATACCAGTAACGAATTTGGAAATAAGTGAAGATGAATGGTTTGTTAAAGAAGATAAAAAATTTACTTATAACATAAAAAAAGAAGATGGAGTTTACATTGTTGAAGGAAGTTTTGTGGATAGACTGCTCAATAGTGTAAATATAAATGAGCCAGATTCATTAAAATATTTTCATAAAGTTCTTAGAAACAAAGGAATTTTAAAAGAACTTATAGAAATGGGAATAAAAGATGGAGATACAGTTAGACTTAATGATTTTGAATTTGAATTTTTATTATAATTTATTGGAGGATTTAAAATATGATAACAAGTAAGCAAAGAAGCTATTTAAGATCTCTCGCAAATAAATTAGATCCTATTTTCCAAATAGGAAAATCAGGATTAGATGAAAGCTTTTTGAATCAAGTTGATGAGGCTTTAGAAGCAAGAGAACTTATTAAAATTAACATATTAAATAATAGCGGATATGAAGCAAGAGAAGCTTTAGATATAATATGCAAGGAATTAAATTGTGAAGGAATTCAAGCAATTGGGAATAAAATAGTACTTTATAGAAAATCTAAGAAAAAACCTAAAATAGAGCTTTTATAATAAATAATTAGCATGTATAAAATAAAGTTTTAAGGGTATTTAATAATTAAAACTTATTAATATAATACATGCTAATTTTATTAATTTAATTATATTACTAAAGTTTTAAATATTAATATATTTTCCTGTTAAAATAATAACTTTATCTATTAAAATAAAGATTTACTATAAAATCTAAAAATTTATTTGCTACTCATTTTAGTTTGAATTATTATTTTAATAAAATATATATATTTTTGTTTCATCTATTTATAAGTAAAAATATTATATCTATGTAATATTATAATTATTTAATAAAATATTTACTTTTATTTACAATTAAAATACAAATTTTTAAATTTTATAAATTGTATGTTGAAAGTTATTTTATAGCTTACTGTGCTTTGATTAAATTATAATTATATATACTAAAAAGAGTATAAAAATTCTATTTTGCAAGGAGATAACAATATGATAAAAAAAGGTATATTTGGAGGAACGTTTGATCCCATACATAATGGACATCTTTATATAGCACATGAAGCAATAAATATATTAAAATTAGATTATATTATTTTTATGCCATCAGGAAATCCTCCTCACAAAACAGATAAAAAAAAGACCGATGCTAATATTAGATATGAATTAGTAAATATGGCTATTAAAAATGAGAAAAAATTTATATTAAGTGATTTTGAAATTAAAAATAAAGGTTTAAGTTATACATATAAAACTGTGGAATATTTTAAAAGATTAGAGCCAGAAACTATTTGGTATTTTATAACTGGGGTAGATTGCCTTATGGATATAAATAAATGGAAAAATGTAGACAAAATATTGGAAAATTGTAAGCTGGTTGTATTTAATAGGATTGGCTATAATAAGGAGAACATTTTAAAACAAAAAGAAAAAATAGAAAAAATATATAAAAAGGAAATTATATTTTTAGATATACCTCTTTTTAATGTATCTTCTACTCAAATAAAAAATATGATAAAAGAAGGAAAAGATGTAAGTTTTCTTCTTCCAACTAATGTATATAACACTATTTTAAAACTTAATTTATATAACATGGAGTGAATTTAAAATGTGGAATAAAAATCAAATAATTAAATTTTTAGAAAAAAATTTAGATAAACAAAGATTTGAGCATAGTTTGAGAGTAATGGATACAGCAGAAAAACTTGCAATACATTATGGAATAAATGTTGAAAAAGCAAAGATTGCAGGTCTTATACATGATTGTGCTAAAAATATGAATGATGAAGAAATGAAAAATATTATAATAGATAATAATTATAATTATAATGATATATATATAAAGACAGCAGCCTTAATGCATGGATTAGTTGGCGGGATTATAGCTAAAAATATTATGGGAATCGAAGATCAAGAAATATTAAATTCAGTAATATATCATACTACAGGTAGAGAAAATATGAGTATGTTAGAAAAAATTATTTATATATCAGATTATATAGAACCTATGAGAAAATTTGAAGGAATAGAAAATATTAGAAATATGGTTTATAGAGATTTAGATGAAGCACTATTATTAACTTTTGATAGAACTATTAATTATATAATATCTAAAGGACAACCACTTCATTTAGACACTATTAAAGGTAGAAATTTTCTTATAATGAAGAAATGCAGGTGAATATAATATATGGATAATTTTTTAATTTTTAAGGTATGTGAAAAAGAAGATGGTTTAAAGCTTAGAGAATATCTAAAAAAAGTAGCTAAGCTCTCAGGAAGACTTATTAGAGGAGCTGCACTCCACGATAAAATAAAGGTAAATGATAAAATAGTAAAACTTAATTATATTTTAAAAAAAGATGATATTATAACATTTGATGTAACTAAAGAAGAAAGTCAGAATATAGAACCAGAAAAAATGGAAATAGAAGTTGTGTATGAAGATATGGATGTAATAGTCGTAAATAAGCCTTCTGGGATTGTTGTACATCCTACTAAAAGTTATCCTAATGGGACTCTAGCTAATGGACTTTTATATTATTTTAAAGAAAAAAATGAAAATTGTATAGTAAGGCTAGTAAGTAGACTTGATATGGACACTTCAGGATTAATTTTAATTGCCAAAAATCAATTTTCACATATGGCTTTAGCAAGAGATATGCAAAATGATAATTTTAAAAAGAATTATTTAGCTATAGTACATGGAAAATTAAAATCAAAGGAAGGTACAATAGATCTGCCTATTTATAGGCCTGAAAAAGATAGTATAAAAAGAATTGTAGATTATAGAGGTCAAAAAAGTATAACACATTTTAATGTTATTGAAGAATTTAATTTAGGAAGTTTAGTTAAGCTTACTCTTGACACTGGAAGAACTCATCAAATAAGAGTTCATTTAAGCTATATTGGAAATCCTATTTATGGAGATAGTTTATATGGAACGGATAAAGATGATATATATATAAAAAGGCAGGCATTACATGCTTATAAGTTAGCTTTCCCTCATCCAAGAACTGGAGAGATAATAACTTTAGAAAGTAATCTCCCAAAAGATATGCAAGAATTAATAAAAAAATTAAGTAATATCAATTAAATATAGGGTTTCAAAGTTAAATTTAATTTTGAAACCCTATATTATTAAAAACAATATATATTTTAAATAACATCTAATTTTCTTTTTTTTTTAATAATAAAAGTTAATATAGATATTATTAAAAGTATTGATATACCATATAAAGCTATATTAAATTTACTTTTATTTGATATAAGTGATTGTTTCAAATTAGAAGTATATTTATAGTCTACTGTACTTACTAATTTAAGATTTGGTAATATGTTTCCATTTAAATTTATAGATGCTTCTGCTATTATATCTCCTTTTTTAAAAGTTTTGCTTTTTATATTTGGTTCCAATAATTTAAATTCAGGTTTAATATTGGAGCCTTTTTCTTTGATATAATAATAATCTTCATAGGCAGCAAGTGGTATAACTAAATTGTTTTGAGATAATGTAGTTACAATATCACCTTTTTTAAATAAAGATACTACCTCAAAATTATTAAATCCATAATTAAATAATTTTACACTATCTTCATAATAACTTTTTGTGTTGCTATGTACTAGAGCTAAAATAAGCCTATGGTTGTCTTTAATTGCACTTGCTACATATGAAAATCCAGATTGAGTTGTATAGCCTGTTTTACCGGCTTCAGCTTCTTTATAGTAGTATTTAGAGTTTTTTTGAATTAATTTATTTTCATTGGCTAAATATATTCCTTCTGGATGTTTATTTGTAGGTGGTATTTTATAAATAAAAGTAGAAGCAATTTCTCTAAATTCGGGATGTTTCATAGCTTCATTTAAAATAATAGCTAAATCTTTAGCTGACGTTTTATGGTTATTATCATAAAGACCATGTGGATTAACAAAATTAGTATTTTCGCATCCAAGTTCTTTTGCCCTTTTGTTCATAAGCTTTGCAAAAGTATCCGTAGAACCGCTTATATGTTCTGCAAGAGCCTCAGCACAATCGTTTCCAGATAAAAGAAGCAATCCATATAATAAATCTTTTGCTTTTATTTCTTCACCTTCAAATATTCCAATTTTACTTCCATCTACATAAGGAGTTTTTTTGCTAACTGTAATAACATCATTTAAATTTATATTTTCAATAGTTAAAAGAGCAGTCATAATTTTTGTAGTTGATGCAGGTGGATATGCTGTATTCATATTTTTAGAGTATAATATAGTGCCAGTATCAGCATCCATCAATACTGCACCATCAGAAGCAACAGAAGGTGGAAGAGTATTTGCAAAAACTATATAATTTTTATAATTAAAAGCTAAAATAAGAAAAATACATAATAAAATAAAAAATCGTTTCATTTTTGCCTCCTTGTATGTAATTAATCTAATTATATCAAAAAATGTTTAAATAAGCGATAAAATTTTAAAAAATTGTCAATAATCAGTAATGAAATTAATATTTACAAAGTAATGGAGGAAATATTATGAAGACAAAACAAAAAATTATTGGCTCAGTAGTTATATTAGTAATGCTTATAATTTTTTTAGTTATAGGATTAAATTTAAACAAATCTAAAAATTTAAAGTTAAATGAAGATGATATATTTGTTGAAAGTACTTTCAATGAAAATAATCAAAAAAATGAAGAGAAAATTATAACAGTATACATAAAAGGTGAAGTAAAAAAACCAGGAGTTTACAGATTAAAATATGGTAGTATAGTAGAAGACTTAGTTAAAGAGGCGGGTGGATTTACAGATGAGATAAATCCAGATAGTAAACTAAATTTAGCCAAAAAATTAAAAGATGAAGATTATATATATGTAGATAAAAAGACAGATAATGCAAATAATATTAAATCTACAGGAATTTTAAATGGAGTAGCTTCAGAAAATAATAAAATAGATATAAATACTGCTACTATTGAAGAATTAGATAAAATACCTGGAGTAGGGGCTGTTACAGCTCAAAAGATTGTTGATTATAGAGAAAAAAATGGATATTTTAATTCTATTGAAGATTTAGATAAAATAGATGGCATAGGTAAAAAAACTATAGATAAATTTAAAGACATAATAGACATTAGATAATTAATACTATAAAATATAATTTATTAGTATATAATTTTTGTAAGGAGGGGTTATTTTGGAGAAAAGATTAACAGAAATGACAAGAACTTCTGGATGAGCAGCTAAAATAGGGCCGGAGACCCTTTCAACAATTCTGGATAAAATTCCTAAAATGGAAAATAAAAATTTAATAGTAGGTATAGAAACATCAGATGATGCAGCTGTTTATAAATTAGATGATAATAATGCCATAATACAAACTTTAGATTTTTTTACTCCTGTAGTTGATGATCCATATACTTTTGGACAAATTGCTGCTGCAAATGCTTTAAGTGATATATATGCTATGGGAGGGAAACCTTTAGTAGCATTGAATATTGTTTGTTTCCCACTATGCCTTTCTTTAGATATATTAGCTGAAATATTAAAAGGTGGAGCAGATAAGGTAATTGAAGCAGGCGCTGTAGTTGTTGGAGGACATACTGTTGATGATAATGAGCCTAAATATGGATTATCTGTAACTGGAATTGTTCATCCTAAAAAAATACTTAAAAATTTTGGGTGCAATATAGGAGATATTGTTATTTTAACAAAGCCTTTAGGAACTGGTATAATAAACACAGCAATCAAAGGAAGAATAGTTAATAAAAATGCATATAATGAAGCAGTAAAAGTTATGTCTACTTTAAATAAATATGCGGCAGAAATAATAACAAATTATAATATAACTGCTTGCACTGATATAACTGGTTTTGGACTTTTAGGCCATAGTTATGAAATGGCTTGTGCTTCAAATGTAACTTTAAAATTTTATAAAAATAATATACCATATATAAAGGAAGCAAAAGAATATGCACAAATGGGATTAGTGCCACAGGGTACTTACAATAATATTGCTTATTTAGAAGGCAAATATGAACTTAAAAATATACCTGAATGGTTTTCAGATATATTATTTGATCCTCAAACTTCTGGAGGCTTATTATTTTCTTGCAGTAATAATATAGGTGAAAAAATAATTACTGATCTTAATAATGCTGGAATAAAGGCAGAAATTATTGGAGAAGTATTACCTTTAAAAGAAAAATACATAATAGTGGAATAATAGTAATTTAATTTCAGAAAGGAGAAAATTATTATTTAATGAATAATAAAGAATTACTTAGAAAACTTCCTAAGATAGATGAAATGCTTAAAGAAGATATAGTAAAAAAGGAACTTTCAAGTACTACAAGATCAATTGTGATTGAAAGCTTAAGAGAAGCTATAGATAAATTTAGAAATGACATTATTTTAGGAAAAATTAAAGAATTTAACAATAAAGACATTTTAGATTGTTTTTATAAAAAAATACAAAGAAAAAAAATTCCTAAATTAAGAAAAGTAATTAATGCTACAGGAGTTATCCTACATACTAACTTAGGAAGATCCATATTATGTAAAGAAGCAATAGAAAATGTAATATCAATTTCTGGCGATTATAATAATTTAGAATATAACATTGAATCTGGAGATAGGGGATCACGATATAGTCATGTAGAAGATTTAATAAAAAAGATAACAGGAGCAGAGGCTGCTGTGGTTGTAAATAATAATGCAGCAGCTGTAATGCTTATATTGAACACATTTTGTAATAATAAAGAAGTAATAGTATCACGGGGACAGTTAGTTGAAATAGGTGGATCTTTTAGAATTCCAGATATAATGAAATTTAGTGGAGCAAAGCTTGTAGAGGTAGGTACTACTAATAGAACTCATTTATATGATTATGAAAACAACATAAATGAAAATACAGGAATGCTTTTAAAAGTACACACTTCTAATTTTAAAATTATGGGATTTACAAAAGAAATACCTTTAGAAGATCTTGTTTCATTAGGTAAGGCATATGATATACCTGTTGTAGAAGATATAGGAAGCGGTGTACTTGTGGATTTTTCTAAATATGGATTTGTATATGAACCTACTGTTATGGATAGTATTAAAAAAAATGTGGATATAGTTACTTTTAGTGGAGATAAAATGCTTGGAGGACCTCAAGCTGGTATCATAGCAGGCAAAAAAATATATATTGATAAAATAAAAAAAAATCAGCTTATAAGAGCACTTAGAGTTGACAAAATGACTTTGGCTGCACTTGAAGGAACATTAAAATGTTATTTAGATGAAGAATATGCTATAAAAAATATACCTACTCTTTATTCCATTTTGACTCCTAAAGAAATACATAAAAAAAGAGCACAAAATTTAAGGAATAAACTTAAAAACCAAAATGTAAATTTAGAAATAAAGATTGAAAAAGACTATTCTATAGTAGGTGGAGGAGCTATGCCTTCAGAAAAAATAGATACTTATGTACTTAAACTTAAAAGTGATATATATAGTGCAGAAGAAATAGAAAAAAGATTAAGAGAAAATTCAGTCCCAATTATAACAAGAATATATAATGGAGAAGTTTATATGGATTTAAGAACAATTTTTGATAGAGATTTTAATTTAATTGCTGACTCATTAAAAAAATTATTTTAATGGTGATAAATATGAAACACATTGTAATAGGTACAGCGGGTCATATAGATCATGGTAAGACTACACTTATAAAAGCTTTAACAGGTAAAGATACAGATACTTTAAAAGAAGAAAAGGAAAGAGGTATTTCTATAAATCTCGGATTTACATTTTTTGATTTGCCTTCTGGGAAAAGAGCTGGAATTATTGATGTACCTGGACACGAAAAATTTATAAAGAATGCATTAGCCGGAGTAAGTGGAATTGATGTAGTTTTACTAGTTATAGCCGCAGATGAAGGAATAATGCCTCAAACAAAAGAACATTTTGAAATATTACAGCTTTTAGGGATAAAAAAAGGTATTATAGTTATTACGAAAGTTGACTTAGTAGATAAAGAATGGCTTAAAATGCTTAAAGAAGATATTAATGATTATTTTAAAGATACTTTTCTTCAATATGCTCCTATTCATTTTGTTTCTTCGAAAACTGGTACTGGCATTAAAGAATTAGTAAATGATATAGATAAAATTACAGAAGAAGTAGAAACTAAAGATATAGAAGGTTTTTTTAGGATGCCAATAGACAGAGCTTTTACAGTAAGCGGGTTTGGAACAGTAGTAACAGGTACTATAATAAGTGGTAAAATAAAAGAAGGAGATATTGTAGAAATATATCCATCACATATTTTATCTAAAATAAGAGGAATTCAAGTGCATGAAAATCAAGTTGAATTTGCAGAAGCAGGACAAAGATGTGCTATAAATTTATCAAATATAAAATTAAATGAAATAAAAAGAGGGGATGTTATAGCCACTAAAAATACAATGGCTCCATCACTTATAACTGATTGTTCTTTTTACTATTTAAAATCTTGTGAAAAACCTCTTAAAAATAGGCAAAGAGTAAAACTTTATCATGGTACAAATGAAATTTTATGCAGGATTATAATACTAGATAAAGAAGAAATATTGCCAGGAGAAAAATCTTATGTGCAGCTTAGACTTGAAGAACCTTTAACAGCGCAAAAAAACGATAAATTTGTTATTAGAAATTATTCTCCTATGTATACATTAGGGGGAGGAACAATAATAGAACCGCTAGCTAAAAAAGCAAAAAGATTTGATAAAAATTATATAGAAGAATTAAATATTAAAGAAAGTGGAAATTTTGAAAGTGTACTTGAAAAAACTTTAGAAAAAATAAGCTATGAATATCCAAATATTAATACAATATCAAAATCTATAGGTAAAAATGAGGTAAATATACAAAATAAACTAGAAGAATTAGTTCAATGCAAAAAAATAATTAAGCTTATATCACTGGACAAACCTATTTATATTCATAAAAATTTTATAAAACATAAAAGTGAAGAAATAGAAAAGTATTTGATACATTTTCATAAAAATAATCCATTAAAAATTGGAGCTTCTAAAGAAGAAATAAAAATTAAAATTTTTGGTAAAAACATAAAACAAAAAATTTATGATGAAATATTAGAAATTTTAAAGAATAAAAAAATTATAAATATTAATGGAAATTACATTTTCTTATATAATTTTAAAGTAAAATACAATAAAGAAAATCAATTAATTAAAGATAAAATAATAAATTTATATATGAATTCTAAATATATGCCGCCTAAATATGATGAAATAGTTCAAAATAAAAAAGATTTTAAAATAGTATATGATTCACTTATAGATAGTGGTGAACTTATAAAGGTTTCAGAAGATTATATATTGTTAAAAAAGCATTATGAATATGCAAAAGAAATAGTAATTAAATTTATAAATGAAAATGGAAATATATCAGTTGCAAAAATGAGGGATATGTTAAATACTAGCAGAAAATATGCAGTAATATTATTAGAACATTTTGATAATATAAAGCTTACTAAAAGATTAGGAGATATTAGAGTATTATATAAAAAATGATTTTATAATATTGACTTATTATATACTTTAATATAAAATTATAAAATATAATAAGGGAATAGATAGGTACTGGTGTGCCTGCCAGTCTTCAAAACTGTGCAGTCGTGCTAATAACACGATTGGTGGGTTCGATTCCCACATGTTCCCGCCAAATATAAAAATAATCTGATAAAAATTTTTTGTCAGATTATTTTTATATACAGCTAATAAATTAAAATTTATTAAAAAATCTAAGTTGAGCATTAATATAGTCTTTTTCAAGTTCTAAAATTATAATAGAATGCCATCTTTTCTTTTTTTTACTTGTGGGAGTACCAGGATTTAGCATTAATGTTTTATCTATGAATTTTATTATAGGTTCATGACTATGACCAAATATTATTACATCTAATTTATCTTTTTTAAATACTTCATATGCATTATCTATTGTGATATTGCTTTCTCCAATACCATGATATATACCTATTTTATAGCCATTAAGTTTTATAATTTCCTTTTCTTTTAGTTCTTTTCGTATTTTATTTCCATCATTATTACCATAAACACCAATAAATTTTTTATGCTTTTTTATTGCTTCAATTACTTTAATATTTCTATAATCTCCAGCATGAATTATCAAATCTATGTCTTTAAAAAATTTTTCTATAAGTATATCAATTATATATATATCTTTTGAAATATGCGTATCAGATATTATTCCTATTTTTATTTTTAACACCTCCAAGTTAATTAAATAATTATAAAATATTTATTTAATTTAAGTCTTATACTTATATATATAATAGTTTTGATTAAACTTTAATCTTTTGGATAAAATAAATATGGAGGTGGTTTTAAAATGCTAGAAAATATTATAGAAACTGATATTTTTGGAAGCAATATTGTTTATTTAAATATACCAGAAGAAGATTATTTTTTAAGTTATGAAGATGTAACTAAAGAGGCTGCAGAAGAGATAACAAAAACTTTTTTCTTAATGCGAGGAAGAGAAGGAATACCAGAAGTGAAAAACATAGAATTTATTGAACCTCTCCATAGTGTTAGAATTACTCTTGATGTTAAAAAACAGGAAGGCAGTTATAAAACAGGATATGCTGTTCCTACACATTTAGATATAACAAAAAATAATGAACCCTTATAAACCAATTGTTTTTTACGCTATATCATTATATATAGGCTGTATATCCTATGTACTTTTTAAAAATATTGCCTTGTTAGGTGCAGTTTTAGCTGCATCTTTTTTAATAATAATCTTCTTTACGATAAAAAAGAGTTTTTCTATACTTATAATAGCTTTTTTCTTATTAGGTTTTTTTAGCAATTTATTTTATTATAGTTTCAATTCCTTTGATAAAATTGAAACTATAAGAATAAAAGAATTAAAAGATTTTTATGCTATAGGTCAGTCAAATGGGAAAAAAATAGTATTAAAAGGAAATCTTAATGAAATTCTAGAAGGAGATAAAATATTAGCTTATGGTAAATTTGAAAAAAAATCAGATTTTAATAAAGGGTTAGTTGGAGAATTTTATATAGATAATTATAAAGTTTACAAAAAAGATATTATATATAATATTAATAATTTGAAAAGAAATATTTCTTACAAATTTACGAAGAATTTAGGGGAAGAAAATGCGGCTTTTATTATGTCAATTTGTTTTGGAGAAACTAAATATCTTTCAAACGTTCAAAGGGATAGTTTTAATAGACTTGGAATTATTCATGCTATAAGTGTATCTGGATTTCATATAGCTATAATATATAAAGTCGTGGAAGGAATTTTAGGTATAATACCTTCTATAGTAATTTCATTTGCCTATATGATTTTCACTGGTTCCCAACCAGCAACTATAAGGTCTTTCATTATGATTTTAATCCTTAAACTTTCTAAAAAAGTATATAAAAATTATGATGCTATTTCTTCATTAAGTTTGTCGGCGCTTATTATTTTAACAATAAATCCATATTATGCAGTAGATTTAGGATTTAATCTTTCCTATTTATCTACTTTAGGTATAATTTTATATTTTGATAAAATAAAAAGAACATTATACAAACTTCCTAAAAGTATAAATGAAAGTTTAAGCTTAACTTTGAGTGCCCAAGCATTTTCAATGCCTTATGCATCACTAACTTTAGGAAATATAAGCTTTGGTTTTATACCTGGTAATTTAATACTTTTACCAATTTACACTATAGTTGTTATATGTGGAAATATAGCGTTAATTTTTATAAACATAGATTTAGTATTTAATTTATTGTGTAAATTAATACATATCATTATAATAATATTAGATGGAGCACAGTATATTTTATTAAAAATATCTCCTAAAGTAAGTTATATGTCATATATAGATAGTATTGCTATATTTAGTATTATAGTATCTTTTATATTAGTTAAAAAAGGCAATGATAAGTTAAAATTTGTACCTATAATTGCTTTGTTTATAACATTAAGTCAATACTATAACTTTATACCTAAAATACAATTTGTAAGTATTAATAATATTAATAGTGTAATTATAAGTTATAAATTGGATAGGGTGCTTATATATGATCAGCAAAATTTTGATGAAGAAAGTTTAAAATCTATAAAAGAAAAATTTTATATAACAAAAACAATAAATACTTATAATAAAAATATTACATTAAAATTAAAGAAAGATTGTTATATAAAAATTTTTAATTCTAAAGACAATATAGAATTAGAGGTAATATCTGATAATCTTAAAACTGTAATAACATATAATGATTCACAAATTATAAATAACAATAAAGACGTTTTTAAAATAATTAATTATCCTCAAAATAAATATTATTTAAATGGTAAAAAAATACAGATTTATACTTATAATATATTATTTAATCAAGTTTATATTAGTTATAATATTAATAATTGAAAGGAGTATTGGGATTTGCAGGATTATTTAGAACTTGAAAAAAATATAAAAAAAAATAATTTTGATAATTGTTATATTTTTTGCGGAACTGAAGAAGCTCTTATTAAAGAAACTATAGACATTATAGTTAATAAAAATGTACAAGAATCATTTAAAGAATTAAATTATGTACAATTTGATGGTTTAACTGCGGATGCTTTTAATATAGTAAATACATGCGAAACTATACCTTTTATTAGTGATAAAAAAGTAGTCGTTGTATATAGAGCCAATTTTTTAAAAGAAAATGAAGACCAAGAATCTAAAAAAAAATTAGAAATAATTACAAAGTATATAGAAAACCCAGCCAAGCATTGTATTTTAATAATGTATTATATTTTTGATGATGATAGAGAAAAGATAAGTGATAATTTAAAAAAAATAGATAAAAAAGCTTGTGTAGTTAAATTTAATAAACTTACTGGACAAAATCTTGAAAAAAAAGTAAAAAAAATATTTGAAGATAAAGGAAAGAATATAGGTAATTTTGAGTTAAAGCTTTTTTGTGAAAGTTTAGAAAATAATATGAATATAATTAAAAATGAAGTTGAAAAGTTATGTATGTATGCTTTTGAAAGAGATATAACTAAAGAGGATATATTAAAACTTTTACCTCCTAAAACAGATAATGATATTTTTAATTTAGTAGATAGCATATCTTCAAAAAAAATAGAAAAAGCATTAAATATTTTTAATGAACTTATATTTAAAGGAGAAAAAATTCCATATATTTTATATATGATAGAACGTCAATTTAATATTTTACTTCAGATAAAAATTGGAATAGAGAGTGGAAAAAATAGTGAAGTTTTAGCTAAAGAATTAAAATTAAATCCTTATATATGTAGTAAAATGATAGTCCAAAGCAAGAAATTCACTATAAAAGGATTAAAACAAGCTATTAATTTATGTTTAAAAACTGAAGAAATTTTAAAAACTTCTTCATTAAATAGTAAAACAGAAATGGAACTTTTAATAATAAATACAAGTATATATTAAAAAATAAAAAACCGGTTGATTATACACCGGTTTATTTATTAAGCGTTTAATGCATTTAATTTTGCAGCAAGTCTTGATTTTTTTCTTGAAGCTTTATTTTTATGAATTACTCCTTTTGAAGCAGCCATATCTAAAGCCTTAGTAGCATTTATAAAAGCAAGCTTTGCTTCGTCAAAATTTCCGTTTGCAACAGCAGCTTCAAATTTTTTAATCATAGTCTTTAATGAAGATTTTATCATCTTATTTCTAAGTGTTTTAGTTTGTGTTACTTTTATTCTTTTTTGAGCTGACTTTATGTTTGCCATTTTTTATTCACCCCCTTATGATTTAATAGGGCCTCAGCAGTTTGGGGAAATCTGCGTACGAGTTTCTCTTATATAACAAAGGTATTATAGCATTTATTATAATATACTTCAAGTATTATTTATTAAAATAATGGTAAAACTAATAATAAAATTAAAGGTAAAGAGGTGAAATGTCCTATTTAGAGGACGATAATTTAATGAGAGATGTTAGAACTGATTTAGCTATAGAAGCAAAGGAAATATATCAAAATGAAAATGGAGGTGAAATACCAGGAGTAGAAGTTTATGAAGAAAATGATGAAGATATAAAAATTACTAAAGTAAAAATAATAAACGAAGAAGGAGAAAAGGCTATGGGCAAGCCCATAGGCACATATATAACCATTGATATTCCAGAAGTTACACATTATGATAGCGATACTATGGATGAAGTTAGTAAAGTACTTGCTAAATCATTGATTCCAATGATTAAATTAGATAAAAGTATGACAGCGTTAGTAGTGGGACTTGGAAATTCTAATATTACTCCAGATGCATTAGGTCCTAAAGTTATATCTAGATTAATGATAACAAGGCATTTAAAAGAATTAGTCCCAAATAATATTGATGAAGAAATAAGACCTGTATGTGCTTTGTCTCCTGGAGTTTTAGGAACTACTGGAATAGAAACTAGTGAAATAATAAAAGGGGTAGTTGAAAAAATAAAACCTAATATAATTATATGTATAGATGCTCTTGCCTCTAGAAAGATGGAAAGAGTAAATAGGACTGTACAAATTGGAAATAGTGGAATATCTCCAGGATCAGGAGTAGGAAATAAAAGAATGGAAATAAGTGAAAGGACTTTGGGTATTCCAGTTATAGCAATTGGAGTTCCTACAGTGGTAGATGCAGCAACTATGGCAAATGATACTATAGATTTAGCAATAGACGAAATGATAAATCAAGCTCCTAAAGAAGGAAAATTTTATAATATGCTTAAATCAATAGATAAAGATGAAAAACATAAAATGATAGAAGAAATTTTATATCCTTATGTTGGAAATCTTATGGTTACACCTAAAGAAGTGGACTTAGTTATAGATTCTCTTTCTAAAGTAATAGCAAATGGAATAAACATAGCATTGCAGCCAGCTTTAGGATTAGATGATATAAATAGGTATATAAATTAATTTATAAAATTTAATTATAATTGAATAGAAATTTATAAAAAAGTACATCCTTTATATTAAGGAGGTACTTTTCATGTTTAAAAAAATTAAATATTTTACTGTCAGTTTATTTTGTGTATCAGTAATTTTTTATGGATTTATAAAAATAAGCAATGAACTTCCAGACTTCATTAAAGATAGATCTAATATTAAAATTACATATAATAAAAATCCTTTTGATTTAAAATTTGATATAGGAAATTATATTATATATATAAATAAAGAAGTTTTTTATAATATTAAAAATAAAATAACAAATTAACAATAATTATTATATTGACACATTCCTTAATTATTATGATATAATTTATTTTGATTTATTTACACAATGGGGGTAAAAGTTATGGCTACAGACAGACAAAAACATATAAGAAATTTTTCGATAATTGCCCATATAGATCACGGAAAATCTACTCTTGCAGATAGATTAATTGAAAAAACAGGAACTTTAACCCAACGAGAAATGGAAGAGCAAGTACTTGATAATATGGAACTTGAGAGAGAAAGAGGAATTACAATAAAAGCTCAAGCTGCAAGACTTGTTTATAGAAGAGAAAATGGAGAAGAATACATATTAAATCTTATAGATACTCCAGGACATGTAGATTTTAATTATGAAGTATCTAGAAGCCTTGCAGCTTGCGAGGGTGCTGTATTAGTTGTAGATGCTACTCAAGGTATACAAGCTCAAACTTTAGCTAACACTTATCTTGCAATAGATCATAATCTTGAAATTGTACCTGTAATAAATAAAATAGATCTTGCAAGTGCAAGACCAGACGAAGTTAAAAAAGAAATAGAAGATGTAATTGGTATTGAAGCAGAAAATGCACCTCTTATTTCTGCAAAATCTGGATTAAACATAGATAAAGTTTTAGAAGCAATAGTTGAGAATATTCCTGCACCAGAAGGTGACGAAGAAGCTCCTTTAAGAGCACTTATATTCGATTCTTATTATGATAGTTATAAAGGAGTTATATGTCATATAAGAATTAAAGAAGGAAAGATAAAAGTTGGGACTAAGATTAAACTAATGGCTACAAATAAAATATATGATGTTACAGAAATCGGAGTATTTGTACCTCAAATGAAACCTATAGATGAGCTTCGTGCAGGAGATGTAGGTTATTTAACAGCTTCAATTAAGGTTGTTAAAGATGCGAGAGTTGGAGATACTATAACAGAAGCAGATAGACCAGCTAAAGAACCACTTGAAGGTTATAGGCCTGCTGTACCTATGGTTTTTAGCGGAATATATCCAGTAGATGGAGCTGATTATGAAGAACTTAAAGAAGCACTTGAAAAACTTCAATTAAATGATGCTGCTTTAAGCTTTGAACCAGAAACATCAATAGCATTAGGCTTTGGATTTAGATGTGGTTTTTTAGGACTTCTTCATATGGAAGTTATTCAAGAAAGAATAGAAAGAGAATATAATATAAATATTATAACTACTGCTCCTTCTGTTATTTATAAAATAACTAAAACAGATGGAAGTACAATAGAACTTACAAATCCAACTAATATGCCAGAACCTTCTAAGATAGAATACATGGAAGAACCTATTGTAAAAGCATCTATAATTACTCCTACTGATTATGTTGGAGCTGTTATGGAACTATGCCAAAATAGGAGAGGTATATTTAAAGATATGCAATATATTGAAGCAACAAGGGCAGTACTTAATTATGATATTCCTTTAAATGAAATAATATATGATTTTTTTGATGTGTTAAAATCTAGAACAAGAGGATATGCTTCATTGGATTACGAATTAAAAGGCTATGCTAAAAGTAAACTTGTAAAATTAGATATATTATTAAATGGCGATGTAGTAGATGCTCTCTCTATGATTGTACCGGAAGAAAGAGCCTATAGTAGAGGAAGAGGTATAGCTGAAAAATTAAAAGAAATAATTCCAAGACAACAGTTTGAAATACCAATTCAAGCCGCAGTAGGTGGTAAGATAATAGCTAGAGAAACTGTGAAAGCACTTAGAAAAGATGTACTTGCAAAATGTTATGGAGGAGATATAACTAGGAAAAAGAAACTCCTAGAAAAACAAAAAGAAGGTAAAAAGAGAATGAGACAAATAGGTACAGTAGAAGTACCTCAAGAAGCTTTTATGTCAATTTTAAAAATAGATTAAAAGGGGAAAATATTTATGAATAATGGAATATCATTATATATACATATTCCGTTTTGTAGACAAAAGTGCTTATATTGTGATTTCCCATCATTTTCAGGTAAAGAAAATTTTATGTATGAATATATTTTGGCTTTATGTAAGGAGATAAATTTTAAAGTAAATAAAAAAGTTAACACAATTTTTATAGGTGGGGGAACTCCCACCTATTTAACATTAGAGTGTTTAAATATTTTAAAAAATTCTATCGATAATTTAGATAAAGATGAAAATTTTGAATTTACAGTTGAAGGTAACCCAGATAGTTTCAGTAAAGAAAAGCTTGAATTTTTTAAAAGCATGGGAGTAAATAGATTAAGCATAGGGCTTCAAGCATGGCAAAATAGTTTGTTAAAAAAAATAGGAAGAATACATAACAGAGAACAGTTTATAAATACTTATAATGAAGCAAGGAAAATAGGTTTTAATAATATTAATGTTGATTTAATGATGGGACTTCCAAATCAAAGTTTAAATGACTTTAAAGAAACTCTTAATGAAGTTATAAAATTAAATCCAGAACATATATCTTGTTATAGCTTAATAGTTGAAGAAGGAACTGTTTTTTATGATATGGATAGAAAAGGAAAATTAAACCTTCCTGATGAAGATGACGTAGTAGCAATGTATGATTTTTGTGTAAATTTTTTAAAAGATAATGGATATTTACAATATGAAATATCTAATTTTTCAAAAAAAAATTTAGAATGCAAGCATAATTTAACATATTGGAACCTAAAAGATTATATAGGATGTGGATCTGGAGCGCATTCATATATAGAAGGATTAAGGTATAAAAATTATGATGATATAGAAAAATATATAAATATGATAAATAAAAATAAAAATGCAGTAATAGAAGAATATAAAAATACTATAGAAGATGAAATGGAAGAATTTATGTTTTTAGGTCTTAGAAAAATAGAAGGAATATCCATAAAAGACTTTAAAAATAGATTTAAAATAGATATTTACGATATATATAAAGATGTTATAGAAAAATTTGTAAAAAGAAATTTGTTAATAAAAAATAAAGATCGTATATATCTTTCTTATGAAGGAGTTAAATTATCAAATCAAGTTATGTGTGAATTTATATTAAATTAAAATAAAGTGAAAAGATAAGAAAATAGGAGGAATATTAACTTAAATACATATTTTATTAAATTATAATTTATTTTTGTGTTTAATAATAAATTGACAAAACAATTATAGAGTGATATTTTTTAATCATGGCAATTAGCACTCACCAATACTGAGTGCTAACAAAATATATGTTCAGAACTTTTAAATAAATTAGGAGGAAAATATGGAAATGGATGAAAGAAAAATAAAAATACTTCAGGCTATAATTAATGATTATATTAATACTGCTGAGCCTGTTGGATCCAGAACCATAGCAAAAAAGTATAATTTAGGGATAAGTTCTGCAACTATAAGAAATGAGATGGCTGATTTAGAAGAAATGGGATATCTTGAACATCTTCATACTTCTTCTGGAAGAAAGCCTTCAAATAAAGGTTATAGATTATATGTAGATAAGTTAATGAAACTTACTTCATTATCTTTAGAAGAAGAAATTTTAATAAAAAATCAAATATTAAATGCAGCTCTTTACGAAGTTGATAAAATTATTAAGCAAGCTACTCAATTATTATCAGAACTTACTAAATTAACATGCATCGTGAAAACTCCGTCTGCTAAAAAAAGTTATTTAAAATCTATTCAACTTGTAAAAGTTGATAATAATGCAGTTTTAGCAGTAATAATTACAGATACAGGTTTGATTAAGAATACTATAATTAGAATAAAAAAACCAATTGATAATGGTATACTTATTAAATTAAGCAACATTTTAAATAATAAATTAAAAAATCTTACTATTGAAGAAATAAATTTATCTGTAATTAACAGTATAAAAATAGATTTGGCTAATCATGAAGAAATATTTGATGCTATCATACCAGCACTTTATGAAAGCTTAAATGAAGCAGAGAACTCTGAGGTTTATTTAGAAGGTACAACAAATATATTTAATTATCCAGAGTATAATAATATAGAAAAAGCTAGAGAATTTTTACACTTAATAGATAATAAAGAACTCATTCAAAGTCTTTTAAATACTAATAGTTCTATATCTATAAGTATAGGAGAAGAAAATTATGTTGAAAGTGCAAAAGATTGTGCCGTTATTTCAGGAGTTTATAGATTAGGAGATAGACCTTTAGGAGTTATAGGAGTTATAGGACCTACTAGAATTCCTTATGCAAAAGTAGTTACTGTTCTTACTAAAATAGTAAAAGAAGTAAATGATGCATTGAGCAAAAAGTATTTAGATAATAAATAGTTTCTTGATAAAAATAATTATTTTATTTAATTATATTTTATAATGTAAAAACTACGAAAGGAAGAAGTGAGTAATGGAAAAAGAAAATAAAAATGAAACTGCTTTTGAAGAAATTAAAGAAGATAATATTTTTGATAAAGCTAAAGAAACTGAAATTTCTGATGAGGCAGAGATATTAGAAGATAAGGAGTTTGAATGTATAGAAGAAAATAAAGAGAATTCATTAGAAGCTATGGTTAAAGAATTAAAAGATTCAAATAAAAAATTACAAGATGAAAATACTAAATTAAATAATGAAATTGAGGCTCTAAAAGAAAAAATATTAAGAATTACAGCTGAATATGATAATTACAGAAAAAGAACTAATAAGGAAAAAGAGTCTATATATACAGAAGCGTGTGAAGATGTTCTAAAAAATATATTACCAGTTTTAGATAATTTAGAAAGGGCTGCTACTGTAGAAGGAAGTGTTGAAGATATAAAAAAAGGAATTGACATGGTTATTAAGCAATTTAAGGATAGTTTAGATAAACTTAATGTAGAAGAAATATCTACAGATGGAAAATTTGATCCTAATTTTCATAATGCAGTTATGCATATTGAAGATGAAAATTATGGAGAAAAAGAAATTGTTGAGGTATTTCAAAAAGGATATATTAGAGGAAATAAGGTTTTAAGATATAGTATGGTTAAAGTTGCAAATTAGAAACAGAAATATATTCAATTTAAAATTTGAAAGAATATTTAATTAAAGGAGGATTTTAATATGGGAAAAGTAATAGGAATCGATTTAGGTACAACTAATTCATGTGTAGCAGTTATGGAAGGAGGAGAACCAGTAGTTATTCCTAACTCAGAAGGAGGAAGAACTACACCATCTGTAGTATCATTTCAAGCAAATGGAGAAAGACTTGTAGGTCAAATTGCAAAAAGACAAGCAATAACTAATCCAGACAGAACTATAATATCAATAAAAAGACATATGGGAACAAGCTATAAGGTAAATATAGATGGTAAAGAATATACTCCACAAGAAATCTCAGCTATGATACTAATGAAAATTAAGGCTGATGCAGAAGCTTATCTTGGAGAAAAGGTTACTCAAGCTGTTATTACTGTTCCAGCATATTTTAATGATAGTCAAAGACAAGCAACAAAGGATGCTGGAAAAATTGCAGGACTTGAAGTTTTAAGAATTATAAATGAACCAACAGCCGCATCACTTGCTTATGGTCTTGATAAACAAGATGAAAGTCATAAAATACTTGTATATGATTTAGGTGGAGGTACATTTGATGTATCTATACTAGAACTTGGAGATGGAGTATTTGAAGTTAAGTCTACAAATGGTAATACTAAGCTTGGTGGAGATGATTTTGACCAAAGAATTATAGATTATATAGCTGATACATTTAAAAAAGAAAATGGAATAGATTTAAGAAATGATAAAATGGCTCTTCAAAGATTAAAAGAAGCAGCTGAGAAGGCAAAAATCGAATTATCATCTTCATTACAAACAAATATAAATCTTCCATTTATAACAGCTGATGCTACAGGTCCAAAGCACATAGATATGAATTTAACCAGAGCTAAATTTAATGAATTAACTCATGATTTAGTAGAGGCTACTATTGAGCCAATGAGAAAAGCACTCCAAGATGCTGGACTTTCAATAAATGAAATAGATAGAGTAATATTAGTTGGTGGTTCTACTAGAATACCAGCTGTACAAGAAGCAGTTAAGAATTTTACAGGTAAAGAACCATCAAAAGGTGTTAATCCTGATGAATGTGTTGCTGTTGGAGCAGCAATTCAGGCAGGTGTTTTAACTGGAGATGTTAAAGATGTACTTCTTCTTGATGTAACTCCATTGACACTTGGAATAGAAACATTAGGTGGAATAGCTACTCCTTTAATTCCAAGAAATACAACAATACCAACAAGAAAAAGTCAAATATTCTCAACTGCTGCAGACGGTCAAACATCTGTTGAGATACATGTAGTTCAAGGTGAAAGACAGATGGCTGCAGATAATAAGTCTCTTGGAAGATTTACTTTATCAGGAATTGCACCAGCACCAAGAGGAGTCCCACAAATTGAAGTTACTTTTGATATAGATGCTAATGGTATAGTAAATGTTTCTGCAAAAGATAAGGGTACAGGAAAAGAAGCTAATATTACAATTACTGCTTCAACAAATTTAAGTGATGATGAAATTGAAAAAGCTGTAAAAGAAGCAGAAAGATATGCAGAAGAAGATAGAAAGAGAAAAGAAACTATTGAAGTAAAAAATAATGCAGATCAGATGGTATATCAAGCAGAAAAAACTCTAAAAGATTTAGGAGACAAAGTTTCTGCAGAAGATAAAGCTAAAATAGAAGAAAAAATTAAAGCTGTAAATGCAGTTAAAGATGGAAATGATTTAGAGGCTATAAAAAAAGCAACAGAAGAATTAACACAAGAATTTTATGCTGTATCTGCTAAAATATATCAAGCTAATGGTGGAGCAGAAGGAGCAGGCTTTGATCCAAATAATATGGGTGGAGCTAATGCTGGAACTCAAGCACCTAAAGATGATAATGTAGTTGATGCAGATTTTAAAGTAGAAGATGACAAATAATAAATAATATGTATAATATATAAGGGATGGGTAACATGGCCCCTCCCTTAATTTAAGTTTAAATTGTTTATAATTTATAGTTTATTAAATGGCAGGTGGTGGAAACGGGATGGCGAAAAAGGATTATTACGAGATTCTTGGACTTCAAAAAGGTGCAAGTGATGATGAAATTAAAAAGGCATTTAGAAAGCTAGCAATTAAATATCATCCTGATAAGAATAGAGGAAATAAAGAGGCTGAAGAAAAATTTAAAGAAATAAATGAAGCATATCAAGTTTTATCAGATCCTGATAAAAGAGCTAAATATGATCAATTTGGTACTGCTGATTTTAATGGAAGTGGATTTGAAGGCGGTTTTGGTGGATTTGACTTTTCTGATATAGGTGGTTTTGGAGATATATTTGAAAGCTTTTTTGGTGGTGGATTTGGTTCTTCAAGAAGGAAAAACGGACCTGAAAGAGGGGCTGATATAGAATATACTTTAAATCTAACTTTTGAAGAAGCTGTATTTGGAGCAGAAAAAGAAATAGCTATAAATAGATATGAAAGATGTGAAACTTGCGGAGGAAGCGGTGCAAAGCCTGGGACATCTCCTAAAACATGTGATAAATGCGGAGGTACAGGACAAATTAGAGTTCAAAGAAATACTCCACTAGGAAGTTTTGTAAGTGTTAATACATGTGATAAATGTGCAGGTAAAGGAACAATTATTACTGAACCATGTAGTAATTGTAGAGGAACTGGTAAAGAAAGAAAACATAGAAAAATTAAAATTAATGTACCTGCCGGTGTAGATAATGGTAATGTAATACCGCTTAGAGGACATGGAGAACATGGTGCAAATGGAGGACCTCCAGGAGATTTATATGTTAATATAAGAGTGGCTTCTCATCCTATATTTAAAAGAAAAGGCTTTGATATATATATAGATAGTCATATAAGTTTTGCTAAGGCTGCTTTGGGATGTGAATTAAAGGTTCCAACTGTTGATGGTGAAGTAAAATATGATGTTCCAGCCGGAACTCAACCTGGAACAATATTTAGACTAAGGGGCAAAGGTGTTCCTAGGTTAAATAGTTCAGGTAGGGGAGATCAATATGTTAATATAATTGTAGATATTCCAAAGAGCTTAAATGAAAGACAAAGAGAAGCTTTAAAAGCATTTATGGAAGCTAGCGGCGAAGAATATGAAGATAATAAAAAATCTTTTATGGATATTTTAAAAGGTAAAAAGAAATAAGTTTAAAGCTCCGCTAAAATTAAATTATGCGGAGTTTTATTTTATATCATTTTTATATAAAATAGTTTATAATAATTTTAATTTGGTATAATAAAATAATGTATTTTATAAAAAATATTTATGTACATATTTTCAATATATGAACTTTAAGTTATTATGATTTATATATTAACATTTAATAAATTGAAAATTTTATTTTTAAGTTTTGAAGGGATTGATAAATATGAATGGAAAATGGATAGAAATAAAAATTGTAACAACTAGTGAAGCTGTAGAACCTGTATCAGGTATATTTTATGGATTAGACGTTAAAGGTGTTGCAATAGAAGATCCCAAAGATATTCTAGATAGAGACCAAGGTCCTTTAAGCTGGGATTTTGCGGATGTAAATATATTTGAATATGGTAAAGAAGCAGCAGTAGTAAAAGGATATTTTAGTTTAGAGGAAAATATAAATGAAATTGAAAAATATATAAATGAAAAATTAAGTGAACTTAGAGATATGAACATAAATGTAGGTGAAGGCAAAATAATTACAAAGGAAGTAAAAGAAGAAGATTGGGCAAACAATTGGAAAAAATATTATAAGCCTACAAAAATAGGAAATAAAATTGTTATAAAACCTATTTGGGAAGAATATAAAAAAGAAAAGGACGAAATTATAGTAGAAATGGATCCAGGAATGGCTTTTGGCACAGGAACACATGAAACAACTAAAATGTGTATAGAAGCTTTAGAAAAATATATAACAAAAGATGTAACAGTTTATGATATTGGTACAGGTTCTGGCATACTTGCTATAACTTCTGCAAAACTTGGAGCTCAAAAGGTAGTAGGAGTAGATTTGGATCCTGTAGCTGTTGATTCAGCAAAATCAAATGTTAAATTTAATAATTTAAATAATGTAGAAATATTGCAAGGGAATCTTATGGAAGTTGTAGAAGGAAAAGCAGAAATAGTTGTAGCAAATATAATAGCAGAAGTCATAATTTTTCTTTCAGATGAAGTAAAAAAATTTTTAAAGCCTAATGGATATTTTATATCTTCAGGAATAATAAAAGAAAGAAAAGATGATGTAGTTAATAAGCTTAAGAGTATTGGATTTAAGATTGTTGAAATTAATACCCTTGGAGAATGGGTATGTATAGTTGCTACTATATAAATAAGGAGAAATTTATATGCATAAGTTTTTCATAAGTAAAGATAAAATAATAGGGAAAACAGCTTTTATTGAAGGTGAAGATGTAAAACATATATATAAAGTTTTAAGACTAAAGACAGGAGAAAAAGTAAATATAAATAATTGCGAAGGTGTGGAATACTTAGGAGAGATTATTGAAATAAATAAGAAACAAGTA
This sequence comes from Clostridium sp. USBA 49, assembly GCF_900167505.1. Taxonomy (NCBI): domain Bacteria; kingdom Bacillati; phylum Bacillota; class Clostridia; order Eubacteriales; family Clostridiaceae; genus Clostridium; species Clostridium sp. USBA 49. The sequence goes on from NZ_FUYD01000002.1 coordinate 139,141, forward strand.
GTTGTTAAATTAATAGAAGAACTTTTTATAAATAATGAAAGTCCTGTAAATATATATTTATATCAAGGTCTTCCTAAATCAAGTAAAATGGACTTAATTGTACAAAAAAGTACAGAACTTGGAGTCAAAGAAATTACCCCTATTATAACTGAAAGGGTTGTAGTAAAAAATGAAATAAATGAATTTAAAAAAGCAGATAGATGGAATAGGATAGCACTAGAAGCATGCAAACAAAGTAAAAGAAGTTTAATACCTTTAATTAATACTCCTATTGAATTTGAAGAGCTTATAAATCAATTAAAAAATATGGATTTAATTATAGTTCCGTATGAAAATGAAAATAATTTTGGAATAAAAGACGTTGTTTTTAAAACAAATAAAAATATAAAAGATATAGCAGTAATAATAGGTCCTGAAGGTGGTTTTGAGAATTTTGAGATAGAAAGATTTAAAAATTTAGGAGCATATATAGTAACTTTAGGACCAAGAATTTTAAGAACTGAAACTGCAGGTTTTGTTTGTATATCTTTACTTATGTATGAGTTTGGAGATATAGGAGGATTTGGAGGAAAAAATTAATGAAAGTTGCAATTACTACTTTAGGATGTAGAGTAAATCAATATGAATCAGAAGCTATGATAGAAAAATTTTTAAAGGAAGGTTACGATGTAGTTTCCTTTGAAGATTTTGCAGATGTATATGTAATAAATACTTGTACAGTAACAAATATGGGAGATAAAAAATCTAGACAGATGATAAATAGAGCTAGAAGACATAATCCCGATTCTATTATTGCTGTTGTTGGATGCTATTCTCAAATAGCTCCTAATGATGTAGCAAAAATAGAAGGTGTTGATGTTGTTTTAGGTACGAGAAATAAAGGAGATATTGTATATTGGGTTAATAGAGCTAAAGATGAGAAAAAACAAATAATTAAAGTAAATGATGTTATGAAAAATAAAACATTTGAGGAGCTTAAGATAGAAGAATATCAAAATAAAACCAGAGCTTTTTTAAAAATTCAAGATGGATGCAATAGATTTTGTTCTTATTGCTTAATACCTTATGCAAGAGGAGCTGTATGTAGTAAAGATCCTAAAAAAGTTTTAGAAGAAGTTAAGGAACTTGCAAATAATGGATTTAAAGAAATAATTTTATCAGGTATACATACAGCTTCTTATGGAATAGATTTAAAAGAAAATATTACTTTGTTAGATTTACTTGAACAAATTGATAATATAGAAGGTATAGAAAGAGTCAGGATAGGTTCAATAGATCCAACTTTCTTTAGTGAAGGAGTAATTAAGAGAATAATTAATATAAAAAAATTGTGTCCTCATTTTCATTTATCACTTCAAAGTGGCTGCAATGAAACTTTAAAAAGAATGAATAGACATTATACAACTGAAGAATATAAAGAAGTGGTAGATAATTTAAGGACCTTTATAAAAGATGTATCTATAACTACTGATGTAATTGTAGGTTTTCCAGGTGAAACAGAAGAAGAATTTAATACAACTTATAAGTTTTTAAAAGATATAAAGTTATCTAAGATGCATGTATTTAAATTTAGTCCAAGGATAGGGACAAGAGCAGCAACTATGAAAGAGCAAATACCTAATGAAATAAAAGATGAAAGAAGTAATAAACTTATATTATTAAATAATAATTTAGAAAAAGAATTTATGAATAAATTTTTAGGAAGAAAAATGGAAGTGCTTTATGAACAGCACTATAGTAAAAAAGAAAATTTTTTTGAAGGATATACGACAAATTATATAAAGGTAATAACTAAATCTGACGATAATAATATTAAAGGAAAAATTATTGAAACAACGCTTATAGATGTAAATGAAGAATTTATAGAAGGAAAAATTTAAAATTTTAAGGGAGGTGAGATTATGGATAATTGCATATTTTGTAATATTGTTGAAGGGAAAATACCTTCTGATAAAGTATATGAGGACGATAAAGTATTTTGCTTTAAGGATATAAATCCAGAGGCACCAATCCATTTAATAATAATACCTAAAAAGCATATATCAAGTATTAATGATATAAAAAATACTGATGAAGAACTTATAGGACATATATTCTTTATAGCAAAAAAAATTGCAAAAGAATTAAATATTGACGAAAATGGATATAGAATTGTAACTAATTGCGGTAAAGATGCTGGGCAAACTGTTCCTCATGTACATTTTCATCTTTTAGGAGGAAGAAGTCTTAATTGGCCTCCAGGTTAATTGGAATGAAATTCTTGACAGTTTGTAAATGTATATTGTATAATTAAATATGTGCTATTTAGCCCATAGATGCTGCATTTAATTTTTGTTATTGATTAATTGTGCTAGCGGAGGGAGGGATAAGATATGTCAGAAATAAAAGTTGGAGAAAACGAGTCATTAGACAGTGCGTTAAGAAGATTTAAGAGAAAATGTGCTAGGGCTGGAGTTCTTTCAGAAGTAAGAAAAAGAGAACATTATGAAAAGCCAAGTGTTAAAAGAAAGAAAAAGTCTGAGGCTGCAAGAAAAAGAAAATTTAAATAGAATTCTTTTGAAAGAAGGTACTATAGATGTCTCTTAAAGAAAGACTGCAAGAAGATTGGAAGCAAGCTTTAAAATCAAAAGATAAATTTAAAGCCAATACTATAAGTATGGCAAAAGCAGCTGTGCTGCAAGCAGAAAAAATTGACGGCATAGAGCTTGATGATGAACAAGTTATCGAAGTTTTAGCTAAAGAAATTAAGCAAAGACGTGAAGCTGTGCTGGAATTTGAAAAAGGGAATAGGCAAGATCTTATAGATAAAGCAAATGCTGAAATTGAGATTTTGTTAAGTTACCTTCCTCAGCAGTTAACTGAAGAAGAAATATTAGTTATGATTCAAGAGGCAGCTGTTGAAGTTGGTGCAAATAGCATTAAAGATATGGGTAAAGTTATGAAAGTATTAACTCCTAAAATTAAAGGAAGAGCCGATGGAAAGCTTGTTAGTCAAATGGTAAGAGAGCATTTAAATAAATAAAATATTTTTAAAGATAATATAAAAGGTTCAGCTTTGAACCTTTTTTTATTTTACTTACTTTTATTTATATAGGAATTAAATTGCTTGCTGTTTCATAAATTTAGTATGAAAGTATTATCTAGAGGTGTAAGGTGTGGAAAGCAGGCTAAATAAGACAAAGGAAACAATAGCTCAAAAACTTGATTTACCTAGAGATGTAATTTTAAATGTACCAAAGATAGCTATAACAGGTGATAATGAAATAACAATAGAAAATCATAAAGGTGTAGTTCTTTTTGAAGAAAAAGAAATTAAAATTAATTCAAATGTAGGTTTAATTACAATATATGGGAATGGATTTGAGATATTATTTATGGGTGGAAATACTTTAACTTTAAGTGGTAAATTTAAATCAGTAGTTTATGAGGGTCATGAATAATAAGTTAAAAAAATATAAAAGAGGAATAATAACAATAGAAATTCAGTCCCATATTCCGGAAAAATTTATAAATTTACTTTGGAGAAATGGAGTTCAAATAAAAAATATACGTAAGAAAAGTATTACCAATATGTCTATGGATATAAATTTGAAAGATTTTCAACTTATAGATGATATTGCTAAAAAAACAAAAACTAAAATAAAAATATTAAACAGAAGAGGAACTTCATTTTTATTTATAAAATTAAGGAAAAGAATTGCTTTAGTTTTTGGATTTTTTTTATTTTTTTCATTAATATATTTTCTTTCAACTTTTATTTGGAAAATTGATATACAAACTGAAAATAATTTATCACCATATGAAATTAGACAAAAACTTATTTCTTATGGCATATACCCTGGAATAAGAAAAGATAAAATTGATGTTTATAATATTCAAAAAAAATTTATAAATGATAGTGATAATATAATGTATTTTAAAGCTAGGATAGAGGGATCAAGACTTATAGTTAATGCAGTTGAAAAAACACCACCACCAAATGTCATTTTAGAAGAAGATCCTTGTGATTTAGTTGCTAAAAAAGATGGAGAAATTCTTTGGATTTATACTACTTCAGGAACTTCCGTAGTAAAAAGTGGAGATATTGTTAAGGCTGGACAAATTCTTGTAAAAGGACAACAAGGAAGAGAAGGAAATACATATGAAGTACACGCAAAAGGAGAAGTAATTGCAAGAACTTTTTACGAAAAGTCAAAAGAAATATCTATGAAAGGAACTAAAAAAGAGAAAACAGGAAAAGAAATTAATAATTTATATATAGAATTTTTAGGAAAAAAGATTTATTTAAAAAATACTTTAAATAAATTTAAAACTTATGATAAAATAATAGAAAATAAAGGTTTTATTAAAAAAGAAATTTTTTATGAAACTAATGAAGTAAATTTTTCTTTAATACCTGAAGAAGTAATCAAATCGACAGCTGATGAATTATATTCACAGATTATTGAAAGTTTAGATAAGTCTATAAAAGTAGTTAGCAGTGAAACATTTAAAGAACAAGTTGGAGATAATTATAAAATTCGTGTTTTAGTTGTTGCAGAAGAAAATATAGCTTATCCTCAAAAATTAAGCAACAATTAAAAATTATCCTTTGAAAAATTATAATAATAGACTTTTACACTATAATTTAAGTAATAATAAACTAAAGGTGGGATTAGTGTGGGAACACTAAATTTAAAAAAATTTTTAAATAATAATAAATTGAAGCATATATTGATATATTTATGTACATTTTTTATTTTATATTTTATTTTAATTACTGCTTTAATAACAAAAACATATGATATTAAAAAGGGAGATATTGCAAAAACAACTATTAAAGCACAAAGGGATATTAAAGATGAAATTAGCACTAAAGCTAGGATAGAAGAGGCTATAAGGCTTGTTCCACCTCAGTATACTATAAATCCAGAAATAAAAGATAATGCTTTAAATAGTATAAACATTCTATTTTCTAAGGCTTTGATGTTAAAAGATTCAGATAAAGGAGAAAATGAAAAAATTAAGGAATTATCTGAGTCATCTAATATAGAATTATTTGATGATGAGTTTAAAGTATTAATAGGAATGAATAAAGATGAATTAAAAAATCTACAAAATTTTTTGAATTCAATTATATCAAAAATATACGATTTTGGTATACAATATAATCCAGAACTTAGTACTGAGGTAAATAATGAAAATATAAAAAGAGCTCAAGATATGGTACAATTAGAGTTTAATAATTCAAAATTTTCAAAACCTATAAGAGATTTAGGTACAACTATTGGAATTAAACTTATAAAACCTAATTCTTTTTATGATAAAGAAAAAACAGAAGAAATGAAAAATGAAGCTATAAATAAAACTCCACCGGTTATGGTTAAAAAGGATCAAGTTATAGTTATGGAAGGTGAAGTTGTAACAGAAGAAAAATATGCACTTCTTCAAAGTTTAGGGCTTTTAAATACAAACAATAAATCTGAATGGTATATTTATATAAGTTTAGGAATTATAATAGCATTAACATTATTTATACAAAATTATTATTTATATAAATATGAAAATGATATTTATAAAGATTATACTAAAATTTTACTAATTAACATTATAAGCTGTACTTCTGTATTGTTAGCTAGAGTGTTTAGTATGGTTTCTTCTTTTTTAATACCTTTAGTTTTTGCACCGATGATTATGACACTTTTATTAAATCATAAAACATCACTTTCTATAAATATATTAAACATTATATTTATAAGCACGGCTGTTAATTTTGAAGCTGATATTATAGTAATAGCTGTATTAAATGTAATAGTTGGAGCTCTTTTTATTCAAAAATTACAACAAAGAAATGATGTTTTATATTCTTGTATATATATAGCTGTTATAAATATATTAGGGACTTTATCAATAGGATTTTTGTTAAGTAATAATGTTTTAGATGTGCTTTTAAAAGCAGCATATTCTTTTTTAGGAAGCTGCTTATCAGGAATACTTGTTATAGGACTTCTTCCTTTCTTTGAAAGTACTTTTGACATTGTTACGACAATTAAATTATTAGAATTATCTAATCCTAATAATCCACTTTTAAAGAAGCTTTTAATGGAAGCTCCTGGTACTTATCATCATAGTGTTTTAGTTGCTAATTTGGCTGAAGCAGGTGCAGAAGTTGCAGGAGGTAATCCTGTTTTAGCTAGAGTATCTTCGTATTATCATGATATAGGGAAAATAAAAAGACCTTATTTTTTTAAGGAAAACCAAATTGGAGCTGATAATCCTCATAATAAAATTGCTCCGAATCTTAGCTCTTTAATAATTATATCTCATGTAAAAGATGGTTTAGAACTTTCAAAGGAATATAAAATACCAAAGGTAATACAGGATATAATAGAACAACATCATGGAACATCATTAGTTAAATATTTTTATATTACAGCTAAAAATTCTGCTGAAAATCCAGAAGAAATTTTAGAAGAAAATTTTAAATATCCTGGACCTATACCTCTTTCTAAAGAGGCAGGAATAGTTATGCTAGCTGATAGTGTAGAAGCAGCAGTAAGATCTATAAGTGAACCTGACAAATATAAAATAGAGGAAATGGTAAACAATATATTTAAAAGCAAATTTGAAGAAAAACAGTTGGAGGGATGTGATTTAACTTTAAAAGATTTAAACTTAATTAAGAAAACTTTTATAAAAACACTTTTAGGAATTTATCATCAAAGAATAGAATATCCAGTAGAGAATAATAAAGTAGATAATAATAAAGAAACTAATAGATAATAAAGGTGATAAAAATGATATATATTGATAACAGACAAAATAAAATTGAGTTAAATGATGAAATTATAAATATACTTAATCAAATAGTAGATTACACTTTAAAAGAAGAAAAATTAGATATTGATTATGAAGTTAGTATAATATTTATTGATAATGAAAAAATAAAAGAATTAAATAATGAATATAGAAATATTAATAAAGAAACAGATGTTTTATCTTTTCCTATGATAGAATATCCAGATGGAATGGTTTATAAAGATATATATACAAATTATAAATTTGATGATAGTTTTTATGATGAAGGTAGATTAGTTATTGGAGATATTGCAATTTCACTTGAAAAAGCAAAAGCTCAAAGTGAAGAGTACGGTCATTCTTTATTAAGGGAAGTATGCTATTTAACAGTACATTCTATTTTACATTTATTAGGATATGATCATATGGAAGAAAAAGAAAAAATTATTATGAGAGAAAGAGAAGAAGAAATATTAAAAAAATTTAATATTAATAGAAGTATGCAATAATAATTGAACATAAAAAGGAGTTTCTATATGAAAATAAGAAAACTTATAGATAGTTTTAATTATGCTATAGATGGAATTATACATGCAGTAAGAACACAAAGAAATATGAGAATTCACATGATTGCAGCACTTATAATATTGACTGCATGTTTTTTTTATGATTTAAGTAAAACAGAAATTTTAATTGTAACTATTACAATAACTATGGTTATTGCATCAGAAATGTTCAATACAGCTATAGAATGTACTATAGATGTAGCTGCTAATTATTATCATCCTTTAGCTAAAATAGCAAAAAATACTGCGGCAGGAGCAGTACTTATTACAGCAATAAATGCTGTTGCAGTAGGATATATATTATTTTGGGATAAATTAAGCACAGTTACTTTAGGGGTAATGAAAAAAGTTAAGCAATCAGATCCATATATAACATTTAGTATTTTGGTAATAGTTTGTATACTTACTTTAATAGTTAAAGCAATATTTGGAGAAGGTACTCCTCTTAGGGGAGGAATGCCAAGTGGACATAGTGCAATTGCATTTTGTATTGCAACTACAATTGCTTTAATAGTAGATGATAAGCCTTTGGCTGTTTTTTTAAGTTATCTTTTAGCTGTTATAGTAGCTCAAAGCAGAGTAGACTCTCATATACATTCTATTTTTGAAGTTTTAGTTGGTGCTATATTTGGTACTTTAATAACAATATTACTTTTTAATATTTTTGGATAAATATTTGTATAAATAAATTTAAAATATTAAAAAATAATGGTATGATTATTACATAAAAGTAGTTTCATTACAAAAAAATTTAAAATAATAAAAAGCTTAAGAAAATTTAAGGAGTGCATATAAATAATGTTTAAATCAGGATTCGTAACAATTATTGGAAGACCAAATGTTGGTAAATCTACATTGCTTAATCATATAATGGGAGAAAAACTTTCTATAGTATCTAATAAGCCTCAAACTACTAGGAATAATATACAAGCTATTCTTACAGAGGAAAATTTTCAAATTGTATTTGTAGATACTCCAGGTATCCATAAGCCAAGACATAAGCTTGGGGAATATATGGTAAAGATAGCAGAGGAAAGTATAAATGAAGTAGATGAAGTGCTTTTTTTAACTACACCTGAAGTTGAAATAGGAAGAGGAGATAAATACATACTTGAACAATTAAAAAAGTTTAATAAACCTATATTTTTAGTTTTAAATAAAATTGATGAAAATACTAAGGAAAGAGTAGCAAAAACTATAAAAAATTATTCGGAATATTTTAATTTTACAGAAGTTATACCTATATCTGCAATTAAAGGTACAAATACTGACACACTTTTAAATTTAATGGTTAATTATCTTCCTGAAGGACCTAAATATTATCCAGATGATATGATAACTGATGTCCATGAAAGATTTATAATTTCAGAAATAATAAGAGAAAAAGCATTAAGATTTTTATCTCAAGAAATACCTCATGGAATAGCAGTGGAAATAATTACAATGAAAAAGAATGAAAAAAATATATACAATATTGAAGCTACAATATTATGTGAAAAAGATTCCCATAAAGGAATTATAATTGGCAAAGGAGGAGAAATGTTAAAAAAAATTTCAACTTATGCTAGAATAGATGCAGAAAAATTTTTAGGAGAAAAAGTATTTTTAAAGCTTTGGGTAAAAGTAAAAAAAGAATGGAGAGATAATTCTTCTATCCTACGAGAATTAGGATATAAATAACAACTAAAAATTACATAATACGATTTATTAGATAATTGAAATAATTTATACTATATGGATATAATATATTTAGGAGATGATGTTCTGTCAATTTTTAAAAGTAAAGCAATAGTTATTAAAACTTTAGATTTTAAAGAATCCGATAAAATTATATGGTTATTTACTGAAAAATTAGGTAAAATTTCAGTTATCGCTAAAGGAGCTAAAAAAAGTAAAAGTAAATTTTTATCTTTAAGTTTGCCATTTTGTTATGGGGATTTTGTGTTATTTAAAGGTAAAAATTTATATACATTAAATGAAGGAGAAATTATAGATTCATTTCAAATATTGCTAAAAGACTTATATAGCTTAACTTATGCATCTTATTTATGTGAATTAATAGATATAGCAATGGTTGAAGAAGAGAGTAATAGGGAACTTTTTAAAGATTTTATAACTGTATTTTATTTAATGGAAAATAAAGCAGTTGATTATGATCTTCTTATGAGAGCTTTTGAATTAAAACTAATATCATATTCTGGATATAATTTAAATTTAGACAATTGTGTTATTTGCAAAGAACACATAAAAAAAAGTAATTTTATAGACTTAAAATTTTTAGGTGGAGTTTGTGAAAAATGCAATAAGGATAATGGATTCTTTATTAGCTATTCTACGTATAATTTATTAAGATATTTATCAAAAGCATCTTTAGCTAATATATATAAACTTATTTTAACTAAAGAGAATAAAGACGAACTATACAAATTGTTATCAATTATAATTGAAGATATATTTGGTAAAAAACCTAATAGTTTAGAAACTTTTAAAATATTAAAAGGAGATGATTAAAATGGTCGAAATTACATTAGAAAAAATAGATGTAGTTAGAGAAAGAACAGGCGTAAGTTATGCTAAGGCAAAGGAAGCTTTAGAAGCTTCTGAAGGAAATGTAGTTGATGCTATTATTTATATTGAAGAAAATAAAAAAAGTGCAATGGATAGTATTTACACAACTAAAGATGAATTCTTAGCTTGGATAAAAGATATTATAAAAAAGGGAAATATAACAAGAATAAAAGTAAAAAAAGATGGTAAAATCTTGGTTGATGTACCTGTAAATGCTGGGATTGCGGTAGGAATAGTTGCATATGCAGTATGGGCACCTCTTATAGCAATAGGAGTTATAGGAGCAGTAGTTACTAACTTAACTATAGAATTAACTAAAGAAGATGGATCAGTAGAAATAATTAATAAAATAATAAAATCTACAGTTGAAGATGTAAAAGAAAAAGTTAACGACTTAGCTTCAGATGTAAAAGATAAATTTAATAATAAAAGAAATGAAGATTCAAAAGATGAAACAGTATATACTTATACAGTGAAATTTAATGAAGACAAGGACATATAATTTTAAAGCCAGCAATTATTGCTGGCTTTAAAATTATTTAAAATACTTTAATATATTTATAATAAAATTTTTATTGAAATCTTATTCAAAGTTAGGTAAAATATAAAAAGTATTATAAAAAATATATAACTTAGTAATAATAAATTATTATGATAAAAAGAGTTATAAAAAGAAAAATATATTTTAAAAGGAATATTTTATTAAAATAAAGTAAAAATAACTAAAGTAGTATGTAAATTTTTTCATTAAAGTGTTATAATATCGTTGTACTAAACTAAAAGCATATAAATAGTGATAAGCTTACACTAAGATAAAATACAAATAAATTATTATAATAAAATATAAATTTATAACTGTTAGCTATTATTTAGCAAATAAATTAAACGTTATAAATGTTATTAGAGCAGCTCTAAAAATTATTTATTAAAATCAACATGCTTAAAAGTGAGGTACACGAAAATAAATATTTCATATACAATACGATCTAATCGGGAAACTTTAACCCGTTAGTATATAAATAAAAACGATACAAAGGAGTGTTATAGACATGCAGAGCAAAAAGTATGTTTACCTTTTTAGTGAAGGTAATGGTTCAATGAGAGAACTCCTTGGAGGAAAAGGTGCAAACCTAGCTGAGATGACTTTATTAGGGATTCCAGTACCACAAGGATTTACTGTAACTACAGAGGCTTGTAATAAGTATTATGATGATGGAAAGGTAATATCTCAAGAAGTAATTGACCAAATTGAAGAAGCAATGGTTAAACTCGAAGAGATTACTGGTAAAAAATTTGGTAGTGTAGAAAATCCACTACTTGTATCAGTTAGATCTGGAGCTAGAGCATCCATGCCAGGAATGATGGATACTATTCTTAATCTTGGTTTAAATGATGAAACTGTTGAAGCTTTAGCTAAATTAACAGGAAATGAAAGATTTGCTTATGATTCCTATAGAAGATTTATTCAAATGTTTGCTGATGTTGTTATGGGAGTTGAAAAGAGAAACTTTGAAAATATATTAGATGAAATTAAAGAAGCTAAAGGTGTTAAGCTAGATACTGAACTTGATGCTAACGATTTAAAAGAAGTTGTTAAAAGGTTTAAAGCTTATTACAAAAAAGAAAAAGGAGAAGATTTCCCATCAGATCCAAAGACTCAATTAATTGAAGCAGTTACTGCTGTATTTAGATCTTGGGATAATCCAAGAGCTATTGTTTATAGAAGAATGAATGATATACCATCAAGCTGGGGAACAGCTGTTAACGTTCAATCAATGGTATTTGGTAATAAAGGAGATAATTCAGGTACTGGAGTTGCTTTTTCAAGAAACCCATCTACTGGAGAAAAGAAAATATTTGCTGAATATCTTATGAATGCTCAAGGAGAAGATGTTGTTGCTGGTATAAGAACTCCATCTCCAATAAGTAAACTTGAACAAGATATGCCTGAAGTTTATAATCAATTTATAGAGATTGTTAATAAACTTGAAAAACATTACAAAGACATGCAAGATATGGAATTTACAATAGAGGATGGAAAACTTTACTTCTTACAAACTAGAAACGGTAAGAGAACTGCTCAAGCTGCATTAAAGATTGCTGTTGATTTAGTTGAAGAAGGAATGTTAACTAAGGAAGAAGCTATACTTAAGGTTGAACCAAAACAATTAGATTCATTATTACATCCAGCTTTTGATGCTAATGAATTAAAAAATGCTAAAGTTATAGCTAAAGGTCTTCCAGCATCACCAGGAGCTGCTTGTGGTAAAATAGCTTTTAGCGCTGAAGAAGCTAAAGAAAGAGCAGAAAAAGGAGAAAAAGTTGTTTTAGTAAGACTTGAAACTTCTCCAGAAGATATCGAAGGTATGGTTGCTGCTGAAGGTATTTTAACTGTAAGAGGTGGAATGACTTCACATGCTGCAGTTGTTGCTAGAGGTATGGGAGCATGCTGTGTTGCTGGATGCGGAGATATAAAGGTAAATGAAGAAGCTAGAACTATTGAAGTTGATGGCTTAACTTTAACTTCAAATGATTATTTATCAATAGATGGAAGCACTGGTAATGTGTATGGTCAAGCAATAAAAACTGTTGAACCAGAAATAACTGGATATTTTGGAACTTTTATGGCTTGGGCTGATGAAATAAGAAAATTAAAAGTTAGAACAAATGCTGACACTCCAAGAGATGCTAAGCAAGCTGTTAAATTTGGAGCAGAAGGTATAGGACTTTGCAGAACTGAACATATGTTCTTCGATGAAGATAGAATTCCAGCTATGAGAGAAATGATAGTATCTAAAAATGAAGAACAAAGAAGAAAAGCACTTGAAAAATTACTTCCAATGCAGAGAGAAGACTTTATAGGTCTTTATGAAGCTATGGAGGGAAGGCCAGTTACTATTAGATTTTTAGATCCACCACTACATGAATTCTTACCTCATGAAGATGATGAAATAAGAGAATTAGCTAAGGAAATGGGGTTAACTTTTGAAGATTTAAAATCCACAGTTGAATCTTTACATGAATTTAATCCAATGATGGGACATAGAGGATGTAGATTGGCAGTATCTTATCCAGAAATAGCAGAAATGCAGACAAGAGCTGTTATTGAAGCTGCTATTGATGTTAGAACTAGAAAGGGATACGATATAGTTCCTGAAATAATGATTCCTCTTGTTGGAGAAATTAAAGAATTAAAGTACGTTAAAGATATAGTTGTAAAAACTGCAGATGCTATAATAAAAGAAAAAGGTATTGATATGAAGTACATGGTAGGTACTATGATAGAAATACCAAGAGCTGCTTTAACTGCTGATGAAATAGCTAAAGAGGCTGAATTCTTCTCATTTGGAACAAATGATTTAACTCAAATGACATTTGGATTTTCAAGAGATGATGCTGCTAAATTCTTAAATGATTATTATGATAAAAAGATATACGAATTTGATCCATTTGCAAAATTAGATCAAACAGGTGTTGGCCAGCTTGTTGAAATGGCTGCTAATAAAGGAAGGGCTACTAGACCAGATATTAAATTAGGTATCTGTGGAGAGCATGGTGGAGATCCATCTTCAGTTGAATTCTGTCATAATGTAGGATTAAACTATGTATCATGTTCACCATTTAGAGTACCTGTAGCTAGACTTGCAGCTGCTCAGGCACAAGTTAAAAATCCAAGAAAATAAATTTAAATAAAATAAATCACTAGATTTTCTAGTGATTTATTTTATTTAAATTTATTTTAATGTTACATGAAATTTTTCTTCTATATAATGAATAAAATTTTCAACAAACTGAAGCTGATAATCTGATTTTAAACATGTTTTGTTTAATAAAGTAACAAAAGAATTTTTATTACATTTGTTTATATTATTATAATAATCTCTAGATATTTTCCAAAATTTTTGAGGAAAAGCTAAATAAGCAAGAATAAATTTATATTCATCTAAAGTTAAAGGATAAAAATCTTCATATAAATTTAAGCAATTTATTGTTAAATCTATGTTCCATTTTGTATTTTCCCTTTTTAATAATCTTCTAAGAAAATATGATATATCATGAACTCTATAATCTATTTTACACTTATCAAAATCTATAGTCCATAAATCTCCATATTTATCAAATATTATATTTTTATTTACATAATCAAGATGACAAAGTGTTTTATTTAGATTATTATTATTTATAGTAGAAGAAATATTAACAGCAGTTTGAGCTAAAATTATATTAAAATCAAAGTATTGTAAAAACATTTTAGAAAACTTGTCTCCATATTTAAAAGCAAGATTAGAGCATATAAGCAGTTGTTGAAAGTGTTTATATAAAGAATCATATAAGTCTTCAAATCCAGTTCTGCTGCTGCTACCTTTTATAGGTTTAAAATAGATTGTATTTTTATGTATTTTTGCTAAATTTATACTAGCATTAAGTACATTTTGAATATTATCATAGTCACATTTTTCTCCCTCAATCCATGGAGTAAGAATAAAAAGCATATTTTCATAGTTTACAAATCTATTATTATCTTTAGTTGGTAAAATTTTAGGTACTTTAATTTCATATCTATAAAGCCATTCTATAGCTGAATATACAAAAAGAAGATCTTCCATAGAAAAATATATCTTTTTTAAGCAATAATTATAATTATTTTGTGTAACTTTATAAACGGCTCTTTGTTTTTCTGTATCTTTAAATTTTATTTGTGTAACTTTAGAATTTTCCAAATTATAGTGTGGCAAAACGTATTTTTTTACATTTTCTTCAGATAATAACTCTATATTATATGATATAGCCGATGTAGGCATAAAAACACTCCTTAACAGCAATCTTATTATATGATATTAAAAAAATTAATGTAATATACTTATTATATTAATTCATTTATAAAATCTTTATTTGATTTTTTTGAAATTTATATAAATAAAAAGGGTTTTTGATAAAAATATAGAAATAATTTATAGAGGTGAGTTTCACTATGAAAATAAGAGAGAAAATAGAGCAAAATGAAAAACTTATACTTATACCACAAGCAGCTTTTTCAAGTAAATCAAGAGGAAGAATGAAAAAAGAAAATGAAGATGAAACTAGAACTTCTTTTATGATAGATAGAGATAGAATAATTCACAGTAAATCTTTTCGAAGACTTAAACACAAAACTCAAGTTTATATAAAAACATCTGGAGATCATTATAGAACAAGATTGACACATACTTTAGAAGTTGCACAAATAGCTAAAACTATAGGTAAAGGTATAGGATTAAATGAAGATCTTATAGAAGCTATTGCATTAGGTCATGATATAGGCCATGTAGCTTTTGCACATAATGGGGAAGATGTTTTAAATAAATTATTACCTCAAGGATTTAAACATAATGAAAATAGTATTAGAGTGCTTACGAAAATAGAAAGAGATGGAAGGGGCTTAAATCTCACTGAAGAAGTATTAGATGGAATACTTTATCACAGTGGATTTTCAAAATCATCAAAAAAAGCATTTACTTTAGAAGGTCAAGTAGTAAAATATAGTGATAAAATAGCTTATGTTAATCATGACATTGATGATTCTATAAGAGCTGGAATATTGAAAGAAAGTAATCTTCCTAGTGAAATTACTAAAGTGCTTGGTAATAATCATGGAAAAAGAATTGATACTTTAGTTAAAGATTGTATATATACTACCATTGAAAATATACGAAATAATAATATAGAAGTTTCTTTAAGCAAAGAAGTAGGAAGTGCATTAAACAATTTAAGAACTTTTATGTTTGAAGAAATATATAAAGGAGATTTTTTAAAAGCAGAGAGAGAAAAAGCAAAATTTGTATTAGAACAAGTTTTTAATTATTTTTTTAAATATCCAGAAAAAATGCCTAATATATATAAAGAAATTTCTCAAAAAGAAGGCTTATATCAAGGAGTTGGTGACTATATATCAGGTATGAGTGATGATTATTGTTTATATTTATTTAATAGTATTTATGTACCAAAGTTTGTAATTTATTAAAAATTTAAGGAATAATTATTTCTATATTATGGGTACAATATTATTTGTCTGGCAAAAAAATTATTAATTTATTAATTAAAATTATATAAAAGACATAAATAAAAAAATATTTATTTTTTTTAGAAGGAATATAGGAATTTATGTCGAATATAATAGAACTTAGCGTGAAAAATAAAAAATAGTTAGGAGGGTTTCATTGATAATATCAGAAGAAATCATCCAAAAAGTAAAAGACAGCAATGATATAGTTGATATTATATCAGAAAATGTAAAATTAAGAAGATCTGGTAAAAATTATATAGGACTTTGTCCATTCCATAATGAAAAGACTCCTTCTTTTAGTGTATCACAAGAAAAACAAATATTTAGATGTTTTGGATGTGGTGAAGGAGGCAATGTAATTACTTTTATAATGAAATATAAAAATTTAGATTTTATTGAGGCAGTTAAATATTTAGCAGAAAGAGCAAATATTGAAATAAAAGCTGAAAATTATTCAACAATAAGAAATAAAGATATAAATGAAAAATTATATAAAATTAATATCGATGCTGCCAGATATTTTTTTACACAGCTAAAAAGAAATAAAAATGCTGTGTCTTATTTTCTAAACAGAGGAATATCTAATGCAACTATAAAAAAATTTGGATTAGGATATGCACCAGATGGGTGGGATAATTTATTAAAATTTTTAAAACATAAGGGTTATAGTGAATTAGATATGCTTAATGCTGGACTTATCATAAAAAGTGAAAAAGGAACTTTTTATGATAGATTTAGAAATAGAGTTATATTTCCAGTGTTTGATTATAAGGGAAACGTTATTGGGTTTGGTGGAAGAGTGCTAGACGATTCAAAGCCTAAATATCTTAATTCACCTGAAACAGCTATATTTAAAAAAGGAACTAATCTTTTTGGTTTAAATTTTGCTATAAAAAATTTAAAAAATAAAATGATTATAATAGTAGAAGGATATATGGACTGTATATCTTTGCATCAATATGGAATAACTAATGTTGTTGCTTCTTTAGGAACTGCACTTACTTCAAATCAAGCTAAGTTATTAAAAAGATATGCCAATAAAATAATAATCGCTTATGATGCTGATTTAGCAGGACAAAAGGCAACGTTAAGAGGCCTTGATATATTAAAAAATGAAGACTTTGATATTAAAGTTTTAACAGTACCTAAAGGCAAAGATCCTGACGAATTTATAAGAACTAATGGCAGCGAAGCTTTTTTAAATCTTATTGATAATGCAATTCCTTTAATTGATTATAAAATAAAAAAAATTGGGGAAGATATAGATTTTAATGATCCTAATATGCTATCAAAATATATTAAGAATGTAGCATTAATTATTGAAGATTTAAATCCGTTAGAAAAGGAAATATATATAAAAAAAATATCAGAAACTATAGGTATAAAAGAACAATCAATATATGATTTATTAAATAAAGAAATGCAAAATAATACAAATAAATTTTTAAATATGAATAGTGATTATAATTTTGGATATAAATTATACCGAGAACCTTCTTATATTAAGGCTGAAAGAAGTATTTTAAAATTTATGCATATAAATAACACTGTATATGACTATGTAGAACAAAATTATTCTAAAGATTATTTGGTTTTAGAAAGTCATAAAAAGATATATGAACTTATAAAAGAATATATAAACTTAGATATAAATGAAAGAGAAAAACATATAGAATTAATGTGTAATGATATAGAAAGTTCTAAAGAATGGATAAATCTGTTACAAATTGACTTAAAATATGAAGAAGATGGTGTTACAAAATTTATAGATGATTGTTTTAAAGAAATAGAAAAATATAGGCTAGAACAAAAAGTCATTTATATAAAAAATAAAATAAAAGAATTTGAAAAAAACGGTCAATTAGAAGATTCATTAAAATTAACACAAGAATTAGCTAATATACAAGAAAAAATTTCTAGTCTATAAGCGTTATGAAAGGAGGCAACAATATGAAAGATAAAAATGCCAAAATGCAATTGGTTAAAAAACTTATTGAAAAAGGCAAAAAAAATGGTACTTTAACTTATAAGGAAATAATGGATGAATTAGATGAAATAGATTTAAGTCCAGAACAAATTGAAAAAATATATGAAGTATTAGAGAGTATGGGTATAGATGTTATAGGAGATATACAAGATATTGAAGTACCAGAAGAAGACTTAGATTTATCTATACCAGAAGGAATAGCTATTGATGATCCAGTTAGGATGTATTTAAAAGAAATTGGTAAGGTTCCTCTTTTAACCCCAGAAGAAGAAATTGAACTTGCTAATAGAATAGAAGCAGGAGATCAAGCTGCAAAAAAGAAATTAGCAGAGGCTAATTTAAGATTAGTTGTAAGTATTGCAAAAAGATATGTAGGAAGAGGGATGTTATTTTTAGATCTTATACAAGAAGGAAATCTAGGACTTATTAAAGCTGTAGAAAAGTTTGACTATAGAAAAGGCTTTAAATTTAGTACTTATGCAACTTGGTGGATAAGGCAGGCTATAACTAGAGCTATTGCAGATCAAGCTAGAACAATAAGAATTCCAGTTCATATGGTAGAAACTATAAATAAATTAATAAGAGTTTCAAGACAGCTTCTACAGGATTTAGGAAGAGAACCTCTCCCAGAGGAAATAGCTGAAAAAATGGATATGCCTGTTGATAAAGTAAGAGAAATAATGAAAATAGCACAAGAACCTGTTTCCCTTGAAACCCCAATAGGTGAAGAAGAAGATAGTCATTTAGGAGATTTTATTCCTGATGATGAAGCACCAGCACCAGCAGAAGCAGCAGCATTTACTATGCTAAAAGAACAGTTAATAAATGTACTAGATACACTAACTCCTAGAGAAGAAAAGGTGTTAAGACTTAGATTTGGTTTAGATGATGGAAGAGCTAGAACTCTTGAAGAGGTAGGAAAAGAATTTAATGTTACAAGAGAAAGAATAAGACAGATTGAAGCAAAAGCTCTTAGAAAGTTAAGACATCCAAGCAGGAGCAAAAAATTAAAGGATTATTTAGACTAAATATAATATTTAAAGTTAAATATAAATAAAAATTAATATAAATAGATAAACTTATAAATGTTTTTTATAATGCTTTTAAAATATTGTTATATACAAAGCAATATTTTAAAAGCATAAATTTTAATATAAATACAAATTTACATTCTATATTTGATTTATTTATACTTTTTATTATAAAATATTTATGCTAAAATATATATGGTTTAATTAATTATAAAGAGGTGAAAATATGATAATTTATAAACCATTAAAAGGTAAAGATATTTATCATATAATTAGTATCACTATTGCTACTATAATTTTAGTGAATTTTGGAATCATAGTATTAAATTCATATATATTTTCAAATTTACTAAAAGTTTTTTTACTTGTTTTCTGTATATATCAATTATATTATATAATAACATGGTTTTATCTAAAATATGGCACAGATTATGAAAACGTATATATATTTAAACCTTTTAAAAAAATTAAAATATGTTTAAAAGAAATTGAAGGATATAAAAAACATAGTGGTAATATTAATGGAATAAAATTATCTGGATTTATATTGAAAAATTTTTCTATAGGTAAGTGTGCTATAAAAAATATAGGTATAACAAACTTATTTATAACTTCAAATAAAAATGTATTTTATTTAAAAACTAAAAAAGGGAATTATGCTATTTCGCCTAAAGAATTTGATGATTTTGAAAAATTTTTAAATAGTTACAATATTAAACCTATTGATTTTGAATATAAGCCCAATAATGGTATAAATTTACATAAAGATAAATTTTTTATTATGCCTTTTATTTTAAATAGTATAATAATTATAATTTTTACCTTAAATCCTTTTATTCTTTATCTAAGTGGTAAGCTCAAAAAATCTATGCCTTTAAACTTTAATTCTAATTTTATAGCTATAGAATACGGTACAGGAAAGCAATTTGCTTTTAATCAGATGATGTATGGAATTTTTAGCATGGCAATACTATTTTGTATGTATTATGCTTCATATTTTTATGCTAAATATGATAAAAAATATTCTAAAAGATTTATTTATATATCTTTAGGAATATCTTTAATTCTTTTATTAATACAAATTAAAATTCTTTATACTTTTAATTTTTCAATTTAATATATAATTTTGGAGGGATTATGGAACTTGGTATAAGACTAAAAAAAATAACTTCAATGATAGAAAAATGTAATATAATAGCTGATATAGGTACTGATCATGCATATATTCCAATTTATCTTATTAAAAAAGGTTTAGCTGAAAGAGCAATAGCTGCTGATATAAATAAAGGGCCTATAGAAAAAGCAAAATTGAATATAATATCAGAAAATTTGGAAGATAAAATAGAGTTGCGTTTAGGGGATGGACTATCAGTTATAAAACCTGATGAAGTACAGTGTGCTGTTATTGCAGGTATGGGAGGAAACCTAATACAAGATATAATTGAAAAAGATATTGATGTATTTAAAAAATTAAACTATTGTATAGTACAGCCTATGCAAAATCCTGAAGTTTTAAGAAAATATATATATGTAAAAGGATATGAAATAATAGATGAAGATTTGTGCAAAGAAGATGATAAATTTTATGAAATAATTAAAATTAGATATGGGGAAAATATACAAAATATAGATCCTTTTTATTATGAAATAAGTAAAACTTTAATATATAAACAGCATCCTTTAATGAAAGAGTATATAAAAAATAAGATTGAAAAATATTTAAACATAATAAAATATATAAATGAAGATACAAAAAATGCACAAAATAAAAGAAAAGAGATTATAAATAAAATTAATAGATTGAAAGAGTTGATTTAATTATGGTACTTAAAGTTAAAGATGTAAAAAATATTATTGAAAAACATGTTCCTTTAAATTTAAAGGAAGATTATGATAATGTTGGATTTATGATTGGAGATTTAGAATCAGAAGTTTCTTCAATATTAATAGCTTTAGATTGTACATTAGAAGTTATAGATGAAGCTATAAATTTGGGAGCTAATTTAATAATTACACATCATCCTTTACTTTTTATAAAACCGCAATCTATCACTACAGAAACATTACAAGGTAGAAAAATAATAAAATTAATTAAAAATGATATAAATTTATATTCTAGTCATACCAATTTAGATAAAGTAAGAGGCGGATTAAATGATATAATTTCAGAAATTTTAGGTTATAACGAATGGGAAATAATAGAAATTGATAAATCACAAGAGAATAAAGATTTATATGGAATAGGTAGAATAATAACACTTAATAATACTATTACATTAAAAGAGCTTTGTAATAATATAAAAAATTTTCTTCAAATTTCAAAATTAAGATATGCTGGTAAAGAAAATATGATTATTAATAAAATAGCTATAATAAATGGTAGCGGAGAAAGCTATTTTAAAAAATGTAAAGAATTAGGAGCAGATTGTATAATAACTGGTGATACATCATATCATTATGTTAGTGATTATTTAGAAGAAGGCATTGGAATTATTGATGCAGGTCATTTTGAAACAGAATGGCCTGCACTTAAATTAGCAGCTAAAAAATTACAAGAAAAAATAAGAGAAATAGGTGCAGATAATAATGTAATAATTTCAAAAATGTGCAAATCGCCATATAAATTTATTTAAATTTAAATCTATTTTCTAAAATTGGAATAAGATAATATTTGCTTTATAATAATTATTATGATATTATTATATTTGTTGAGTAAGTCAGACAGTCGCTGCTTAATATTTATAAGTATTAAGGAGAGGAAAGTCCGAGCTCCATAGGGCAGGGTGCTGGGTAACCCCCAGTGGAGGCGACTCTAAGGAAAGTGCAACAGAGATATACCGCCAAAATAAATTTTTATTTTGGTAAGGGTGGAAAGGCGAGGTAAGAGCTCACCAGCGCAATGGCGACTTTGCGGCTATGTAAACCCCACCTGGAGCAAGACTGAATAGGAAGGCATCATCTGTAATAAGATGAAGGAGTTGCCCGCTCCGCCTTCGGGTATGTCGCTTGAGCTTATTGGCAACAATAAGCCTAGATAGATGACTGTTTAATACAGAACTCGGCTTATAGATTTGCTCAACATATGAAAAGCACTAGGTTATAGCCTGGTGCTTTTCTAATAACTGCTAGCATAATTATTATAATAAAAATTATTATTTAAAAATAATATAATAAAACGATATGAACGATATGTAAGTTACTATATAGAAATTTTTAATTTTGAAAGGAATGATAATTAATATGGAACAAAATTTAAATCAAGAAATATTAGATAAATTAACTAAAGTATGTTTATGTAAATCTATTTCAAAACTTACTATAAAAAAAGCAATAGATGGTGGAGCTAAAACACTTAAAGAAGTTCAGGCAAAAACAGGTGCTGGATCTGGATCATGCTGTGGGAGAAGATGCACCCCTAAAATAGAAGCACTTTTAGAAGAAGCTAAAAATATATAGTATAATTAAACCACAATAAGCTGTAAATAAATTTCTATTACACAATTAGTAGTATGTTTATTATTGATTTACTTCAAAATATAATGGTCAATTCTAATAAAAAAATAGTTTTTGTTAGATAATCATGATATAATATTGTATAAAAAAATATTCTTTTGGACATAATATTATGCAAGGAGGGATATTATGTTTAAAAGAAAATATTTTTTAATTGCAATTTTATTTATTACTTTTTCTATTGTTACATTTATGATAAGCTATAATTTAAGTATGAAAAAAATTAATAATAACAATATAGAAATAAAAGAAGTAAACACAACAGAAAATAATTCTTCAGAAATAACATTAGGTGATGTTATTTCTCCTGATACAAAAATAACATTAAAAACTTACTATAAAAAAAGTGGAGATATGGATGTTAAAGAAATTGATGCCTCTAAATATTTGGGAAAAAATAAAGAAGAGCTTGAAAAACTTGGGTACAATGTAGAAAGTATAAATTCTAAAGAAGTAATATTAGTTAAAACTATTGATAGTTATGCACCTAATAAATATATTCTTGGTGTTAAAGATAAATGTTTTGCAATATATAGAACTGATGAAAATGCTAATCTTATAATTGAAGAAGAGACAGGTATAGAAGTTCCTACTGAAGAAGATCATAAATTGTTATTAAAAGGATCAAAAGATTTTCAATTCAAAACAAAAGAAGAGGTAGAGGAAAAGCTTGGGGAATTTATTTCATAACCCCAAGTTTTTTATTGAATAAAATATTATTAGGTGATAAAGTAATATATGAATTATAAATAAAATATAATTTTAATTTATTTATAATTTAAAATCAATTCATAATATAAAATATAGTGATTTTATGAAAGGGAGTAAAAATGTACGAGTATATAAAAGGATTGTTTGTAGGAGTTAATAAAGATTATATAGTCATAGAAAATAATGGTATAGGATATAAAATACATACATCAGGTTATACTCTTGCTAACATGCCTAAAATAAACGATACTGTTAAACTTTTTATTCATCAAATTATAAGAGAAGATTTTATTGGATTATATGGATTTTTAACAAAAGATGAATTAGATATGTTTAATATGCTTTTAAATATTAATGGAGTAGGAGCAAAAGCAGCTTTATCTCTTCTTTCTATAAGCAATGTAAACAACTTAAAATATGCAATTTTAACTGGAGATGAAAAGACTATTACCAGAGCTCCAGGGATAGGAAAAAAAATAGCTCAAAGAATTATATTAGAGCTTAGAGATAAGCTCAAAAAAAATGATGATATTTCTAAAGAATCAGAAAATTATGAAGAAGAAAGTATAAATAAAAATTTATCAGAAGCTTTAGAAGCTCTTTTGGCACTTGGATATTCTGAAAAAGAAGCAGAACAAGCTTTAAAAAAGGTACATAAGGAAGAATCTATTGAAAATATTATTAAAAATAGCCTAAAATATTTAATGAATTAAGGAGGATTTTATGGAAAACAGAATTGTTACTTCCTTAAATACCGAAGAAGATAAAGATATAGAATTTAGTCTAAGACCTAAAAATCTTAAAGAATATATAGGGCAATCTAAGGTAAAAGAAAAGCTTAATATATTTATTGAAGCTGCTAAAAAAAGAAATGAAGCATTAGATCATGTTCTTTTATATGGACCTCCAGGGCTTGGAAAAACTACTCTTGCTAATATTATTGCAAAAGAAATGACTGGAAATTTAAAAATAACATCAGGACCTGCAATAGAAAGAGCTGGTGATTTAGCAGCTATACTTACAAGTTTAAGTGATTTTGATGTTTTATTTATAGATGAAATACATAGACTAAATAGAACTGTAGAAGAAATATTATATCCAGCTATGGAAGATAACGCTCTTGATATAATTATAGGTAAAGGAGCTTCTGCAAAATCTATAAGAATAGATTTGCCTAAATTTACATTAATAGGAGCTACAACTAGGGTTGGGCTTTTAACTGCTCCTCTTAGGGATAGATTTGGAGTACTCTTACCTATGGAATTTTATGAAGAAAATGATTTAAAGCTTATAATAACTAGATCTGCTCAAATATTAGGAGTTAATATTGATGAAGAAGCTGCTTTTGAAATAGCTAAACGTTCAAGAGGAACTCCAAGAATAGCTAATAGATTATTAAAAAGGGTTAGAGATTATTCTGAAGTTAAAGGAAATGGAAATATAACCATTAAAACAGCTAAAGCTGCATTAGAGCTATTAGATATAGATAATGAAGGATTTGATAGAATAGACAATAAAATATTAGAAGCCATAATTGATAATTTTAATGGAGGCCCAGTGGGATTAGAGACTTTAGCTTATTTTATAGGAGAAGAATTAGATACAATTCAAGATGTTTATGAGCCTTATCTTCTTCAAAAAGGATTTATTATAAGAACTCCAAGAGGAAGAATGGCAACAGATAAAACATATAAGCATTTAAATAGAAATAAAATTTGAAATAATTTAACTATTTTTAGTACTTTAAAAAATAAAATTAGATAAAAAGAGAAGGTGGATTTTTTGAAAGTTAAAGATTTTTATTTTGATCTTCCTGAAGAATTAATTGCTCAGCATCCTTTAGAAAAAAGAGATGAATCTAGGCTAATGGTGGTAGATAAAAAAACAGGTAATATAGAACATAAAATATTTAAAGATATAGTTGATTACCTTGAGGAAGGTGATTGTTTAGTTTTAAATAATACAAGAGTTATGCCTGCAAGATTAGTAGGTGTTAAAGAAACTTCTGGAGGCAAAATGGAGTTTTTGCTTCTTAGAAGAATTGATAAATATCATTGGGAAACACTTGTCAAACCAGGTAAACGAGCTAAAGTAGGAGCCAAATTTATATTTGGAAATGGTGAATTAAAAGCAGAAATTATAAGTGAAGGTAAGGAAGGAAATAGAATTGTAAAATTTGAATATGAAGGTATATTCGAAGAAGTTTTAGATAAATTAGGGCAGATGCCGCTGCCGCCATATATTAAAGAAAAACTCACAGATAAAGAAAGATACCAGACAGTATATTCTAAGGAAATAGGATCTGCTGCAGCACCTACTGCGGGATTACATTTTACAAAAGAACTTCTAAAAAAAATAGAAGAAAAAGGTGTAAAAATAGCTTTTGTAACTCTTCATGTAGGGCTTGGAACTTTTAGGCCAGTAAAAGCAGAAATAGTTGAAGAACATACAATGCACTCAGAATATTATGTAATGTCAAAAGAAACAGCAGATATAATTAATAGTGTAAAGGAAAATGGTAAAAGAGTTATCGCAGTTGGAACTACATCTAATAGAACTTTAGAAACTATAGCAGATGAAAATGG
Organism: Clostridium sp. USBA 49; assembly: GCF_900167505.1. NCBI lineage: Bacteria > Bacillati > Bacillota > Clostridia > Eubacteriales > Clostridiaceae > Clostridium > Clostridium sp. USBA 49. The sequence goes on from NZ_FUYD01000002.1 coordinate 164,922, forward strand.
AAGAGTAAGAGAGCAATCAGGATGGACTGATATATTTATATACCCTGGTTATAAATTTAAAATTGTGGATGCTCTTATAACAAATTTTCATCTTCCAGAATCAACTTTGATTATGTTAGTTAGTGCATTTTCAAGTAAAGATATAATAATGAATGCATATAAAGAGGCCGTAGAAAAAAAATATAGATTTTTTAGTTTTGGAGATGCAATGTTTTTAAAATAATAAAAATTAAAATTATATATAATTTTAAAGAATAATTACAGCTTAAAAGGATGTGAATATTTTTGTATAAGCTATTAAAAAAAAGTGGAAAAGTAAGAAGAGGACAGCTTAATACTGTTCATGGAGTTATAGAAACACCAGTATTTATGAATGTAGGAACTTTAGCAGCAATAAAAGGTGCAGTATCATCAATTGATCTTAAAGAAATTAATTGTCAAGTAGAACTTTCTAATACATATCATTTACACTTACGCCCTGGAGATAAAGTTATAAAAAAATTGGGTGGACTACATAAATTTATGAATTGGGATAAACCTATACTTACAGATTCTGGCGGATTTCAGGTTTTTTCTCTTTCAACTATTAGAGAAATAAAAGAAGAAGGAGTTTATTTTAATTCGCATATAGATGGCAGAAAAATATTTATGGGACCAGAAGAAAGTATGCAGATTCAAAGTAATTTAGGTTCTACAATAGCTATGGCATTTGATGAATGTATTCCTAATCCTTCTCCTCGTGAATATGTTATAAAATCAGTAGAAAGAACTACAAGATGGCTTGAAAGATGTAAAAAAGAAATGGATAGACTTAATTCGTTAGATGATACAATAAATAAAAATCAAATGCTTTTTGGTATAAACCAAGGTGGAACTTATGATGATATAAGAATAGAACATGCTAAAATTATTTCAAAAATGAATTTAGATGGATATGCTATAGGAGGATTAGCCGTAGGAGAAACTCATGAAGAAATGTATAGAATAATAGATAAAGTAGTTCCGTATCTACCACAAGATAAACCAATTTATCTTATGGGGGTAGGTACGCCAAGCAATATATTAGAAGCTGTATCTAGAGGAGTAGATTTTTTTGATTGTGTACTACCTGCACGTAATGGAAGGCATGGACATTTGTTTACTAAATATGGTAAAATAAATATAATGAATGCAAAATATGAATTGGATTCAACTCCTATAGATGAAGGATGCCAGTGCCCTACTTGTAAAAATTACTCAAAAGCATATATAAGGCATCTTTTTAAAGCAAAAGAAATGCTTGCTATGAGACTTTGTGTATTGCATAATTTATATTTTTATAATAAACTTATGGAAGAAATAAGAGAGGCTATAGATGGTGATTATTTTGAAGAATATAAAAATAAAAAATTATCAGAGTGGAATGAAAAAAATTAAAAAAATATTTATATAAATGAAAGGAGATATAAAATGGGAAATTACATAGGAGCTTTATTGCCTTTTATACTTATGATTGCTCTTTTTTATTTACTAATATTTTTACCAGAAAATAAGAGAAAGAAAAAGTATAATGAGATGATAAATAGCTTGAAAGTAAATGATGAAGTTATGACTAAAGGTGGTATAATAGGTAAACTAGTAAATATACAAGATAAATTTGTTATACTAGAAACTGGACCAGACAGAATGAGAATAAAGTTTGATAAAAATGGTATTTCTCATGTGTTAAATACTACAAAAGAAGAAGTAAAAGAAGAAAAAAAAGATAATAAGGAAAATTAATCATAAAACAACTCTTTTCTACATAAATAAATAGTAGAAAAGAGTTGTTTTATTATTATTATGGGGGTGCAATTTTTGGATGAATTTAAAAAAAAATATTTATACATAGGAAAAGGAGTTTTTAGATCATGTATAATTACTATAATTCTAGCTTTTATATTGGCAATAATTCAAACTAATAAAAGCATAAATGAAAGTACACTTTCTTTGTGTATTTTGATGACAACTATGTTAAGCGTAATTTATGGTTCAATATATTCAACTAGAAAAATAAATAGCAAAGGATGGCTTGTAGGAATATTAGTATCATTTTTATATATAGTAATACTTTATATAACAGCAATTATTTTAGGTAAATCTGGATTTGTTTTAAAAGATTTATGGAGAATTATATTAGCTGTTATAACAGGAGCATTATCAGGAATGCTGGGAATAAATATATAAAATACTTTATTTAAATGATAATTTATGATATAATTTCTATGGAAAGCTTTAGAAATGGAGGAATTTTAGTATGAAGCATATTGTAACATTAAATAAGTCAAACATTAAAGAAAGCTTAAAAAAGCCAGGGTGCAAAGAATGTGCTAATTCTTGTCAATCAGCATGCAAAACTTCTTGTACAGTTGCCAATTTAGCTTGTGAAAATTAACATACGTTAAGCAGTAACTTACAGTTACTGCTTTAAATTTGTTATAATATATATTACATATATTTATTAAAAATTATTTTTAGGAGGAGTTTAAATTGACTTTAGTTCATAAATTTATACAAGACAATAATCGTTATATGATAGATGTAAATTCTGGTACAGTGCATTTAATAGATGAATTAGTTTATGATATTCTAGATGAAGACAAGCTAAAAAGTAAAAATGAGTTATTAAATACATATAAAGATAAATATACTGAAAGTGAAATTATAGAAGCTTATGAAGAATTAGAAGAGCTTATAAAAGAAGGTCTCTTATATACAAAAGATTTATATGAAGATATAGCTATAAATGACAATTCAAAGTCTTTTATAAAAGCTCTTTGCTTAAATGTAGCACATGATTGTAATTTAAAATGTAAATATTGTTTTGCTGATGAAGGAGAATATAAAGGGTGCAGAAAAATTATGACACCTGAAGTTGGGAAAAAAGCTATTGATTTTGTAATAAAAAATTCAGGACCTAGAAAAAATATTGAAGTTGATCTTTTTGGAGGAGAGCCTTTAATGGCTTTTGAAACTATTAAAGAAATTGTTCAATATGCAAGAGAACAAGAGAAAATATATAATAAAATAATTAGATTTACTATGACAACTAATGCCACATTACTTAACAATGAAATTATGGAATATATAGATAAAGAAATGGGAAACATAGTTTTAAGTATAGATGGAAGAAAAAATGTAAATGATAATGTTAGGGTAAAAAAAGATGGTACTGGAAGCTATGAAAAAATACTTCCTAAAATAAAAGCAATGGTTGAAAAAAGAGATAAAACAAAACAATATTATGTAAGAGGAACATTTACAAGAGCTAATACAGATTTTTTTGAAGATATAAAGCATTTAGCAGATTTAGGTTTTAAAGAGATTTCAGTAGAACCTGTTGTTCTTCCTGAAAATCATGAACTTTCTATTAGAAAAGAAGATTTGCCTACAATTTTTGAACAATATGATAAATTATATAAAGAGCTTTTAAAGCGTCATAAAGAAGGAAAAAGCTTTAAATTTTATCATTTTAATATAGACTTAAATGGAGGACCTTGTGTATATAAAAGAATATCAGGCTGTGGTGCAGGACATGAATATGTTGCAATAACTCCAGATGGAGATATATATCCTTGCCATCAATTTGTAGGAAATGAAGATTTTAAAATGGGAACTATTTTTGATGGGAATATAGACAATAATATATCTGATAAATTTAAAAAAGCTCACATATATAATAAACCAACATGTAAAGATTGCTGGGCTAGATTTTATTGTAGTGGAGGCTGTCAAGCGAATAATTTTAATTTTAATGGAGATATACATATACCATATGAGTTAGGATGCGAAATGCAAAAAAAGAGGATAGAATGTGCTATTGCACTAAAAGTTCAGATGATGGAAAATAAAGCTGATTAAACGTATACAAACGTTAATTGACAGTGTTTTCTAAAAGTAATATAATTAATCCTATGAAATATGCAGAGGGGGACAATGATGAAAAACAAAGGAAAAGTTAAAATAAGAAGTACGGCATTATTTTTTGTAATTATTTTTTTAATTGCTTTTTTTGCTTATAGTTTTGGAAAAGGTATAGTAATTGGTGATTATAGAATTAAACCTTTTTCTGAAACAATAAAAAGAGGATTAGATTTAAAAGGTGGTATTTCTGTATTAATGGAGATACAAGAACCCAATGTAAAACAAGAAGATGTTGCAAGAACCATCGAATTATTATCTATGAGAGTTAATAATTTAGGAGTAAGTGAAACGTCAGTTCAACAAGAAGGAAATAAAAGAATAAGAATTGATATTCCAGATAGATTTGATACTCAAGCAGTAATTAATGAAATAGGGAAAACAGGAAATTTAACTTTTAAAGCTCCAGATGGAACTGTAATTCTTACTGGTAAAGAAGATATAAAAGATGCAACAGCATATTTAGATGAACAAGGGCAACCTATTGTAGGACTAGAACTAACATCATCAGGTACTAAAAAATTTGCTGATGCTACAGAAAAATACCTTGGTAAGCAAATTGCAATATATATGGACGAAGATATGATAAGTAATCCTACAGTTCAATCTGTTATAACAGGTGGCAAGGCTGTTATAACAGGTAGTAAAGACTTAGCACAAGCTAAATCTACAGCAAGTATTATAAAATCAGGAGCTCTTCCTCTTACAATTAAAACTGAATCAGTTAAAGTAGTAGGACCTACTTTAGGAGCAAATGCATTATCACAAAGTATTAAAGCAGGAGCCATTGCTTTAATTTTAATATTTGCATTTATGATACTTTATTATAGAGTTCCAGGGTTGATTGCTAGTATAGCATTAATTCTATATATGATACTTTTACTTTTAATTTATGCATCAACCGGTGTTACACTTACACTTTCAGGAATAGCTGCATTTATAATATCAACAGGTATGGCTTTAGATGCTAATGTTTTAATATTTGAAAGAATGAAAGAAGAATTAAAATCTGGTAAAAGTATAAATTCAGTTATAAATGCTGGTTTCCATAGGGCTATGACGTCAGTTTTAGACTCTAATATAACTACTGTAATATCAGGCATAATACTTTATTATTTAGGCTCTGGTACTGTAAAAGGTTTTGCTTTAACATTAATTATAGGAGTACTTTTAAGTATGTTTACAGCAATAACCGTATCAAGATTTTTAATAAAATTAGCTGCCAATATGGGTATACTCAATAAACGTACTATAGGTACATTTGGAATAAGAAATACTGCTGTTGTAAAGGCTAGGGGGTAAAAGTATTATGCTAAAGATTATAGAAAAGACTACACTTTGGTTTACTATATCAGGTATTATTATATTATTAGGATTAGTTTCTCTTGCGAAAAACGGATTGCAATTTGGATTGGATTTTGCAGGAGGAACAATAGTTAGGATAGAAATGCCTAAGGAAGAAAATAAAAAAGAAATAGATGATATATTAAGCAAATATGTTTCTGATGCTCAAACTAATTTTTCTAAAGTTGAAGGTAAAAATACAGTAGAACTAGAAGTTAAAAGTAAAGATATAACTGATGAGCAAGTTGATTTAGTATTTAAAGAATTAAAAGAAAAATATAAGCTTGAAGATAAAGCAATTATATCTCAAGAAAGAATAGGAGCTTCTGTAGGAAAAGAACTAAGGCAAAAATCTATTATAGCAGTAAGTATTGCTATAATTGGTATGCTTATATATATTGCAATAAGATTTGAATTTAAATTTGGAATTGCAGCTATGTTATCTTTGGTACATGATGTACTTGTAGTTTTGGGATTTTATGCAATGTTTAAACTTCCAGTAAATTCACCATTTATAGCAGCTATGTTAACTATTGTAGGATATTCTATAAATGATACAATAGTTGTATTTGATAGAATAAGAGAAAATCAAAAATATATAAAGAAATCAGATCCGGTTGCTCTTGCAAATGCAAGTATGACACAAACTATGGCTAGATCTATAAATACTGGTTTAGCAGTTATAATAGCACTGATTGTATTGTATTTTTATGTTCCGTCAGTTAGAGAATTCACTGTACCTTTATTAGTTGGTGTAATATCTGGTACTTATTCTTCAATATTTATAGCAACTCCATTTTGGGTAATATTAAAAAAGAGATCTAAAAAATCAAAAACAGTTAAAGTTGCTTAATAAAAAAACTTCAGAGAATACTCTGAAGTTTTTTAGTATATTTAAATTTAAAAACTTGAATATATACAAATAATTAATTATAATGTAATAGTGTTTTTATTAAGTAAAGTTATTTAATAATATAAAATTATGTATTACATTTGATTTTATATTTGAAAATAATGATTAACAGCAAATGATGTTAGAGTTTACTTTACCTATTATAAATATAAAATTGAGGGGGAAATAAGATGGATTTAAAAGAAAATATTAGAGTAATAGAAGACTTTCCAAAAGAAGGTATAAGTTTTAAAGATGTTACTACTTTACTTCAAAATAAAGACTCTTTAAAGTATACAATAGATACAATAGCAAATTATTTAAAAGACAAAAACATAGATATAATAGTAGGACCAGAAGCAAGAGGATTTTTATTTGGAGCACCTGTAGCTTATGCAATTGGAGCAGGATTTGTACCAGTCAGAAAAAAAGGTAAACTTCCTTTTGAGACTATAAGAGTTAAATATGATCTTGAATATGGAAGTGATGAACTTGAAATCCATAAAGATGCTATATTACCAGGTCAAAGAGTAGCTATAGTAGACGATTTACTTGCTACTGGAGGAACTATAAGTTCTGTAGCAAAATTAATTGAACAAGTTGGTGGAGAAGTTGTATCAATTAATTTTGTAATTGAATTAACAGAGTTAAAGGGAAGAGATAAACTTCAAGGATATGATATTATGTCTTTAGTAAAATATGATTTTTAATATTCTTAAGATAAAATTTATGACTAAGTAAATTTAAATTGCAAAATTCTACACAATATTATATAATTATTATAAAAAATAATGGCTGGTTTTATTAACCAGCCTTTGATTTTAGGAGAGTAGCCCAAATGCTTAGCAAGTTGATGGATAAAATTGATAATAATTGTAATAATGTGGATAAAGAATTTGTAACTAAAGCTTATAATTTTGCTTTTGATGCTCATAAAAATCAAAAAAGAGAATCAGGAGAACCTTATATTATTCATCCTCTAGAAGTTGCCTGTATATTAGCTGAAATGGGTTTAGATACAAATACAATTGTTGCGGGATTACTCCATGATGTAATAGAAGATACTCCTTATACTTATGAAGACATTGTTAAGGAATTTAATTCGGAAGTTGCTGATTTAGTTGAAGGAGTAACTAAATTAGATAAAATACAATTTAAAACTAAAGAAGAGCAACAAGCTGACAATGTTAGAAAAATGTTATTAGCTATGGCTAAAGATGTAAGAGTTATTTTGATAAAACTTGCAGATAGGCTTCATAATATGAGGACTTTAAAATATAGACCTGTAGAAAAGCAAAAGCAGACAGCTAAAGAAACTTTTGACATTTATGCTCCTCTTGCTCATAGATTAGGTATTTCTAAGATAAAATGGGAACTAGAAGACCTAGCATTTAGATATACAAATCCTAATGAATATTATGATTTAGTACAAAAAATTTCTGAAAAAAGAGCAGAAAGAGAAGCATATATTTCTAAAATTACAAAAGAATTAAAAGAAAATTTAGAGAAAGCTGGAATCGAAGCAGATATAGATGGAAGACCTAAACATTTTTATAGCATATATAGAAAAATGGTTAATAAAAATAAAACAATTGATCAAATTTTTGATTTGACAGCAGTAAGAATTTTAGTCAATAGTGTTAGAGACTGTTATGCGGCTTTAGGAATAGTCCATACTATGTATAAACCTATTCCAGGGCGATTTAAAGATTATATTGCTATGCCAAAGCCTAATATGTATCAATCTCTTCATTCTACTGTTATAGGGCATGAGGGGAAACCTTTTGAAATACAAATTAGAACTTTTGAAATGCACAAAACTGCAGAATATGGTATAGCAGCTCATTGGAAGTATAAAGAAGGCAATGAAAGCAATGAAGGAAATCTTGATTCAAAACTTTCATGGCTTAGAGAGATACTAGAATGGCAAAGAGATACTTCCGATGCAGAAGAGTTTATGGAAAGTTTTAAAATAGATCTTTTTTCAGATGAAATATTTGTTTTTACGCCTAAAGGCGAAGTTATTAATCTACCAAATGAATCAACGCCTATAGATTTTGCTTACAAAATTCATACAGATATAGGTAATAGATGTATAGGGGCTAAAGTTAACGGTAGGATGGTTCCTTTAGACTATAAGCTTAAAACAGGTGAAATAGTTGAAATATTGACTTCATCTATAGCTAAAGGCCCAAGTATTGATTGGCTTAATATAACCAAAAGTAATCAAGCTAAAAGTAAGATAAGAGCTTGGTTTAAAAAAGTAAAAAGAGAAGAAAATATCATAAAAGGAAGAGATCTTTTAGAAAAAGAAACCAAAAAGCAAGGATTTAATTTTGGTGAAATTGCAAAGGGAGATATAATTGATCAATTATTAAAAAAATATAATATGAATAGTTTAGAAGATATATTTGCAGCTGTAGCAGCTGGAGATATAGCGGCTTCTAGTATTGTAAGTAAGATAAAAGAAAATTACTTAAAAGGAAATAAAAATACAATTCAAAATGTGAAAAATTTAGATGAACAAATAAATAAGACAATTGCAAAAAACCATGATAATTCTAAAAAAATTAAAGGAAATAATCCAGGAATTGTTGTTAAAGGTATAAGCAATATTTTAGTAAGATTTGCAAAGTGCTGCAATCCTGTACCTGGAGATGAAATAATAGGATATATAACTAAGGGTAGAGGAGTATCTATACACAGAAAAGATTGTAAAAATATAGAATCATTGCTTGCAAATGTTGAAAATAAGATTGTTGATGTAAGTTGGGGAACCTCAAAGGGATCTGAATATGTTACTGAAATACAAGTAAAAGCTGAAGATAGAGAGGGCTTATTATCAGAAATAATGGAACTTATAATTGAAACAAAAACATATTTATGTGCAATTAACGCTAAAACAATAAAAAATAATATTGCCATTATAAATATCAAATTAAAAATTTCAGATGTAGAACATCTTAAAGAGTTAATGAAAAAAATTAAAAAGCTATATGGTGTAATGGAAATATATAGAACTAAAACTTAATAGGAGTGAAAAATAGTGAGAGCTGTAGTTCAAAGAGTAAGGTCTTCAAGCGTTATTGTAGAAGGTAAAGTTGTTGGAGAGATTGGTGCTGGCCTAAATGTGCTAATTGGGATATCAAAAGAAGATACTATAGAAGATATAGTTTATTTAAAAGATAAAATTTTAAATTTGAGAATTTTTGAAGATGAAAATGGTAAAATGAATAAATCTTTATTGGAAGTAGAAGGGGAACTACTTGTAGTTTCCCAATTTACATTATATGGTGATTGTAGAAAAGGACGAAGACCTAATTTTATGGGAGCACTTGGAGGGGAAGAAGCAGAAAAACTTTATAATGAATTTATATTTGAATGTAAAAAGACTTTAAAAAAGGTTGAAACAGGCATATTTGGAGCTGAAATGATTGTAAATATTGAAAATGATGGTCCTGTTACACTTTTAATAGATAGTAAAAAAACATTTTAATGAGGTGACTTATCATGATAGTCAAACGAATACCAGTAGGAATATATGCTGCCAATTGTTATATTTTAATTGATGATATTACAAATGAATGTGCAATAATCGATCCTGGAGAGAATGGGGATGAGCTTGTAGAATACATAAAATCTTTAAATGTATTAGTTAAATTTATTCTTTTAACCCATGGTCATATAGATCATATAGGAGCGGTTGGGCAACTTAAAGAAGCTTTTGGTGTAAAGGCTTATATAAATAAAAATGATGGAGAACTTATACAAAATGGAGAATTTATGTTCGGACCTTTAAAATTTAAAGGCAAAGATGTAACATTTAATATGGATGTTGAAGATGGGAAAGTTTTTAATTTAGGGAATTTATCTATAGAATGTATAGAAACTCCAGGTCATAGCCCTGGAGGAGTGTGTTATAAAGTTGATGATAAATTATTTACTGGAGATACTTTATTTTTGCGTTCAATTGGGAGAACTGATTTAAGCGGTGGTAATTTCGATGTACTTATAAAAAGTATAAAAAATAAATTATTTACTCTAAATGATAATTTTATTGTATTTCCAGGTCACGGTGCTCAAACTAATATAAAATATGAAAAAGAAAATAATCCTTTTATATAGTATTTTAAATTTATAATATAAAAAATTTAGGAGTAATTATGATAAAAGTATATTTAAATGATATGAAATTTAGATATGAAGTATTTCAAATTATTAATTTGTACTATACTTTAGAAAATATTGTATTTGTAGATGAAGAAGGAGATATAAATATTATAATTGATGATAAAAAAATAATTATAAGTTCTTATAATAATAAATTTGAATTTATAAAGGATTATAAATTAACTTCTAAAGAATCTATAAATTTAGCATTATTTTCTTTTTTAAAAAATGCAACAAACAAAGAATTTCCATGGGGAACATTAATTGGAATTAGACCTAGTAAAATTGCTTTAAGTTTAATTCAAAATGGTAAAACCGAAGAAGAAATAATAAAATACTATAAAGAACATTATAATACAAAATTAAATAAAGCTAAATTATGTATAGATATTGCGAAATCTGAAGAAAAATTTATTAATAAAGATTCTAATACTATAAGTATATACATAGGTATGCCATTTTGTCCCACACGATGTTTATACTGTTCATTTACTTCTAACCCTATATCAAGATGCAACAAATTGGTTAATCCATATTTAGTTGCGTTGAAAAAGGAGATATCTACTATTATAAATTTTATAAAAGAAAAAAATTTAAAAATTCAGTGTGTATATTTTGGTGGAGGAACTCCTACTTCCATAAATGATTACGAGTTTTATGATATAATGGAATTTATATATGATAATTTAATAAATAAAATGGATATTCAGGAATTTACAGTTGAATGCGGTAGACCGGATAGCATTACAGAAAATAAGCTTAAAACTATGAAAAAGTTTGAGGTAGACAGAATAAGTATAAATCCTCAAACTATGAATGATGACACTTTGAAAAAAATAGGAAGAAATCATACTTCTTTGGATGTTGTTGATAAATTTAATTTAGCTAGGGAGTTAGGATTTTCTAATATAAATATGGATATTATAGTTGGGCTTATGGGAGAAAAGTTAGAACATATTAATAAAACTTGTAAAAAAATTAAAGAACTTAATCCAGATAGTATAACAGTTCATGGGTTATCTATTAAAAGAGCATCTAAATTACATGAAAATTTAATTAATAAAAATAAACTAGAAGAATTAAGTCAAAAAGAAATAAATGATATGTATGAAGAAACAGTATTATTAGCAAATGATTTAAACATGAAACCATATTATATGTATAGACAAAAGAACATGTTCGGCAACATGGAAAATATAGGATATGCAAAGCAGAGAAAAGAAAGTATATATAATATACAAATGATTGAAGAAAAACAAAGTATAATAGCATTTGGAGCAGATGCAGTTTCTAAAATTGTATTTTTAGATGAAAATAGAATAGAAAGGTTTGCTAATATAAAAGATGTAAATGAATATATTAATAGAATTGATGAAATGATAAACAAAAAAATTAATTTGTTAAAAAGTTTATATAATTAAATAATTTATATTTATCAGTCATTTAACTGACTATAAGCTTATTATACGAGGAGGAATGAAAATGGGAGAAGCACTTTTAGGATTGAAAAGAACGATAATGTGCGGAGAACTTAAAGAAAACAATGTTGGGCAAACAGTTACAGTTATGGGATGGGTACAAAGAAAAAGGAATTTAGGAGGATTAATTTTTGTAGATTTAAGGGACAGAAGTGGAATTTTACAAGTTGTATTTGGTGATACTATAGATAATAATGCTTTTATAAAAGCAGATGAATTAAAGTCTGAATATTGTATAGCTGTTACTGGTGAAATAGTTAAAAGAGAATCCCCAAACCCTAATTTACCTACTGGCATGATAGAGTTAAAAGGTAAAAATATAAAAATTTTATCTGAATCAGAAACTCCACCTATATATATAAAAGAAAATTTAGATGCATCAGAAAACATTAGGATGAAATATAGGTATTTAGATCTTAGAAGACCTGACATGCAAAATATTTTTAAGATAAGACATAAAGCTGCTAAATTAATTAGAGATTATTTAGATGAAAATGGCTTTTTAGAAATTGAAACACCTATACTTACAAAAAGTACTCCTGAAGGTGCTAGAGATTATCTTGTACCTAGTAGAAACTATAATGGGATGTTTTATGCATTACCTCAATCTCCTCAACTTTTTAAACAGTTATTAATGGTATCTGGATTTGATAAATATTTTCAAATAACAAAGTGTTTTAGAGATGAGGATTTAAGAGCTAATAGGCAGCCTGAATTTACTCAAGTTGATATTGAAATGAGTTTTGTAGAAGAAGATGATGTCATAGCTTTAAACGAAGGACTTATTAAAAAAGTATTTAAAGAAATACTAAATATTGAAGTAGAAACTCCTATTAAAAGGATGCCATATAAAACTGCAATGGAAAAATATGGAACAGATAAACCTGATCTTAGATTTGGAATGGAAATAATAGATATAAGTAATGAAGTAAGAAAAAGTGATTTTAAGGTATTTACTGAAGTTATTGGAAATGGAGGAAGTGTTAGAGCTATAAAAGTTGATAATTGTGCAAATATGGGAAGAAAAGATTTAGATAAGCTTTCAGAATTTGTTAAAGGATATAAAGCAAAAGGATTAACTTGGATTGCTTGGAAAGAAGATGGAATAAAATCTCCAATTTCAAAATTTTTAAAAGAAGAAGAAATAAAATTCATATTAGAAAAAACAAGTGCTAAAGAAGGAGACTTAGTTTTAATTGTTTCAGATAAAAATAAAATAGTTCTTCAAGCTTTAGGAGCATTGAGATTAGAACTAGCTAAAAAATTAGATATATTAAAAGATAATAATGAGTTTAATTTTGTATGGATTACTGAGTTTCCTTTGTTTTCATATGACGAAGAGGAAGAAAGATATGTAGCTGAACATCATCCTTTTACTTCACCTATGGATGAAGATATAAAATATTTAGATACTGATCCTCTTAAAGTAAGGGCTAAAGCTTATGATATAGTTTTAAATGGAGAAGAACTTGGTGGAGGAAGTATAAGAATACATGATACAAATTTACAAGAAAAGATATTTAATTTACTTGGATTTACTAAAGAAAAGGCTTGGGAAAGATTTGGATTTTTATTAGAAGCATTTAAATATGGACCACCACCACACGGTGGATTAGCTTTTGGATTTGATAGACTTATTATGTTTTTAAGCGGAACTGATAATATTAAAGATGTTATTGCGTTCCCTAAAAATCAAAATGCTTTTGATCCAATGACAGAAGCTCCTAATATAGTTGATAAAAAACAACTTGATGAACTTGGAATTTTGATAAAAGAATAATTTAAAATATAACTGTGCTTTTTTATAAGCACAGTTATATTTTAAATTTAATTTCTAGTTGGAGGGGAATATTAATGGATATAAAAAAAGATATGCAAAATAGATTAAGAAGAATAGAAGGACAGGTAAAAGGTATAGAAAAAATGATTGAAAATGATGCTAATTGCAAAGATATTCTTATACAAATAGCTGCAATACGTTCAGCGATAAATAAAGTTGGAGGTATGATTTTAGAAAATTATGCAAAATGTTGCATTTTAAGTGAAGAAGATGAAAATAAAGATAAAGTAGATGAATTAATGAAAGCCTTATTAATGTTTATAAAATAAAATTTCTAGCGATTGCTAGAAATTTTATTTGCTTTTAATATAAAAGTTATGACTTTAGTAACAGAGGATGCTAATAATATACCAACAGCTATAGCACCAGCACTTGATAAAGTGTTAAGTCCAGTGCTTAGGAAATTATTTATATTACCCTGAACTGATTCTAACATAGTATAATACATACCTCTACCAGGTACTAGTGTTATTATAGAACATATAGAAAAAGTTGTAACAGGAGTCTTTAAAATACGAGCAAAAATTTCAGAATATATTCCTGCAAATAATGAAGCAATAAAAAGGGAAAACAAATCAAATTTATAATATTTAAAAACAACTAAATATATACCCCATGTTATTCCCCCGCCTAATGAAGCAAAAAATAAATTTTTGCCTTTTATATTAAATAATACTCCAAATCCTAAAGAAGCAAGAAATGCATAAATTGATTTTATTATCATAATTATAAAATCCCTCCGATAATAATACCAAAATAGTCAGACCATAGTTTAATAGAAATTCCTGAACCTACAGCTATGGCTATAGCAACCAAAAAAGCCTCAGCTCCGCGAGAAAGTCCAGCAACTAAATCACCTGCTATAGTGTCTCTTATTGCATTTGTAATTGCAAGACCAGGAACTAAAAGCATTATTGAACCGATGATTATGGTATCTAAATTTTGAGCAAAATTTAATTTAACAGAAACTAAAGCTAAAAATGCAGCTATAGCTCCACCTAAAACGTTTATAAAAAATTGATTTATATTAATACTGCTTAATAATAATGAAATATATTTAATAATTATTCCGATAAAAAATGAAATTATAAAATCATATATATTTCCTCCAAAAAGTAAAGTAAAAAAAGAAGCTGCTATACCTGAAAAAAATAAAGTTGTTTTAAAATTAAATCGAGGAGTTTCTGAAATAATTTTAAGTTCCTTTTCAACAAATTCTAATGAAAGATTTTTGGATTTTATATTTCTTGAAAGATCATTAACTCTAGATATTTTTTCTAAATCTACAGTTCTATTTTTTATTCTTTTTACAAGAGATATAATTTTACCATCTCTATCTTGAGCAGATATTATTATTCCAGTAGGCATAACAAAACTTTCAGAACAAATAAGACCGTAAGCATCACAAATTCTAATTATTGTTTCTTCAACTCTATAGGTTTCTCCACCACTTTCAAGTATTATTTTACCAGCTTCAGAGGCTACACTTATTATTTTATAAATATTCATATAACCCTCCTTTTAATTTGCAAAAATAACAAATAAATTATAACATATTTTTTTGATTAATAATCAATTAAAATTAAATCTTATTTATAAATGTTTAACATTAAATCTAAGTATAATTATTAAATAATAGTTATTAATAGTTATTAATAGTTATTATAAGTATGTTTATTAGCAGAAAATATTATTATTTTATAGAATTGTATTAAACTTTAAAATAAAATATTTATAAAATGAAAAACTATTTATTTAAAAATTGTATTTTTATAAATTTTTCAAATTATGAAATATATAAATCAATTTTATATATGAAATTGATTTATAATGTCATAAAATATAAAGAATATTCAGATTAATATATTAAATGAAGAATTTTAGATAATAACTTGTCTGTTATTATTGATTAATGTTATAATAAATTTTATAAATTTCATATATAAAATATTAGTATAGGAGAGTGAAATATATGAATTTTGACAATATAAAAAAAGTCGATAAAGAAATTTTTAATCTTATTGAAAATGAAACTAAAAGACAAGAAAACAACATAGAACTTATAGCTTCTGAAAATTTTACCAGTAAAGCTGTAATGGAAGCAATGGGTTCACAGCTAACTAATAAATATGCAGAAGGCTATCCAGGGAAAAGATATTATGGCGGATGTGAAATTGTAGATAAAGTAGAAAATCTAGCAAGAGAAAGAATGAAAAAACTTTTTAATGCAGAACACGCTAATGTTCAAGCTCATTCAGGTTCACAAGCAAATATGGCTGTTTATTTTGCTATGTTAAAACCTGGTGACACAGTACTTGGTATGAATTTAAGTCATGGAGGACATTTAACTCATGGTAGCCCAGTAAATTTTTCAGGTAAAATTTTTAATTTTGTATCTTATGGAGTAAATAAAATCACAGAAGAAATTGATTATGAAGAAGTTAGAAATTTAGCTATAAAATATAGACCTAAAATGATTGTCGCAGGAGCAAGTGCTTATCCTAGAATTATAGATTTTAAAAAATTCAAAGAGATAAGTGATGAAGTAGGAGCATTTTTGATGGTAGATATGGCTCATATAGCAGGTCTTGTAGCAGCAGGAGTCCATCCTTCACCTGTTCCTTATGCAGATTTTGTTACAACAACAACTCATAAAACCCTCAGAGGTCCTAGAGGTGGGGCTATTCTTTGCAAAGAAAAATATGCAAAAGATATTGATAAATCGATTTTCCCAGGAATGCAGGGAGGACCACTTATGCATATTATTGCTGCAAAAGCAGTATGCTTTGAGGAAGCTTCTAAATATGAGTTTAAAGAATATATAAATCAAGTTGTAAAAAATGCAAAAGTACTTTCTGAAGAACTAATCAAATATGGATTTAGGCTAGTATCAGGAGGTACTGATAATCATTTGTTATTAGTAGATTTAACTAATAAAGGAATAAATGGTAAAGATGCAGAAAAACTTCTTGATAAAGCAAGAATAACCGTAAATAAAAACACTATACCTTTTGAAACTCAAAGTCCATTTATAACAAGTGGTATCAGAATAGGTACTGCAGCAGTAACTACTAGAGGATTTAAAGAAGAAGAAATGAAAGAAATTGCATATTTAATTAATAGAATAATTGAAGGAAGAGAAAATGAAATACCTATGGTACAAGAAAAAGTGGATGAAATTTGCCGTAAATTTCCTATTTATTAATAAGAAATTAATTTTTAGATGTGATAATCAAATTTAAAAATTTAATATAATTTTAATTTTTATAAAAAGATTATGTAACAATAAGCTCTAAATTAATTTCCACTATACCATTTATAGTGGCTCTAAATTTCTATTATATATAGTGATCAATATTTAATAAAAAATTTTTGTGAGATAATTATAAAAAATAAATTAAATATTACCCAGGAAATGGAAACTGCTTCAAAAGAAGCAGTTTTTTAAAGTAAGTAAAATTAATAGATAGTATTTAATGATAATAGCTTAAAAGAGATAGTATTTTGATTGATTTATTGTAAGTAAAATTATAATAGATAATTTTATAAATTAATTTTAAGTTACTTTGATATTTTTATGTTCAATATAGTTGACAGCATTACTCGGATTTGCTATTATAAATTTGAATCCATAGTAAAACACTCAAATTAAAAGGAGTGATTTAATGAAACTTTCTACAAAAGGAAGATATGGTGTAAAAGCTATGGTAGATTTAGCTATTCACTATGGCGGCGAACCTGTATCAATAAAAAGTATATCTGAAAGGCAAAAAATATCAGAATATTATTTGGAACAATTATTTTCTTCTTTAAGAAAAGCAAATTTAATAAAAAGTGTTAGAGGCGCTCAAGGTGGTTATGTGTTAAATAAAGCACCAAAAGATATTACAATATATGATATTATGGAGGTTTTAGAAGGACCTATTGAAATATCTTCATGTTTAGAAAAGAATGATTGCAATAATGTAGATTGTTGTGCTACTAGGCTTTTATGGGCAAAATTAAAAAATAGTTTTGATAGTGTAACAAAAACTACAACACTTCAAGATATATTAGATGATTACAATAGTATTAATGCTTCAAATAGTGAAGGAGTGGAGAAAAATGAATAAACCTATTTATATGGATTATGCAGCTACTACTTATGTAAAAAAAGAAGTTTTAGAAGAAATGATGCCTTATTTTTCAGAACATTATGGGAACCCATCATCAATATATTCTTTATCAAGAGATACTAAAAAAGCTATTGATTTAGCAAGAGATAGGGTTGCTAAGGCAATTAATGGAGAAAGTAATGAAATATATTTTACAGGTGGAGGTTCAGAAGCAGATAACTGGGCGTTAAAAGGTGTTGCTTTAGCTAACAAAAATAAAGGTAATCATATTATAACTACCAAGATAGAGCATCATGCAATATTACATACTTGTGAATATTTAGAAAAACAAGGTTTTGAAATTACATATCTTGATGTTGATGAATATGGTTTTGTAAATTTAGAACAATTAAAAAATTCAATTACAGATAAAACTGTTTTAGTTTCAATAATGTTTGCAAATAATGAAATAGGTACTATACAACCTATAAAAGAAATAGGTAAAATTTGCAGAGATAAAAAAGTAATATTTCATACAGACGCTGTTCAAGCAATTGGAAATGTTCCTGTAGATGTTAAAGACATGAATATTGATCTATTGTCTATGGCAGCTCATAAAATATATGGGCCTAAAGGTGTAGGAGCATTATATATAAGAAGAGGAATAAAAATAGACAATTTAATACACGGAGGAGCTCAAGAAAGAGGAAAAAGAGCAGGTACAGAAAATGTACCTGGAATTGTTGGACTTGGGAAAGCTATAGAAATTGCAATTTCAAATATGGAAGAACATAATAAAAAACTTTCAAAATTAAGGGATATGCTTATAGAAGGGCTTTTAAAAATTCCATATACGAGATTAAATGGTCCAATAAATGAAAATAGACTTCCAGGTAATGTGAATGTTTGTTTTAGATTTATAGAAGGTGAAGCAATCCTTCTGCTTTTAGATAGTATGGGAATATGTGCTTCAAGTGGCAGTGCATGTACTTCAGGTTCATTGGATCCATCTCATGTTCTTCTTGCAATTGGACTTCCACATGAAATTGCACATGGCTCTTTAAGGCTTAGTTTAGGTGATTCTAATACTGAAGAAGAAGTACAATATGTAATTAAAACTGTTAATAATGTAGTTAAAAGGCTTAGAGATATGTCACCACTTTGGGACGACTTTATAAAGAAAGGGGAACTATAATATGTATAGCGAGAAAGTTATGGATCACTTTATGAATCCTAGAAATGTAGGAGAAATACCTAATGCAGACGGGGTAGGAGAAGTAGGAAATGCAAAATGCGGAGATATAATGAAAGTATATCTTAAAATAGAAAATGATATAGTAGTTGATGCTAAATTTAAAACATTTGGTTGTGGTTCAGCTATAGCTTCATCTAGTATGGCTACTGAACTTATTAAAGGCAAAACAATTGATGAGGCTTGGAAACTTACAAATAAAGCAGTAGCAGAAGCTCTTGATGGACTTCCACCAGTTAAGATGCATTGTTCTGTTCTTGCAGAAGAAGCTATTCATAAAGCAATAAATGATTATAGAGCTAAAAAAGGATTAGAATTATGGGATTATAAAGAACATGATGATATTCATGACCAAGTTCATGGAGAATAATTAAAAAATATAACTCTTTTAAAAGAGTTATATTTTTTTGTTTTTTGGTAAAAATATTAAAATAGTAAATCAATGTTTAGTTCTAAATTAAATATAAATTTAGTCTGAGGGTATGTTATGTTTAGAGTGAAGGATTTTATTTTAATGGATGTAATAGACATAAAAGGTAAAAAAATAGGTTTTATAAAAGATATAATAATAGATTTTAATAAAGGAGAAGTAAAAGGATTTGTTATTTCACCGTATAATCTGTTCCTAGGCAATAGAATTATATTAAAACCAAACATTATTTCATTTAATAAAGCTATGGTTATAAATGGGTGGAGTAAAGATGAGTTTTTAACATTTTCAAGTATTAAAAATATGGACGTTAAAAATAAATATGGAGATATTATTGGAATTGTGGAAGATCTCCTATTTCATGAATTTACATTTAAAATAAAAGGAATAATAGTATCTTTAGGAATATTAAAAAATTTTATGATAGGGAAAAAAATATTATTAATTAATAGTGTTATATTAGGAGAAAAATATATATTAAATTATAAAGATTATAATAAAGTTGATTTTATAAGTATTCCACATAAATTATTTATGGAAGTTGAAAGTCATGAAAAAAATATATAAATCTATTATAATATACATAATATTTTTCGTTATATTATATATATCACTAAAAAGTTCTGTCATAAAAGAAGTTTATTATTTAGTTTTTGTATCATTTATAATATCTTACTGCCTTCGTCCATTAACCCAAATATTAACTCATAGAGGTATTAGTAAAAAAATCTCGGTTGTTTTAATACTATTTATGTTTGTTATTTTTATCTTAGGTACATTTATTATATTAATACCATCAATTTTTAAAGAAAGTTTAAATATGAGTTTTGCATTTTCACAAATAAAAATTTTTATAGGTAACTTTTATGAAAAATTAAAGCTATTGAGTAATAACAAAACTATATATGCTATATTAGATACAATATATTCAAATATTAATAAAATAGTTATAGATATTTTTAATAAAATGTTTAATGGAACTTTAAAAATAGGAGAAAATATATTATCTCTAGCTGTTGTTCCTATAGTAGTATATTATTTTTTAGTAGATAGTGAAATTATATCTAATAAATTTTTTATTTTGTTTCCACCTAAATGGAGAAACATAGTAAAAAAAACATTCGAAGATATAGATAAAATATTAGGTAGATATATTATAAGTCAATTTATTTTATGTGGCATTATAGGAATATTAACTTTCATTGTATTATTAATATTAAAAGTTGATTTTCCAATTATATTATCACTTTTAAATGCTTTTTTTAATATTATACCTTATTTCGGACCTTTATTTGGAGCAGTACCTGCTGTATTAATAGCTTTTTTATCTTCTACTAAAAGTGCTGTATGGACAGCAATAGCTCTTTATGCTATACAACAATTAGAAGGAGATATTATATCCCCTAAAATAACAGGTGATAGCGTAAGTATGCATCCTTTAGCTGTTATTATTTTAATAATAGTTGGTGGAAAAATAGGTGGAATGATAGGAATGGTATTAGCTGTTCCTCTTGGAGTTATTATAAAAATACTTTATGAAGATTTAAATTATTATTTGTTTTAAAGACAAATTTCTAAAATTTATACTTATTATTGACATCTAAAATATTTTAACTTATAATTTTTATAAATTATATATTTGGCTATGAAAGGAAGGAGTAATTATATCTAGTTATTTAGAGAGGAAGTGGTCGGTGTAAACTTCTTAACAGATATTTTGAAGCAGTCCTGGAGCTATATTTTTACAAGTGATACAATTATGATATTTTATATTTTCATAATTGTATAATTAGGGTGGTACCACGGATAACTTTCGTCCCTTATGGGAATTGAAAGTTTTTTTATTTGATAATAATAAAAAGGATAATACGGAGGAATTAGCATGAAAAAGATGGGTTTAAATGAAATAAGAGAGTCATATTTAAAATTTTTTGAAAGCAAAGGACATTTGAGACTTCCAAGCTTTTCACTTATACCTGAAAATGATAAAAGTTTACTTTTAATAAATGCTGGTATGGCACCTTTAAAACCATATTTTACAGGACTTCAAGTGCCTCCAAGTAAGAGAATAACAACATGTCAAAAGTGTATTAGAACAGGAGATATAGAAAATGTAGGTAAAACATCTAGACATGGAACTTTTTTTGAGATGTTAGGGAATTTTTCTTTTGGAGATTATTTTAAATCTGAGATTATACCATGGGCTTGGGAGTATGTAACTAAAGTACTAGAAATTCCCAAGGATACACTTTATGTTACTATTTATTTAGAAGATGATGAAGCGTACGAAATTTGGACTACCAA
Organism: Clostridium sp. USBA 49; assembly: GCF_900167505.1. Taxonomy (NCBI): domain Bacteria; kingdom Bacillati; phylum Bacillota; class Clostridia; order Eubacteriales; family Clostridiaceae; genus Clostridium; species Clostridium sp. USBA 49. Next base: position 186,665 of record NZ_FUYD01000002.1, read on the forward strand.
AACAGATATAGATCCCTTAAGGATTTTTAGATTAGGTAAAGAAGATAACTTTTGGGAAATTGGGCAAGGGCCTTGTGGACCAAGTTCAGAAATTCATTTTGATAGAAGATCTGATTTAGGTAGGATAAAAACAGCTGAAGAATTTATTAAAGCTGGAGAAGAAGATAGAGTAGTAGAATTTTGGAATTTAGTATTTACTCAATTTGACAAAGATGAAAATGGAGTATATAATAAATTACCTAATCCTAATATAGACACTGGTATGGGACTTGAAAGAATTGCAACAATTATGCAAGGAGTTAACAGTATATTTGAAATAGATACAATAAAAAGTATATTAAATGAAGTATGTAAATTATCAGGTACTGAATATGGTGAAGATAGAAAAAAAGATATCTCTATAAGAATAATCACCGATCATGTTAGAAGTATAACTTTTATGGTTAGTGATGGAGTTCTACCTTCAAATGAAGGTAGAGGATATGTACTTAGAAGAATTTTAAGAAGAGCTTCAAGGCATGGTAAATTACTAGGAATTAATAACATATTTTTATATAACCTATGTGATATAGTAATAGATGTATCAAAGTGTGCATATCCAGAACTTGAAGAAAAGAGAGAATACATAAAAAAAGTAATAAAACTTGAAGAGGAGAGATTTGAAAAAACTATAGATAGTGGAATAGAAATATTAAAAAATTATGCTCAAGAGCTTGAAAGCAAAGGGATAAAAATGCTTTCAGGTGATAAAGCATTTAAGCTTTATGATACATATGGATTTCCTTTAGAACTTACATTAGAAATATTAGAAGAAAAAAATATGTCTGTAGATTTAGAGAGTTTTAATATTGAAATGGAAAATCAAAGAATAAGAGCAAGAGAAGCTAGAGAAGAATCAAATTATATGGGTGCTGAAGATAACATTTTAAATAAAATACCTATAGATTTAAATACTAATTTTGTTGGTTATAATACGCTTAGATGTGATTCTACAGTAAGATTATTAATAAAAAATGAAGAATTTGTAGAAAAATTAAATCAAGGGGATAAAGCTATTATAATTACAGAAGAAACCCCTTTTTATGCTGAAATGGGCGGGCAAGTTGGAGATAAAGGAATAATATTAGCTAACAACTTTAAAGCTGAGGTTATAGATTGTAAAAAAAATATTTCTGGGAAAATTCTTCATTTTATTAATGTATTAGATGGAAGTATCATATTAAATTCAAAAGTAACATTAGAAGTATTTGAAGATAGAAGGAATTGTATTAGGAAAAACCATACAGCAACTCATATACTTCATGAAGCTTTAAGACGAGTATTAGGTAATCATGTAAATCAAGCGGGTTCGTATGTTGATGATATTAGATTAAGATTTGATTTTACTCATTTTGGACCAATGAGCGAAGAAGAATTGTATAAAGTAGAAACACTAGTTAATGAAAACATTATGAAAGCCTATAAAGTAGATACAGAAATAATGACTTTAGAGGAAGCCAAAAAAAGTGGTGCTGTAGCTTTGTTTGATGATAAATATAAAGATGATGTAAGAGTAGTATCTGTAGGTGATTTTAGTAAAGAATTGTGTGGAGGAACTCATGTTGGAAATTCTGGAGAAATAGGTTTATTTAAAATTATTTCTGAAACTGGAGTAGCTGCAGGAATAAGAAGAATAGAGGCTGTTACAGGATTTAATGCATTAAATTTAATTAATGAAAGAAATACACTATTAAAAAATATTGCATCAATATTAAAATGTTCCGAGAAAGATATTGTAAAAAAATTGCAATCAGAAATATCTGAATTAAAAGAAAAAGATAAGGAAATAATAGAATTAAAGAAAAAACTTATGAATTCTATAGAAGAAGAAATATTAAATAATATAAAAGAAATTAAAGGAATAAAATTTGTGGCTTATTCTCTTAAGGATATTGATGGAAATACGCTTAGGAATCTAGCTGATAAAATAAGAAATAAAATAACTGAAGGTGTAGTTGTTCTTGGAAGTAATTGTGGAGACAAAGTTCAATTTGTAGCAATGGCTACTAAAGGTGCTATAAGTCAGGGAGTTCATTGCGGGAAAATTATAAAAGAAGTAGCTAGTATAACAGGAGGTAATGGAGGCGGAAGACCAGATATGGCACAAGCAGGAGGGAAATTACCACAGAAATTAGATGAGGCTATTTCAAAAACTGGAAAGATTATAGAAACTATGGTACAATAGTGTACTTTTTGTAAAAAGTAGTTTATAATATAATTAACATGTACCTTATATCATTTTAAAGATGATAAAAAGAGGGGTGAGAGCGTAATGGGGAACAACATTGATAATACCATTCAATTTGATTTTCAAAAGGATAAAAAAGCTTTAACTAAAGAAATTTTAAATGAAGTATATGATGCTTTAATTGAAAAGGGATATAACCCTATAAATCAATTGGTGGGTTATTTAATTTCTGGTGACCCTACTTATATAACTAATTACAACGGTGCTAGAGCATTAGTAAGGAAACTAGAGAGAGATGAAATTCTTGAGGAAGTATTAAAAGCTTATCTAGGAATAAAATAAAAATGCCCTTACCGGGCATTTTTATTTTAAAATTTATATATAAATTTTTTATTATGCAATTGTTACATAAGGAGAATATGTATGAGAGTGCTAGGATTAGATGTTGGTGATAAAACTATAGGTGTTGCGGTTAGTGATCCTTTAGGATTTACCGCTCAAGGTATTAAAACTATAATTAGAACTTCTAAAAAAAAAGATATAGAAGAAATTAAAGAAATATGCAATGAATATGAAGTTGAAAGTATAGTTGTAGGACTTCCTAAAAATATGAACGGTACTATAGGACCTCAAGGAGAAAAGGTTATAAGTTTTTGCGAATATATAAAACTTAATATAAATATTCCTATAAAGCTATGGGATGAAAGACTTACAACTGTTGCAGCTCATCGTGCTATGCTAGAAGCAGATTTATCTAGAGCTAAAAGAAAAAAAATAGTAGATAAAATAGCTGCTACTTATATACTTCAAGGTTATTTAGACAGCTTATCTAAATAAAATATTTACAAAGGAGAAGTGAAATCATGGATAATGATATTAACACAATTATGCTTATCGATGAAGAAGGTAAAGAAAGACAATTTGATGTTATAACAAAATTAGATATTGAGGGAAATGAATATGTAATTGTTATACCTTCTGATGGAGAAGAAGAAGATGCCATTGCGCTTAAAATAGAAAAAGATAAAACTGGTCAGGATGTATTGGTTACAATTGATGATGAAGATGAGTTTAATATGGTGGCAGAAGCATATGAATTAATTTTTTCTGATGAAGATTTAAGTTAATTAATAGAAATGAGGTATTATAATGTCAAAGCTATCTCCAGATGGAGTTGAGAAACTTAAAAATAATTTAAAAGAAAAGGGATACAAGTTAACTCCTCAAAGAAGAGCAATTGTTGATATTATAATTAAAAATGAAGGTAGCCATTTAACAACAGAAGAATTGTATAATTTAGTAAAAAAAGAGTGTCCTGAAATTGGTCTTGCTACTGTATATAGAACCGTTCAACTTTTAGAAGAACTTGGGATTATTAGTAAATTAGATTTAAATGATGGCTGCTATAGATATGAATTAATACATGAAAGTGAAAATCATCAACATCATCATTTAATATGTAGCAATTGCGGCAAAGTTATTGAAGTAGAGGGAGATTTACTTGAAGGATTAGAGCACGAAATAGAAATTAAATATGATTTTAAAATAAAAAATCATAGTGTAAAATTTTATGGACTTTGCAAAGAATGTAATAAAGAATAAATATATTTTAATTATTTAAAGGAGGGTAGACATGAAAAAAGAAAAAGAAAAAATACGAATAATACCTCTAGGAGGGGTAAATGAAATAGGAAAAAATTTAACGGTTATTGAATATAAAAATGATATATTAATAATAGACTGTGGATTAAGATTTCCAGATGAAGATATGTTTGGGATAGATGTTGTAATACCTGATATAAGTTATCTTATAAAAAATATTGACAAGGTAAGAGGAATTTTTTTAACTCATGGACATGAAGATCATATAGGAGCATTACCTTATGTTCTTAAGCAATTAAATGTTCCTGTTTATGGTACAAAACTTACTCTTGGAATTGTAGAATCAAAATTAAAAGAACATGGTTTGTTAAGTACAGTTAAACTTATACGGGTTGCTGCTAAAGATATAATTAAACTTGAAAGTGTTTCAGTTGAATTTATAAAAACAAGTCACAGTATTGCTGATTCAGTTGCTATAGCAATTCATACACCATTAGGGGTTATACTTCATACTGGGGACTTTAAAATAGATTATACTCCAATTGATGGAGAAGTAGCTGATTTACCAAGATTTGCAGAGCTTGGCAAAAAAGGTGTAATTGCTATGCTTGCAGATAGTACTAATGTAGAAAGACCTGGATATACTATGTCTGAAAGTACAGTAGGAGAAACTTTTGAAAATATATTTTCTGATGCAAAAGGAAGAATAATTGTTGCTACTTTTGCATCTAATATTCATAGAATTCAACAAATTGTAACTGCAGCAAGTAAATATGGAAGAAAAGTTGCAGTATCAGGCAGAAGTATGGAAAATATTGTGGCAGTTGCAGCGGAATTAGGATATATAAATATGGAAAAAGAAGTATTAATAAGCATAGATAATATAAATAGATATAATGATAATCAGATAGTAATTATAACTACTGGAAGCCAAGGTGAGCCTATGTCAGCTCTTTCAAGAATGGCAGCATCTGAACATAAAAAAGTAAATATTGTTCCAGGAGATACAGTAATTATATCTGCCACACCTATACCTGGAAATGAAAAATTAGTTTCTAGAGTTATAAATCAATTATTTAAAAAAGGAGCAGAAGTAATTTATGAGGCTTTGGCAGATGTTCATGTTTCAGGCCATGCTTGTCAAGAAGAACTAAAATTAATGCATATATTAGTTAAACCTAAATTTTTTATACCAGTTCATGGCGAATATAGACATTTAAAGCAACATGCAGAACTAGCAATGAAATTGGGACTAGCAAAAGAAAATATAGTAATTTCAGATAATGGAGATATAATAGAAGTTACAAGAGATTCTATAAAAAAGAATGGAACTGTTATATCAGGACAAGTATTTGTAGATGGATTAGGGGTAGGAGATGTAGGAAATATAGTACTAAGAGATAGGAAACATTTATCACAAGATGGTATATTAACTGTAGTTGTTACTATTGAAAAAGAGACAGGTAGTGTAATAGCTGGACCAGATATTATATCTCGTGGATTTGTATATGTAAGAGAATCCGAAGATTTAATGGAAGAAGCAAGATTAATTGTAAAGGATGCTTTGAAAGAATGTGAAGAAAAACATATAACTGAATGGGCAACTATAAAATCTAATATTAGGGAAGCTTTAAGAATTTTCTTATATGAAAAAACAAAACGAAAACCTATGATTCTACCTATAATAATGGAAATATAATTTATAATTATTTATTTTAATGTTAAGTTGACTTTTTATAATGTTAATATTAGAATAAATTATGTTAAATAAAATTGGGTACTATATAGTATCCAATTTTTATTTGATTAAATTTATTGCACATATTGAAGTTTATTTTTTTATGCAAGATATGGAGGAATTTACATGGAATTATTTACAAGAGATGATATAAGAAATATTGCTATAATAGCCCATGTTGATCATGGTAAAACTACTTTAGTTGATGCTATGTTAAAACAAAGTAATATTTTTAGGGAAAATGAAAAAATTCAAGAAAGAGTTATGGATTCAAATGATTTAGAAAGGGAAAGAGGAATAACTATACTTTCTAAGAATACTTCGGTTGAGCATAATGGTATTAAAATTAATATTGTTGATACCCCTGGGCATGCAGATTTTGGTGGAGAAGTTGAAAGAGTTTTAAAAATGGTTGACAGTGTTTTATTAGTTGTAGATTCTTTTGAAGGACCTATGCCTCAAACTAAATTTGTCCTTAAAAAAGCTTTAGAATTAAATTTAAAACCTATAGTTGTTATTAATAAAATAGATAGACAAGATGCAAGACCAAATGAAGTTATAGATGAAGTGTTTGACCTTTTTATTGAATTAGGTGCTAATGATGAACAACTTGACTTTCCTATAGTATATTGTTCTGCTAAAGATGGTATAGCAAAGAATGAATTAAATGATGAAAGTAATAGTATGGAGCCATTATTTGATACTATTATTAAAAAAGTACAGGCTCCTTCAGGATATTTAGATGAACCATTTCAAATGTTAGTTACAACATTGGATTCTAATGAATATGTAGGTAAAATTGCTATAGGTAAAATTGAAAGAGGAATTATAAGAAAAAATCAACAAGCTGCACTTATAAAAAGAGATGGTACTATCAATAACGTTAAAATATCAAATCTTTATGTATTTAAAGGATTAAAAAAAGAAGAAGTAGAAGAAGCTAAAATTGGAGATATAGTTGCTGTTTCTGGAATACCTAATATTAACATAGGTGAAACTTTAGCAGATCCAAGCAAACCAGAAGCTTTACCTTTTATAGAAATTGATGAACCTACTTTAAGTATGAACTTTATGGTTAATGATTCTCCTTTTGCAGGAAGAGAAGGTGAATTTGTAACTTCTAGACATTTAAGAGATAGATTAATGAAAGAAATACAAACCAATGTAAGTCTTAGAGTAGAGGAAACCGATTCTCCAGATAATTTTAAAGTAAGTGGAAGAGGAGAATTACATCTTTCAATTTTAATTGAAACTATGAGAAGAGAAGGTTATGAATTCCAAGTATCAAAACCAACTGTAATATTTAAAGAAGAAAATGGAGTATTATTAGAACCTATTGAAAAATTAACTATAGATGTACCAGAAGAATTTATGGGAGTTGTTATGGAAAAACTTGGACCTAGAAAAGCAGAAATGATAAATATGACTTCTGCAATAAATGGTTATACTAGATTAGAATTTTTAATACCATCTAGAGGACTTATAGGATTTAGAAATGAATTTATGACTGATACAAAAGGCAATGGTATAATGAACCATATACTTAATGGATATGATAAATATAAAGGAGATATACCAGAAAGAACAAGAGGTTCAATAGTTGCTTTTGAAACTGGAGAAGCAGTTACTTATGGATTATATAATGCTCAAGAAAGAGGTACTTTATTTATAGGACCAGGAACGGAAGTATATGAAGGAATGATTGTTGGAGAATACTCAAGATCAGGTGATGTTGAAGTAAATGTATGCAAAAAGAAACATCTTTCAAATACTAGAGCTTCTGGATCAGATGATGCTTTAAGATTATCACCTGTAAAAGTTATGTCTTTAGAGCAATGCCTTGAATTTGTTGCCTCAGATGAACTTGTAGAAATTACTCCTAAGTCTATAAGATTGAGAAAAAAAATATTAAATACTGAATTAAGGAAAAAAGCCATGAATAGAAACAAATAAAAATTATTTGTTAAAATAGAGGTAGGTTATGAAAAAATTTATTATACCTTTTGTTATTATATTTGCCTTTATAGTATTTAAAATTTATTTAAATATTGTAGGGACAATAAAACAGCCTTTTATAAATAATAATGGAAATATTGAAGTAAAAGTAAGTAATGGTGATAATTTAAATAAATTAATTGCTTCTCTTTATAATGAAAATAAAATAAAAAATCTTTATTTAACAAAATGGTATATAAAAAAGCAAAAATTCAACACAAATATAAAGCCAGGTATTTATAGTATATCTAATAAAATATCGCTAGATGAATTTGTTAAAATTCTTAATGAAGGCAAATATAATAAAAACCTTGTTAAAGTAACTATACCAGAAGGGTACACAATTGATAATATTGCCTCTTTACTCGAAGAAAAAAAAGTTATTTCAAAAGATAAATTTATAAAAAGTATAAAGGAATATAAATTACCCACATATATAAAAAAAGATAAAAACAGAAAATATCAATTAGAAGGATATTTATTTCCAGATACTTATGAATTTGCTAAAGATATGAGTGGGAAAGAAATTATTAATATAATGATTAATAACTTTGAAAAAGTATTAAAAGAAATAGAAGAAGAAAATAATAAATTAATAAATGAAGAAGAAATTGATAAGATAATTATTATGGCTTCTATAATAGAAAAAGAAGCTGAAGTTTCATCTGAAAGACCTATAGTTGCTTCTGTATTTTATAATAGAATTAAAGAAAAAATGCCGCTTCAATCTTGTGCTACCGTAGAATATGTTTTGGGGATTCACAAAACAGTATATACGTATAATGACTTAAAAATAGAATCTCCTTATAATACTTACAAAGTAAAAGCATTACCTGTTGGCCCAATATCAAATCCTGGGAAAAGTGCAATTGAAGCAGCATTAAACCCAGCAAAAACTAATTATTTATATTTTGTATCTAAATTTGATGGAACTAAAACTCATTTTTTTACAAGAGATTATAATGAATTTTTAAAATATAAAAAAGAATCTGATGAAAATTTATTAAAAATGAATAAATAAATGGAGGAAATTTAATGAGTGGAATTACTTACGATTATATGGAACAGTATATAAGAAAACTTATACCTGATAATGAAGGTGTACTTAAAGAATTAGAAATATATGCAAAAGAAAATTCTGTTCCTATAATACAAAAAGAAGTTGGGAAATTCCTTCAATTAATGATAAATATAAAAAAGCCTAAAAAAATATTAGAATTAGGTACAGCTATAGGATATTCAGCTATACTTATGAGTATAAGTTGTAATTTTGATAGTAAAATTACAACTATTGAAAGAAATCCCCAAATGGTTGATATAGCTTATAATAATATATGTAAATATGGATTTAAAGATAAAATTAATATTGTTCAAGGTGATTGTTTAGATATTTTAGAAAAATTAAAAGATAAATATGATTTGATTTTTATAGATGCAGGTAAGGGGCATTATAATCATTTTTTACCTTATTGTTTAAAATTATTAAACAAAGATGGAATTATTATTGCTGACAATGTACTTTTTAGAGGTATGGTAGCATCCAAAGAATTAGTAAAAAAAAGAAAGATAACTATTGTAAAACGAATGCAATCTTATTTAGAAGCAATATCAAATAATAAAGAATTAATAACTTCAGTTATACCTATGGGGGATGGTATAGCAGTAACTACTAAGAGGAGGAATACCGATGAATAAACCTGAGCTTTTAGCTCCAGCAGGTAATTTAGAAAAACTTAAAACTGCTATAAATTTTGGCGCTGATGCTGTTTATTTAGGAGGTAGCAAGCTTAATTTAAGAGCATTTGCGGATAATTTCGATAATAATGAACTTTTAGAGGCTATACAATATGCTCATGATAGAAATAAAAAGATATATGTTACATTAAATGTTTTCCCCCATAATGAGGATTTAGAAGGATTAGAAGAATATTTAAAAGAATTATATAATTTAGATGTAGATGCGCTTATAGTATCAGATCCAGGTATTATAATGACTGCAAAGGAAACAGTACCTAATTTAGAATTACATTTAAGTACTCAAGCAAATAATGTAAATTGGAAATCAGCACTTTTTTGGCATAAAATAGGAATTAAAAGAATAGTTCTTGCAAGAGAATTATCTCTTAATCAGATTAAAGAAATACGCAAAAAACTACCAGAAGATTGTGAATTAGAAGCTTTTATACATGGATCTATGTGCATGTCATATTCTGGCAGATGTCTTTTATCCAATTATATGACTGGAAGGGATGCAAACAGAGGTGAATGTGCACAACCTTGTAGATATAAGTATTATTTGATGGAAGAAAAAAGGCCAGGAGAATATTTTCCTGTTTTTGAAGATGATAAAGGTACATATATAATGAATTCTAAAGATTTATGTATGATTGAGCATATACCAGAGCTTGTAAATGCAGGAATTAGCTCATTTAAGATAGAAGGAAGAATGAAAAGCGCATTTTATGTTGCTACTACTGTAAAAGCATATAGAGAGGCAATAGATTCTTACTTTAATGATCCTAAAAATTATAAATATAATGAAAACTGGATGAAAATTCTTGAAATGTCAAGTCATAGAGAATATCATACAGGATTTTATTTTGGAGAAAAAAATAAACAAGTTTATAAAACATCTTCATATATAAGAAATTATGATATAGTTGGAATTGTAAAAGAGTATAATTCTTCAACCAAAACAGCTTTAATAGAACAAAGAAATAAAGTATTTGAAGGAGATAAAGTTGAAGTTTTTAGGCCAATTGGAAATAATTTTGAAATAATTTTAAAAAATATTAGGGATATAGAAGGAAATAAAATTGAATCAACTCCACAAGCTCAAATGCTTTATACTATTTCTACAGATATTGAACTAAAAAAGGATGATATGCTTATAAAGTATAAAGAAATTAAAAATTAGAAATAAATATTTTAAATAAATTTTTACAAATAATAAAATAATTTTTAGTCTTAACATAAGAAGGGAGAAAATTGATGAAACGCCCAATTTTAATAGGAATTACTGGTGGAACTGGTTCAGGTAAAAGTACAATTGCTCGAGAAATATACAATAAATTTGATGGAAATTGTATTGCAATGATTGAACAGGATTCTTATTATAAAGATCAAAGTCATCTTTCTTTTGAAGAAAGAATAAAAACAAACTATGATCATCCAGATGCTTTTGATACACCACTTCTTATAGAACATTTAAAAAGCTTATTAAAAGGACAAGAAATTTATAAGCCAATTTATGACTTTTCTCTTCATAATAGAAAAAAAGAAACTATAAAAGTTGAACCTAAAGATATTATAATTTTAGAAGGAATATTAATACTTCAAGAAATAGAACTTAGGGACTTATTAGATATAAAAATATATGTAGATACCGATCCAGATGTTAGAATAATTAGAAGACTTATAAGAGATATAAATGAAAGAGGAAGAACTGTAAATTCAGTAATTGATCAATATTTAAATGTTGTAAGGCCTATGCATATGCAATTTATTGAGCCAACTAAAAGATATGCAGACATTATTATACCAGAAGGTGGACATAATAAAGTTGCTATAGATTTATTGGTTGCAAATATAAAGCAATTTTTACAAAAACAATAAATATGGAATAAAAAACCTCACTTTAGGCTAAAATTAAGTCATAGTGAGGTGTTTTTATGAGAGATAAAATCCAAAAAAAGAGAATAATTATATTTATAGTTAGTATATTCCTTATTTTTGTAATTATTTGGTGGAGAATAAAAATATTAATGGTTGATGAAGCATATAAATTAAGTGTATGGGCAGATTCACAATATACAGATAAAATACCTAAAAGTGATTTAAATTATCGATTATTTGATAAAAATGGAAAAGAACTTTTAAAATATAAAAATAAATATTATGCTGTTATAGATACATCCGCTTTTATAAAAAATAATATGGGGACAAAATCTGATGACTTATATGCCCTAATATATATACTTAGAAACTATGATAATAGTTATGATTTATCTAAAGTTGGATTAAATGGTACATCTAAAAAATTAACTTATGAAATAGATGAAATTACATATAATAAATTAAAAAATATAAAAGATGTTAAAGGATTTTATACATATTCAACTTCAGTTGTTGATAGAAGTGAAGCATGGAAAATTGAAAATATGATTATAAATCCTAGAAATCAAGTTGATAATAAACTTAAATCTAAAGATTCTTTGGAAATGATTGTATATAATAAAACAAAGCTTAATCAATATCCTACTATAAATTTTGTTAAAGATATTAATGGAAATGTTTCTTTAGGAGAATTTATAACTCCAGAAAATAATACAAACTTAAGACTAACTTTAGATAAAAATATTCAAGATAATATAAAAGAAATATTAAAAGATGATAAATATAAAAAACATGAGCAAATAGGAGTTATACTTTCAGAGAGCAATAGTGGGAAAATACTTGCAATGACACAAAAAGATGATACTAAACCTAATGTAAATTTAGGATCTACAACGCAAAATGGATTTGAACCTGGTTCTATATTTAAAATAATAGTAGAAGAAGCAGGGCTTGAAAGAAATAGTATAAATTTAGGAGAAAAATATTCATGTAAACAAAATATATATAATATTGATGAAAAAAAAGATCATGGTATTTTGGATCCTGAAGAGGCTTTAATAGTTTCATGTAATAATATATTTGCTCAAATTGGAGATAAAGTAGGTGTAAATAATATTATAGCTGAAGCTCAATCTCAAGGTATTTTTTCAAAAGTTCTCGGATTTGATAGTGAAGTTACAGGAGATTACGTTATGCCTAAATTACCTGGGGAGGGAGCCGGACAATTAGCAATTGGTCAGAGCATGAGAATAACTCCAATTCAAGCAGTAGGTATTGTTAATACTGTGGTTAATAATGGAATTTATGTAAAACCATATATAGTTGAAGCTTATGTTGGGGATAACAATGAAGTAAAAGAATTACTTAAGACAGAAGAATATAGCACATTAAAGAAAAGTACAGCAAATTCTTTAAAAAATCAAATGATAAAAGTTGTTAGAAGAGGAACAGGAGTAGAAGCAGATATTAAAAATATAGAAATAGGAGGTAAAACTGGGACTTCTACTAGAATAGATGGAAATAAAAAAACCTCAGATGGTTGGTTTATAGGATTTTTTAAAGTTAAAAATAAATATTATTCTATGGTAGTATTTGTAAAAGATATAGACAATAAAAACGAACAGGCGGCTAATACTGCAGTTCCTATATTTAAGGACATAGTTTTATCTATATACGATTATTTAAAAAAATAATTTTTAATATAGTCACTTTTTTTATTGTTCTGCCATATTATATTAATAAGCACTATTAGGAGGATCAACTGTGTTCTTCGTAAATTGTTTATTAAATTTAGTTGGCAGCATGACTTTTTTAGTAGCGTATGTTACTAATGGTAATTCTTTTCCTCAGCCACTTGATGATAGAGAAGAAAAGGAATATTTAGAAAGACTTAAAAATGGAGATTTACTTGCCAAAAGCATTTTAGTAGAAAGAAATTTAAGACTTGTAGCTCATATTGTAAAAAAATACTCTTACCAAGGGAAAGAAGTAGATGATTTAATATCTATAGGTACTGTAGGATTAATAAAAGCTATAGATTCTTATGATAGTTCAAAAGGAACAAGATTAGCAACTTATGCAGCTAGATGTATAGAAAATGAAATACTTATGCTAATTAGGAATAATAAAAAAACAAAAGGAGAAGTGTATCTTCAAGAACCTATAGGAATAGATAAAGAAGGAAACGAAATATCTCTTATGGATGTTTTAAGCAGTGATGAAGACTCCATAATAGAAGTTGTAGAAAATAAAATCCAAGTAAAAAAATTATATAACAAAATAGAAAGCTGTCTCGCACATAGAGAAAAAATTGTTGTAGAAATGAGGTATGGACTTCTTGATGGCAAACCCAAAACACAAAGAGAAATTGCAAAAATGTTAGGTATATCACGTTCTTATGTGTCTAGGATTGAAAAAAGAGCTTTAAAAAAATTATTTAAAGAACTTAATCAGTGATAAATAGAAAAAGGATTTAGTTTAAATATGGATATAAAAATAATAATAAAATATACAATAAGAGTTAGAAAACTTAGGAATATATAAATTTCTTTGTTTCTAACTCTATTATTTTAAATTCAGTATATTTAAAATAACAAAAGTGTGTTAAAATATTATCTATAAAATAAAATTATAAAATTTTAAATTTGGAGGATAAAATTATGACGTTAAATGAACTTTTAAATTTAACTGTAGAAAAAAAAGCTTCAGATCTTCATTTAACAGTTGATGCTCCACCTATTTTGCGAATTGACGGAGAATTAGTTTATATAAATTCTAATAAATTATCTTCATTAGAAACTAATCAATATGTAAAAGAAATACTAAACAATGAAGATGATTATAAAAAATATATAGATAAAGGAGAAATTGATATATCTTATTCTATAGATAGTATTGGAAGATTTAGAGTTAATATATTTAAACAAAAAGGAACAGATTCCTTAGCTATAAGATATATATCATCAAAAATTCCAACTTTAGAAGAACTAAAATTTCCACCTATAATAAAAGAGCTTACATTAAAGCAAAGAGGATTAATTTTAGTTACTGGTCCAACAGGTAGTGGCAAAAGTACAACACTAGCTGCTATGATAAATGAAATAAATTTAAGTAAAGCTGTACATATTATTACACTAGAAGATCCTATAGAATATTTACATAGTCATCATAAATCTATAATAAATCAAAGAGAAATAGGGAAGGATAGCATTAGTTATCAAAATGCTCTTAAACATATATTACGTGAAGATCCAGATGTAATTTTAGTAGGAGAAATGAGAGATTTAGAGACAATTTCAATTGCTATAACTGCAGCAGAAACTGGACATCTAGTTTTTTCTACTCTTCATACTATAGGAGCAGCTAAAACAATAGATAGAATAATAGATGTTTTTCCACCTCATGCTCAAACACAAATAAGGATTCAACTTGCCTCTGTAATTCAAGGTATAATATCTCAACAATTAATTCCAAATGCTTTTGGTGGAGGAAGAACTGCAGCATTAGAGATTATGATAGGGACACCAGCAATACAAAATTTAATTAGAGAAGGTAAAACTCATCAAATTGAATCATCTATTCAGACAGGTATAAAATATGGAATGAAAACTATGGATATGGCTTTGGCTGAATTATGTAAAAAAGGAATAATTAATAATGCCACTGCAGAAGATTATGCTATAGATAAAAATATATTTAAAAAAATGATTATGTTTTAATATAATAATTAAGATTATACCTAAAAAGTACTTTTATTAAAAAATATTGATGAAAGTTTACATATAATACAAATCTTTAAATTATATAAACTTATAGAGTAAAAGCTAATTTATAGTTTGTTGTGACTTAGCTTAATTATAATTATAAATTTTAAGAAGTATTTTATTAAATAAATCGGATTTAGTGATAAAATTGCATTTATTAATTTTAGGGAAAATATATAAATTAAAAAATATCTTATATAAAAAATTAAAATACTATAGTAATTAGTAATAATATGTGCTAAAATATCTGTGAACTAGGGGGGATTAATATTGAATATTATAAAATCAATAATGCAGGTTAGTGCAAATATCTTAAGCAATATTGTTTTTATTATTTCTATGTATTATTTGTGTATTTCTTTCTTTGGATTTTATAGAAAAAAGAAAAAAAATATATTTGAACCTGAGAAATCTTTTGCTCTTATAGTTGCTGCCCATAACGAAGAAAAAGTAATTCAAGATATTATATATAGTTTAAATATATTAGATTATCCTAAAGAATTATATGATATCTTTGTAGTTGCAGATAACTGTACAGATAAAACAGCAGCTAAAGCTAAAGCTGCAGGAGCTATTGTATATGAGAGATTTAATAAAACAAAAAAAGGAAAAGGCTATGCATTAGAATGGATGTTTGATAAAATATTTAAGATGGATAAAAAGTATGATGCTGTTGTAGTTTTCGATGCTGATAATCTTGTTTCCAAAAATTTCTTAAAAGAGATGAATAATAAATTATGCGAAGGTTTCAAAGTTGTTCAAGGATACTTAGATAGTAAAAATCCTAATGATACTTGGGTTACTGGTGTATATTCTATCGCGTTTTGGACTTCAAATAGAATGTTTCAGTTATCAAGAGAAAATTTAGGTTTATCTAATCAATTAGGAGGAACAGGTTGTTGCATAGATACCGATATTTTAAGAGAATTAGGTTGGGGAGCAACATGTCTTACTGAAGATTTAGAGTTTACATGTAAATTAGTATTACATGGATATAAGGTAGGATGGGCACATGATGCTGTGGTATATGATGAAAAGCCTCTTACTTTAGCGCAATCGTGGTGGCAAAGAAAAAGATGGATGCAAGGATATGCTGATGTAGCAAGCAGATACTTTCTAAAATTGCTCAAAAAATTTATTAAAGAGTTTAATTTTACTGCTTTAGATTGTGCTCTTTATAGTGTTCAACCAATAACTATAGTAGTATTGGGTATAGCAACAATAATAGACGGACTAACTAAAATTAAAAATTTACCAGAGCTTATTAATTGGTTTTTAAATATTAATAATTTAAATACAGTTACAGTTGTTCTTTTGATTGTTGCAATATTGCAATTCATTTACACTCCAATAGTATTATTTCTTGATAAAAAATTAAGCTTAAAAGTACTATTTTATTATTTAATATTCCCTATATATACAATAACTTGGATTCCAATATCAATTCAGGGTATAATTGATAAAAACAAAAAAGATTGGAATCACACAGTACATACAAGAAGTGTTAGTATTAATGAACTTGAGAAAGCAAATTAAAAGGTGGAAATTTCCGCCTTTTAATTTTTTGTAGCATTATATGAAAAATTATTTTATAATTTATATTAAAGTTATTCATAAAATATTATAAATTTCTATAAAATTAAGAGGAAAAATAGATTTTTTGTTGAATATATACAAATAGGGTTCTCTATAAGGGGGGAAAATGACTTAATGGATGAATACATAGTAGGTATGGATATTGGTTCTTCAAAAATTTGCGTTGCAATTGGTAAAAAAGATAGACAAGAAAAACTTCAAATATTAGGAGTGTCTTCAGCTAATTGCAATGGATTAAAACAAGGTATAGTAGTTGATATAGATGCTACTGCAGAAGCAATAAAGCAGTGTATTGAGCAACTTGAAAGAATGATAGATACTCATATAAGAAATGTTTATGTATCTTTATCAGGGGGAATATGTGAACTTGTATCTAGCAAAGGAGTTGTTGCAATTTCATCTGAAGATAGAGAGATTAGCAATAAAGATGTAGAAAGGGTTTTAAAAGCAGCTAAAATAACCTCAGTACCAATGAATAAAGAAATTATAGGTGTAATACCTAAAAAATATATTATAGATGGTTATGATAGTATAAAAGATCCTGTAGGTATGTCTGGAATTAGACTAGAAGTAGATGCATATGTGATTTTGGCACAATCAACAATAGTTAATAATTTAATAAAAAGTGTTCACAAAGCTGGATTAGATGTTAGTGGTATTGTATTAGAACCTTTAGCTATATCGGAAATAGTTTTAAAGAAAGATGAAATTAATATGGGAACTGCTATTATAGATATAGGAGCTGAAAAAATAGATATATCTATTTATAAAGGAGGTAACTTAATTCGTATAGATTCCATTCCTTTTGGTGGACGTACTATAACAAATGATATTTCAATTTGTCTAAAAATACCTTTTTCAGAAGCTGAAAAACTAAAAATAAAATATGGTTCTGTTGAAAAATTAGACAAAATTGATAGTAAAATAAAGATTAATTCAAATTATAATGAGTCTATAACGATAGATTATTCTACATTAGTAGACATAATTGAAGCAAGAACTGATGAACTTTTAAAACTTGTGAGGAAAAAAATTTATGAAAGTGGATATTTAAATGATATAAATGGAATTGTGTTAGTTGGAGGCGGAATAGCTCTATTAAATGGTGTTGTAAATTTAGCAAAAAAAATATTTGATAAACCTGTAAGAATAGGAGTTCCTGAATATGTAGGGGCATCCAATCCTATTTATACAACCGCTGTAGGAATAATTAAAGATGTATTAAATACGCCAAATATAAAAAATGAACAAAAAATTTCAAATATAACCTCACGTACAAATACAAATCAAAAAAGTTCTAATAAAGAGGAACAACAATATACAGAAAATAATAGTGTATTTTCAAAGATAAAAGGATTTTTATCAGATTTTTTCTAAGGAGGTATTATTGTGCTAGATTTTGATGTTGAAATTGAACAATTTGCTCAGATAAAAGTAATAGGTTGTGGTGGTGGAGGAAATAATGCTGTTAATAGAATGATTAAAGACGGATTAAAAAATTTAGAGTTTATAGCTGTAAATACTGATAAACAAGATTTAATGCGTTCACAAGCATCACAAAAGATACAAATAGGTGACAAACTTACAAAAGGATTAGGTGCAGGAGCCAATCCAGAAATAGGCATGAAAGCTGCAGAAGAAAGTAAGGAAGAAATAGCTCAAGCAATAAAAGGAGCTGATATGTTATTTATAACAGCTGGAATGGGTGGCGGAACAGGTACAGGTGCTGCGCCTGTAATAGCTGAAATAGCAAAGTCAATGGGAATTTTAACTGTAGGAGTAGTTACAAAACCTTTCCCGTTTGAAGGTAGGAAAAGAATGCTTCATGCAGAAATGGGTATAAAAAACTTAAAAGAAAGAGTAGATACTCTTGTAACAATACCTAATGAAAGACTTTTAAGCATTGTAGATAAAAAAACTCCTTTAGCTGAATCTTTTAAATTAGCAGATAATGTATTAAGACAAGGTGTTCAAGGGATTTCGGATTTGATTACGATACCTGGACTTGTTAATTTAGACTTTGCTGATGTTAAAACTATAATGATAGATAAAGGATTAGCGCATATGGGAACAGGTGAAGGTAAAGGTGACAATAGAGCACAAGAAGCTGCAAAACAAGCTATATCAAGTCCTTTGTTAGAAACTTCAATAGTTGGTGCTACAGGAGTTTTATTAAATATTACTGGTGGACCAGATTTTTCATTAATTGAGATGAATGAAGCTGCGGAAATAGTTCAACAAGCAGCGGATCCAGATGCAAATATAATAGTTGGAGCTGTTATAGATGAAAATTTAAAAGATGAAATAAGAATTACAGTTATAGCAACAGGATTTGAAGATAATAAAAGAGAAATAAAGTCAGCAAATAATATTATTACAGGTAGAAGTGAAGCAGCATTAACTTTAGAAAAAGATAAATATGATGATGGAGACTTAGAAATACCAGCTTTTTTAAGAAGAAATTCTAAAATATAAAAAGTGCATTATGCACTTTTTTTATTTTGCAAAAAAAATAGTAATATGATGTAATTTGCCGTTTTTTAAAGGTAAAAAATGGATTTTAATATTATAAAACGACAAAATTTTAAAATAAATAGATATATAATAAATTAAAGGGGGGGGATATATGATAGTACATATAGATGTTTTATTATTAGAAAATATTATAATAAATTATTTTCTTTTATATATAACTTCTCAAACACTTAGAGTTAAAATATGGTTTAAAGAAATGATTGTACCATCACTTATTGGAGGATTATATGTATTAACTATAATATTTCCTAAATTAAGAATTTTGACTATACTCCCATTTAAAATTCTAATGGTATTTATAATGATTTTACTTTTATTTAGGAATAAAAGTTTTGTTTTTAATTTAAAAGCTGGATCAATTTATGTTTTATACTCTATGCTTCTTGCAGGATTATGTTTTTTTATTGAAATTAATGGAAACTCAGTATTGCAAATTAATAATATTACTATAAATTTTAGTTATAAAAAATTAATTTTATGTATAATTACCATTTATTTATTTATAGATAGAATTGTCATATATATAAGAGATAGAAAAGAAATTAATTCACTTATATATAAAGTTGATATTATAAATAAAGGTAAAGAAAAAAGCATTAGAGCTTTTTTAGATACAGGAAATGAATTAAGAGAACCTGCGACTAAATTACCTGTAATGATAATAGAAAAAAAATACATAGATGATTTTAAAATCAATGATAAAAATAAATTTTATATTCCTTATAAAGTTGTAAATGGTCAAATAGGTAATTTAATTGGATTTAAACCAGAATATATAGTTATTCATAATGGTGAAGAAATAAAAAAAAGAGAAGTAATAGTTGCTGTTTGTGAAAATAGATTAAGTGATTATGATGATTATCAAGCTCTTTTATCTAGAGGAATAATTTAATTTGGGGGGAAATTATGTTTAGACTTAAGGTAATATTAAATAGACTACTTTTAAATTTTAAAATATTTGCAAAAAAACTATATTACATAGGAGGTAATGATGCACTTCCTCCTCCTTTAAGCAAAGAAGAAGAAGAGGATTTAGTTGCTAAATTAATTGAAGGTGATGAAAGTATAAGATCCATATTAATTGAAAGAAATTTAAGATTAGTAGTATATATAGCACGTAAGTTTGAAAATACAGGAGTAAATGTTGAAGATTTAATATCAGTAGGCACCATAGGTCTTATAAAAGCTGTGAATACTTTTGATCCTAATAAAAAAATTAAACTTGCTACATATGCATCTAGATGTATTGAAAATGAAATACTTATGTATTTAAGAAGGAATAGTAAAGTAAAATCAGAAATATCTTTTTATGAACCTTTAAATATTGATTGGGATGGGAATGAACTTCTTCTTTCAGATATTTTAGGGACAGATAATGATGTTGTATATAATCTAATAGAAGATGAAGTTGATAAACAACTTTTGTTAGTAGCTATGAACAAGTTAAATAGTCGTGAAAAAGAAATAGTACAACTAAGATTTGGTTTAAACGGAGAATGTGAAAAAACGCAAAAAGAAGTTGCAGATATGCTAGGAATATCACAATCATATATATCAAGACTAGAAAAAAGAATAATAAAAAGATTAAAAAAAGAAATAAACAAAATGATATAGATTGTCCTTAGTATAAAAATCGGCTCCTCGGGAAATAATTTAAATGCTATTATTCTAAAGGGGCTGATGACGGAATGATGATTAACAAAGTTGAAATTTGTGGAGTTAATACAGCAAAGCTTCCAGTTTTAAAAGAAAATGAAATGAGGCAGCTGCTTATTAATATGAAGGATGGAGATGAGGCTTCTAGAGAAAAATTTATAAAAGGTAATTTAAGATTAGTTTTAAGTGTAATTCAAAGATTTAATAATAGAGGAGAAAATGTAGATGATTTATTTCAAGTAGGTTGCATAGGATTAATTAAAGCTATAGATAATTTTGATTTATCTCAAAATGTAAAATTTTCTACTTATGCTGTCCCTATGATAATAGGAGAAATTAGAAGATATTTACGAGATAATAATTCTATAAGAGTTAGCAGATCTTTACGAGATATTGCTTATAGGGCGCTTCAAGTAAGAGATAAATTAGTAGGTGAAAATAATAAAGAACCTACAATATCTCAAATTGCTAAAGAATTAAAAGTTCCTAGAGAAGAAGTTGTATTTGCTTTAGATGCAATACAAGATCCAGTTTCACTATTTGAACCTATATATCATGATGGAGGAGACGCAATATATGTTATGGATCAAATAAGTGATAATAAAAATTCAGATGATAGCTGGCTTGAAAATATATCTATAAAAGAAGCAATGAAAAAATTAAATGATAGAGAAAAATTAATATTATCTTTAAGATTTTTTGATGGAAGAACTCAAATGGAGGTTGCTGATGAAATTGGAATATCTCAAGCACAAGTATCTCGTCTTGAAAAAACCGCACTTAAGCATATGAGAAAATATATATAAGAGCCTTTTTAGGCTCTTTAAATTTTATATAATAAATAATATCACTAACCTATAATAAGCTGTAAATTAATTTTCGATATACAATTTATAGTGTTTCTAAATTTCTATTACAGCTATATATAGTGGTAAATATTTAATAAAAAGACTTTTTTATTAGATAATCATAATATAATAATTAAAATATTCATATAAATTATATTAGAATAAACCTATAAAATAAATTTATGAAAAATGCAAGGGGGATAAAAAGTATGGAAGAATCTATGTATGCAATAAATAGTTTAAAATCAATGGAAGTAATAGATGTTAATTCTGGAACAAAGCTTGGATATATTAAAGATTTTAAAATTGATTGTGATGGTTACAAAATAATATCTATTTTATTACCTAATCAAAATGTTTCTTGGTTTAATAGAAATAATATAATTGAAATACCTTGGTCAAAAGTAGTTAAAATTGGTGTGGATGTAATACTTGTTGAAGGAGAAGAGATTATTGAAAATAACAAAGAGTAGAAAAATGTAACATAAAAGTGTATAATTATAATATAAATAAAAACATTTAATTATATTATAATTACAAGGATGTGAATAAGTTGAAGTGTCCATTCTGCGGTTATGAAGAAAGCAAAGTAGTAGATTCAAGATCTACGGAAGATGACATGGCTATAAGGAGAAGAAGAGAATGTCTTAAATGTAACAAAAGATATACTACTTATGAAAAAGTAGAAGATATTCCTATTTTAGTTATAAAAAAAGATTCTAGTAGAGAGTATTTTGATAAGTCTAAAATAATAAACGGTCTTTTGAAGGCATGTCAAAAAAGGCCTATATCACGTATGCAAATTGAAGCTATAGCAAATGATATTGAAAAAAAATTAAGTAATCAGATGCTTACAGAAGTAAAATCTGATTATATAGGTGAAATGATTATGGAAAGTTTAAAAAATTTAGATGAAGTAGCATATGTAAGATTTGCTTCTGTTTATAGACAATTTAAAGATATAAATACATTTATGGAAGAAATAAAAAATTTAATGACAAATAAAAGTTAAATGCCCTAAAGGGCATTTTTATTATGTTAAATATAAGTTAAAATATATTTATTTTTATTATTATGTTTAAGAGTAAATGTTATAATGTTAATTAAGGAGAGAAAAATGAAAAAAATAGCAATAGATAAATATGAATTTTTAACTGAAAAAGTGAAAAATGCTAATATATTTTTTTCTACAGCAAAAAATAATATTGATTTTAATATAAATTCAGATATTGGTAAAAATAATATTGAAAAATTAAAGAAATTAATGGGACTAGAAGATATATTGTATTTAAGTCAAATTCATTCAGATAATATATATATAACAAATAATAGTTTAAGTTTATATAATTATAAAGGAGATGGAATTATAACAAATAAAAAAAATATAGGAATAGGTGTGTTTACTGCTGATTGTGTACCTGTTATTATATATGATACAAATAAAGAAGTAATAGCTGCGATACATAGTGGATGGAGAGGGACACTTTCTTGTATAGTTATTAAAGCAATAGAAAAAATGAAAAAAGAATTTAATTCAAATCCATCTGATATAGTTGCATATATAGGACCTCATAATATGGAATGCTGTTATGAAATAGGTGAAGATGTAGCTGAAAAATTTAAAAGTTGTAAAACATATAAAGATATAGATATTATAAAAAATAACAAATTAAATCTCAAACTATGTATAAGTACACAACTTAAAAGTCAGGGAGTTTATTTACAAAATATAAATTCAGTAGATATTTGTACATTTTGTAATAAAGAATATGAACTTTATTCTTATAGAAAATTTGGGAAAAATTGTGGACGAATGTTTTCATACATATATATGAAATAATAATGGAGGGGTATAATGTCACAATATAAAATACTTATTGTAGATGATGAAGAGCATATCCAAGAACTTATAAAATTTAATCTTGAAAATGTCGGATATAAAGTTATTTGTGCTGGCAATGGAATAGATGCTTTAAAATTAATAAAAAATGAAAAGCCAGATTTAGTGCTACTGGATGTGATGCTTCCAGAAAAAGATGGATATGATGTATGTAAAGAAGTTAGAAAAGACATTAGTGTTTCTAATATTCCAATAATTATGATAACTGCTAAAAGCGAAGAATTAGATAAAATTTTAGGGTTAGAACTTGGTGCAGATGATTATATAACTAAACCATTTTCTATAAGAGAACTTCTTGCAAGAGTTAAGGCTGTGCTTAGAAGGACATCAAATAATCCAATAGATAAAATTTTCAAGTTTGATAGTATAGTTATAGATTTTGAAAATCATGAAGTTACAAAAGACGGGAAAAAAATAGAGCTTACATTAAAAGAATTTGAAGTACTGGAAATACTAATAAAAAATAAAGGCAGAGTAATAACTAGGGAATTTTTGCTTGATAAAGTCTGGGGATATGATTTTATTGGAGAGACAAGAACTGTGGATGTTCATATAAGGCATTTAAGGCAAAAGATAGAATATGATGATAAATCCCCTAAATATATTGAAACTATTAGAGGTGTAGGATATAGGTTTAACATAGGTGATTAATGTGAAAAAACGACTTGTATATTATATATTAACTGTTTTAAGTTTGAGCGTTATAGTATTAACTATTTTTTTTATTAGAATAAGTAATTATAGTTTTAATGAAAATTTAAAAAAACAGTTAAAAAACAATAATGACTTTATAATTAGTATATTAAAAAGCGATAATATAAAAAATAAAGATGAATTTATAAAAAATAATCTAAAATATTTAAATATAAGAATTACATATATAGATAAATCAGGAAATGTAATATTTGATTCAATAGTTGATAGTGAAACTATGAAAAATCATAATAACAGGGCTGAAATAAAAGAAGCTCGAAAAAATGGCATTGGATATAGTATTAGATATAGTTCTACTTTAAATAAAAATATGATATATGTAGCTTCTGTTTTTGATGATGGATATATAGTAAGAAGTTCTATGGAAGCTTCTTTAATAAATAATTTTAAAAGTAAATATATTAAAGATTATATTATTACTTTAATATTTGTTCTTTTTATAGCAACAATAATGTCAATAAGATTATCTCAAATTATTGTAAGTCCAATAAAAAACTTACAATATATAGCATCAAGATTGGCACATGGTGAACTTTATAAAAGATCAAAAATAACATCTAATGACGAAATAGGGGAATTAAGCAAAGCATTTAATGATATGGCTGATAAACTTCAGATTCTGCTTAAAGATGTTACTGATAAACAAAACAGATTAGAAGCTATATTGAAAAGCATGGATAGCGGAGTTATAGCCATTGATGTAAATTATAAAATTATAATGATAAATCCTTATGCTAAAGAAATATTTGGCATAAATAAAGATGTAATAGGTGAAAATTTATTAGACGTTATAGATGAGTATAATTTTGAGAACATATTTAAATACAATTTAGAAGAATATAAAGAAATAAAAATAACATGGCCTAAAGAAAGAGAATTAAGAATAAAAACAGCGGATATAATAAGTGAACATAAACTTATAGGTACTGTTGCAGTAGTTCAAGATATAACTGATATTAAAAAATTAGAAAATATGAGATCACAATTTGTTGCAAATGTATCTCATGAATTAAAAACTCCGCTTACATCAATTAAAGGTTTTGCTGAAACTCTTAAATATGTAGAAGATTCAGATACAAGAGATAAATTTCTAGATATTATTAATGATGAGGCTGAAAGATTAACTAGATTGATAAATGATATACTTATATTATCGCATATTGAGCAACATAGAGAAGGTAAATTAGAGGAATTTAATATAAATGAAGTAATAGAAGAAGTATACAATCTTATGAAAAATATTGCAGAATCTAAAGGGGTAAATATTAAAATTGTTGGAGAAAATCTTCCTACTATTGTAGGAGATAGAGACAGATTTAAACAAATGATTATAAATTTAGTTGACAATGGTATAAAATATTCAGAAAAAAATGATAAAGTTTTTATAGGTACAGAACTAAAAAATAACAATTATATTATTTGGGTGGAAGATACTGGAGTAGGCATGTCTAAAGAGCATTTAAACAGAATATTTGAAAGATTTTATAGAATTGATAAAGCAAGGTCTAGAAGCCAAGGGGGGACTGGATTAGGTCTTGCTATAGTTAAACATATTGTTTTAAGCTTTAATGGAAATATAGAAGTAGAAAGTCAATTAGGAGTAGGAACAAAATTTACAATATATATACCATTAAAAAGATAGATTTAATTTATATTTTTAATGGTATATATAATTTAATTTTTTGAATATGCATTGAAAATTTTTTTAGGATAATAATATTTTATATAAAAATATATATGTTAATTTATTTTAACATATACATAACATTAATTTAACTTTGAAAATTTATAATCAACATATATACATATAATTTTATATACTTTTGGGAGGTATTTTTATAATGAAAAAAAGTGCCCTAAAAATGAAAATAATCGTACTAATATTAATCAATATAATTATTTTTTCTAGTGGGTGTAAAAAAAATAATAATTATGAATCTAAATCAGATGTGTCAGGATTGATAACTATTGCAGGTTCTACAGCTCTACAACCTTTAGTTGAATCTGCAGGCAAAAAATTCAGCGAAAAATATACTGATGTTATAATAAATGTTCAAGGTGGTGGAAGTGGAACAGGATTAACTCAAGTGATTCAAGGAGCAGTTGATATAGGAAATTCAGATATAGATGCTGAAGATAAACTAAAACCAGAATTTGCAAATCAACTTGTGGATCATAAAATTTGTGTTGTGGGATTTGGAATAGTAGTGAATAATAAAGTACAAATAGATAATATAAGCAGTAGTGATTTAATAAAAATTTTTACAGGTAAAGTAACAAATTGGAAAGAAGTTGGAGGAAATGATCTCCCTATAGTTGTAATAAATAGACCCAAATCTTCAGGAACACGAGCTGCATTTAAAAAATATGCTCTTAATGGAGAAGACGAAATTCAAGGGAAAGTTTTAACTCAAGATTCAAGTGGAGCAGTACAAAAAACGATAGAATCAAATGATGGAGCCATAGGGTATTTAGCTTCTTCATTTTTAAAAACAATTTCTAAAGAAAGCAATATAAAGATTCTAAAAGTAGATGGTGTAGATATGAACAAAGAAAATATTGCTAATGGCAAATACAAAATTTGGTCATATGAGCACATGTATACTAAAGGAGATCCTAAAGGAGTCACAAAGATGTTTTTAGATTACATGATCACTCCTGAAGTAAGTGTATTAGTAGAAAATTTAGGATATATACCTATAAAAGATATGAAAGTAACTAGAAAATAAATTTGAGATAAGGATGATTATATATGAATAAGGAAAATTTTTCAAAAAAGTTAAAAAATGAATATATAGGGAAAACTTTTGTTACAATATGCGGACTTTTAATAGTAGCTTTAACGGTATCAATAATTATTTTTGTAACATTAAAAGGTCTAAGCACTTTTACAAAAGATAAATATCCAATAACCAAATTTTTATTTTCTACAAATTGGAATCCAGATGCGTCGCTTGAAAATGGAGGTCCTCAATTTGGAACGTTAATTTTTATAATATCATCTATATTAGTTTCAGTTGGAGCTGTATTGATAAGTGCTCCACTTGGAATAGGATTAGCAATTTTTATGAATACAATTTCTCCTAAAATAGGAGAAAAACTACTTCAACCTGCAATGGAGCTATTTGTAGGAATTCCTTCAGTTGTATATGGATTTGTAGGACTTACGGTTTTAGTACCTTTTATAAAAAATGTTTTTGGAGGGCTGGGATTTAGCTTATTAGCAGGTATTCTTGTATTAAGTATTATGATACTTCCGACAATAACAAGTATTTCTTCAGACGCTATTAAAAACATTCCTAAAGATTATATTGAAGCCTCTTATGGATTAGGTGCTACTAGATGGCAGACTATAAGTAAAGTTATAGTACCAGCGGCTAAAAATGGCATTTTAACTGGAATAGTTTTAGGAATTGCTAGAGCCTTTGGCGAAGCATTAGCAGTACAAATGGTTATTGGTAACTCAATTAACCTTCCTAGTTCTTTATTAGATACAACTTCTACTCTTACAAGCATTTTAACTATGGATATGGCTAACACTATATTTGGATCTGAATGGAATAATGCTTTATGGTCTATGTCGCTTTTATTACTTATAGTTTCATTTATTTTTATTATTATTATAAGGAAATTAGGCAGGAAGGATGAAATATAATGAGCGCTAAATTAAAAGATAAGATAGCAACAATAATATTATATGTTATATCTGCTATGGTTTTAATTATTTTAATAAGCCTTATAGGATTTATTATTTATAATGGTAGACATTCTTTAAATTTAAAATTTTTAACTGGAAATCCCAAATTTGGAGAAACTGGTGGCGGCATAGGTCCAATGCTATTTAATTCATTTTATCTTTTAATAGTTTCTCTATTAATTACAATTCCTATAGGTATAGGAGCAGGAATATATTTAGCTGAATATGCTAAAGAAGGTTTTTTGCTTAATATTATTCGATTAAGCATAGAAACTATGGCTTCTCTTCCATCTATTGTTGTAGGACTTTTTGGATTAATTATATTTGTTAAATTAACGGGAGGATATAATTTATTATCAGGAGCATTAGCTATAACGGTAATAAATCTTCCTTCTATAACAAGAGTATGTGAAACAGCTATAAAAACTACTTCTATTGGTATTAAAGAAGCAAGTTTAGGATTGGGAGCAACTAAATGGCAGACAATAAAAAAAGTTATTCTTCCAACTTCGCTACCTCAAATATTAACAGGCATTATTTTAGCAGCAGGAAGAATATTTGGAGAAGCTGCAGCATTATTATATACAGCAGGAATGAGTGCCCCACCTCTTAAATTTAACAACATTAGTTTAGTAAATAAAGTTTCTGCTTTTAGTTTATTTAGGCCAGCAGAAACATTAGCTGTTTATATTTGGAAGCTTAATTCAGAAGCCTCTACTCCAGATTCAGCTCAAATAGCTGCAGGAGCCTCAGCTGTATTAATAATTATGGTGCTAATCTTTAATATATTAGCAAGAACAATAGGGAAAAAAATATATGCTTCTTACACAGGAACAAAATAAGGGGGAAGTTTTATGAATGTTATACAAACTAAAAATTTAAATCTTTATTATGGAAATGTTCATGCTTTAAAAAATATAAATTTAGATATAGCAAAAAACAAAGTTACTGCACTTATTGGACCTTCAGGTTGTGGTAAATCTACATTTTTAAGAACATTAAACAGAATGAATGATTTAATAGATAATGTTAAAATAGAAGGACAAGTAATATATGAAGGCAAAAATATATATAATGATTATGATGTAATAGAACTTAGAAAAAAAGTTGGAATGGTTTTTCAAAAACCTAATCCATTTCCTATGTCTATATATGATAATATTACTTATGGTCCTAAGATTCATGGAATAAAAAATAAAAATGTTTTAGATGAAATTGTTGAAAAAAGTCTTAAAGGGGCTGCACTATGGGATGAAGTTAAAGATAGGTTAAAAAAAAGTGCACAAGGATTATCAGGAGGTCAACAACAACGACTATGTATAGCAAGGGTATTAGCAGTTGAACCGGAAGTAATTTTAATGGATGAGCCAACTTCTGCTCTTGATCCAATATCAACAGGAAAAGTAGAAGAATTAATGGATGAACTTAAAAAAAAATATACAGTAGTAATTGTAACCCATAATATGCAACAGGCTGGAAGAATTTCTGATAATACGGCTTTCTTTTTAAATGGTGAAGTCATTGAAAGTGGTAAAACTGAAGATATATTTTATAAACCTAGAGATAAAAGAACTGAAGATTATATAACTGGTAGATTTGGATAATAAAAAATAGAGGTGATTTTTATGGCAGCAGCAAGAAGCTCTTTTGATAATAATTTACAAGAATTATATAATGATATAAAAAATATGGGAAATATGGTTGAAGATCAAATAAGTTTATGCATAGAATCATTGTTAAAGCAAGATGAAAAACTTGCAAATAAAATAATTGAAAATGATGATTTAGTAGATAATATGCAAAAAGAAATAGAAGATAAATGTATAAAACTTATAGCTACTCAACAGCCGTTAGCTCATGATTTAAGAATAATATTTACTACTTCAAAAATTGTAACAGATTTAGAAAGAATGGCTGATTATGCAGTTGATATAGCTAAAATAGCAAAAAGATTAAAAGATGAAAAATATATAAAACAACTTATTGATATCCCTAGAATGGGTGAAAAAGCAAAAGAAATGGTAAGACTTTCAGTCAATGCATATATTGAAGGAAATGTAAAAAAAGCTTATGAAATATGCAAGATGGATGATGAAATAGATGGAATTTATAAACAAATTTTTAGTGAGCTTTTAATATTAATGATGAGTGATTCAAGTACAATTAAACAAGCTACTCAATTTTTATTTATTTGCAAGTTTTTAGAAAGATTTGCAGATCATACTACTAATATATGTGAATGGACAATTTATTTAGTTACTGGTGAGCAAAAAGATTTGAATGAATAATAAAAACCCCTTAAAGGGGTTTTTATTATTCATTGACTAAAATTTATAGTTAATGTATTATAACTAAATGAGTACATTACCAAATTAGGGGTGATAATATGAAAAACAAAATAGTAAAAGTTGAAAAAGGGAGTATAGCAGAAGAACTAGGAATTGAAGTCGGAGATAAACTTATTAGTATTAATGATATAGAAATAAAAGATGTTATTGATTATAAATTTTTAACTACTGATGAATTTATAGTTGTTAGAATAGAAAAAGAAAATGGAGATATATGGGATTTAGAAATTGAAAAAGAATATGATGAGAAATTAGGTATAGAATTTGAAAATTCTATATTAGATGAGGCAACAAGATGTTCTAATAATTGTATATTTTGTTTTATAGATCAACTGCCTAAAGGTATGAGAAAAACACTTTATTTTAAAGATGATGATTCTAGATTATCATTTCTTCAAGGAAATTTTATTACTTTAACTAATATGAATGACGAAGATATAAATAGAATTATAAAATATAAAATTAGTCCTATTAATGTTTCTGTTCATACAACAAATCCTGAATTGAGAGTAAAAATGCTTAATAATAGATTTGCAGGAGATATATACAAAAAACTTGAAAAACTAGCCAAAGGAGGTATTGAAATTAATTGTCAAATTGTTTTATGTCCAGGATTAAATAATGGGAATGAACTAAAAAATACAATAGAAGATTTATTTAAGTTATATCCTTCTATTAAAAATGTAGCAG
Source organism: Clostridium sp. USBA 49 (assembly GCF_900167505.1). Classification (NCBI taxonomy): domain Bacteria; kingdom Bacillati; phylum Bacillota; class Clostridia; order Eubacteriales; family Clostridiaceae; genus Clostridium; species Clostridium sp. USBA 49. The sequence continues at coordinate 217,590 of NZ_FUYD01000002.1, forward strand.
CAGTACCAGTAGGAATTACAAAATTTAGAAAAGGTTTATTTGATATAACTTTATATAATAAAGAAAGCAGTAAAGAAGAAATTATAAATATGTCTAAACTTCAAAAGAAATATATAGAAAAGATAGGATATCCTTTTATAAGATTATCTGATGAATTTTATGTGATGGCAGGCATGGAAGTACCTAATGAAGAATTTTATGGTGAATATGAACAGCTTGAAGATGGTATAGGTATGATACGAATTTTTAAAAGTAATATAAAAAGAAGTTTAAAAAAACTTAAAAAAAATGTTAAAGGAGATTTTACTATTGTAACAGGAGTTTCAGCTTTTGATACAATAAAAGAAGCAGCAGATCAAATAATGAAACTAAATAATAAAATAAAATTAAATGTGATAAAAATTACAAATAAATTTTTTGGAGAAACTATAACTGTAGCAGGGCTTTTAACTGGTCAGGATATTATAGAAAAGCTTAAAGAATGTAATTTAGGGCAATATATAATTATATCTAAAAATATGCTTAAGAGTGATGAAAAAATATTTTTGGATGATATAAAAGTAGAAGATATAGAAAAAATTTTTGGTAAAAAAATACTCATTGCAGAATATACTGGTGAGGATTTAATTGATATATTAAATAATTTTAGCAAGGAGGAATAATAAATGGGAAAACCAATTGTAGCTATTGTTGGAAGACCAAATGTAGGAAAATCAACTCTTTTTAATAAAATTGCAGGTAAAAGAATTTCAATTGTAGAAGATACCCCAGGAGTAACAAGAGATAGAGTATATGCTGAAGCTGATTGGCTTAATTATAATTTTACTATTATTGATACAGGTGGTATTGAACCTGAAAATGAAGATATAATTCTTTCTCAGATGAGAAGACAGGCACAAATTGCTATAGATACAGCAAATGTTATAATTTTTATAGTTGATGGCAAAGAAGGACTTGTGGCTGCTGATTATGAAGTAGCACAAATGCTTAGAAAAAGTAAAAAACCGATTGTACTTGTTGTAAATAAAATAGATAGTTTAAAAGAAGAAGATAATGCATATGAATTTTATAATTTAGGAATAGGAGAGCCTATAACAATTTCAGCATCACAAGGATTAGGACTTGGAGATATGTTAGATAAGGTAGTTTCCTATTTTCCTAAAGATTTAGATGATGAAAAAAACAATGAATATATTAAAATTGCTATTGTTGGAAGGCCTAATGTTGGGAAATCTTCTCTTATAAATAAACTTTTAGGAGAAGAAAGAGTTATAGTAAGTGATGTACCAGGTACAACAAGAGATGCTATTGATAGTGTTCTAGAAACAGAAAATGGGAAATTTATTCTTATTGATACAGCAGGTCTTAGGAAAAAAAGTAAAATAAAAGAAGAAATTGAAAGATATAGCGCTATTAGAACTTTAGCTGCAATAGAAAGAGCTGATGTATGTATACTTGTGATTGATGCTACAGAGGGGGTATCAGAACAAGATGAAAAAATAATAGGATATGCTCACGAGCAAGGGAAAGCTATAATGATTGTAGTTAATAAATGGGACTTAATAGAAAAAGATAATAAAACTTTAAATAATTATACAAAAGAATTGAAATATAAATTATCTTTCATAGATTATGCTCCATATGTATTTATTTCTGCAAAAACAGGTCAAAGAGTACAAAAAGTTCTTGAAATTGCAAAACAATGCTTTGAAAATTTTTCAAAGAGAATTGCTACAGGAATATTAAATGATGTAATAAACAGAGCTGTATTAATGAAAGAACCACCTATAGTAGGTTTTAAAAGATTAAAAATTTATTATGTTACTCAAGTAGAAACAAAACCTCCAACTTTTGTATTTTTTGTAAATGATCCTGATGCACTACATTTTTCTTATGAAAGATATTTATTGAATCAATTAAGAGAAAGTTTTGATTTTAAAGGAACAGCTATAAAATTTATTTTTCGAGAAAGGAAAGAATAAAATGAGCGATAAAGTTTCTTTTTTAGGTGCTGGAAGCTTTGGAAGTGCCTTAAGTATAATGCTAGCTAAAAAAGGTTTAGAAGTGAATATATGGGATAGAAATAAAAATATTATAGAAAATATTAATATAAAAAGAGAAAATAAAAAATATCTTCCTGGTATAAATATTCCATACAATGTAAAAGCTTTTGACAGCATTAAAGATACTATCAAAGATAGTGATTTTATCGTTTTGGCTGTACCTTCTCATGCTATAAGAGATTTGAGCAGACAGATTAAACATATTATAAAGGAAAATCAAATTATAATAAATATTGCTAAGGGTATAGAAGAAAATACATATTTAAGACTATCACAAGTTATAGAAGAAGAAATCCCAAATAACCCAATTGTTATATTATCCGGGCCAAGTCATGCTGAAGAAGTAGCAAATGATATACCTACTGCTGTGGTAGTAACATCAAAATATATGGAAGCTGCAATGAAAGTTCAAAATTTATTTATGACGGATAAATTTAGAGTATATACTAATAATGATATAATTGGTATTGAAATAGGAGGAGCTGTTAAAAATATAATAGCACTGGCTGCTGGTATATCAGATGGGATAGGTTATGGAGATAATGCAAAAGCTGCTCTTATGACAAGAGGAATGACTGAAATTACGAGAATTGGAACAAAATTAGGTGGGAAAAAAGAAACATTTTTCGGGCTTACAGGAATGGGAGATCTTATAGTTACATGTACTAGTATGCATAGTAGAAATAGAAAAGCTGGTATATTGATAGGGCAAGGTTTTACTCCAAATGAAGCTATTGAAAAAATAGGAATGGTCGTTGAAGGAATAAAATCTTGCAGTATATTTTATAAACTAAAAGAAAAATTAAATATTTCAATGCCTATTACTGATGTGCTTTATAAAGTTATATTTGAAGGATTAGATCCTGAATATGGAGTTTATAAATTAATGTCTAGAGATAAAAAAGATGAAATTTATATGATGTAAAATTAATCTATAAAAAATAAGTAATAAATTTTATTTCCCTCAAATATATATATATTGTTAGTAAGTATTTATTGGAGGGAATGCGTTGGAAAAGTTCGATATATATAAGGATATAGCAGAAAGAACACAAGGAGATATATATGTAGGAGTAGTTGGACCAGTAAGAACAGGAAAATCGTCTTTTATTAAAAGATTTATGGATCTAATGGTTATTCCTAATATTGAAAACTCCTATAAAAAACAAAGAGCTAAAGATGAATTACCACAAAGTGCATCTGGAAAATCTATTCATACTACAGAGCCTAAATTTGTACCAAATGAAGCTGTTGAAATTCATATTGGTGATGGGGTAAAATTTAAAGTTAGAATGGTTGATTGCGTTGGTTATATAGTAAAAGGTGCATTAGGATACTCAGAGGTAAATGGTCCTAAAATGGTTACAACTCCATGGTATGATCATGAAATACCTTTTGAAGAAGCTGCAGAAATTGGAACTAAAAAAGTTATAAATGAGCACTCTACTATAGGGTTAGTAGTAACTACTGATGGATCAATAACTGATATTCCAAGAGAAGATTATTTAGAAGCAGAAGAAAGAGTAGTAAAAGAATTAAAAGCTATAAATAAGCCTTTTATAATAATTTTAAATTCAGCAAATGTTAATGATCCTAAAACTGAAGAATTAAGGAAAGAACTTGAAGAAAAATACGATGTACCTGTACAAACTTTAGATGTATTAAATATGAATGAAAATGACATAGCTACTGTTTTTCAAATTGTACTTAAAGAATTCCCAGTTTCTGAAATTAACATAGACATTCCAGAATGGATTGAAAAGTTAGAACCAAAGCATTGGTTAAAGATCGACTTTTTAAATCTTGTTAAAGATATGTGTAAAAAAATTTTTAAGGTTAGAGATGTTAAACGCTCTATAGAAGATTTTAAAGAAGTTGAGTTTTTAGATTTAGCAGATTTAAGCGAAATAAATATGGGAAATGGTACTGCTCGAGTCATACTTAATCCTAAAAAGAATTTATTTTATAAAGTACTTAGTGAAGTATGTGGTAGCGATATTAAAGGAGAAAATGAGTTATTATCTATAATTAAAACTTTAAATGAAGCAAAGGTTGAATATGATAAAGTAGCACAAGCTTTAAAAGATGTTAGAGAAACAGGATATGGATTAGTTTCTCCACAATTATCTGAAATGAAATTAGAAGAACCTGAAGTTGTAAAACAAGGTAATAGATGTGTAGTTAAACTTAAAGCAAGTGCTCCTTCACTCCATTTTATAAAAGCTGATATTGAAAGTGAAATATCTCCAATAATGGGCACTGAAAAACAAAGTGAAGAACTTATGAAATCATTATTAGATCAATTTGAAAATGATAAATCAAAAATTTGGCAAAGTAATATGTTTGGAAAACCTTTAGAAATATTGGTTAAAGAAGAACTTCAAAATAAACTTTATAAGATGCCTGAAGATGTTCAAATAAAACTTCAAAAAACTCTTCAAAAGATTATCAACGAAGGTACGGGCGGATTAATTTGTATAATTTTATAATTTTTAAATAATTTATTTTACCTAAATCAATAAAAATAGGCTTGTATAAGCCTATTTTTATTGATTTTTTTATATCTTATGTTATAATTAAATTTGTTATCTGGGTATGGCGCAGATGGTAGCGCGCTAGAATGGGGTTCTAGAGGTCGCAGGTTCAAATCCTGTTACCCAGACCATGAGAGAGACTGTAATCTTTAAATGATTACAGTCTTCATTTACTTTTTAGAGACACATTATAATTTTCCATCGTAAAATTCAATTATTTTTATATAATTGCCACCAAGTTTAGATGTAAGATTATCATTATATCCGTAAGAATTTTTATAATTTAAAAACGAATCTTCATTTTTAAATTGTGACTTCTCATCTTGTATATTTTCTAAAGGTTTATTATACATATAATCACCTCCATAGTCATAGATTGTGCAACTTAAATTAACATATACATATAAAAAATATTACATATACGAAAGGAAGAAATATATGGATAAAATTTATACTAAAAGTGGTGATTATGGTTATACCACAAATTTTTTAGGTAAAAAATGTTTTAAAGGAGATATTGAAATAGAATTACAAGGTCAGATAGATAAAGTAAATTCTGAAATAGGTTTTTTACGAAGTTTAGTAAATGATATAGAAACAACAACAGACAAATCAAATTCATACGATTTAGATAATATATTAAAAAAAATACAATATCAGTTATATTTAGTAGGAATTGAAATTTCAATGGAATTTACTAAAGAGCATATATTAGAAGATGATATAAATTTTTTAGAAAAAAATATAGATTTTTTAATATATAATACAAAACCAATGGATACTTTTATTTATTATTCTGGAAGTAAAGAATCTACTTTTTCTCATATAATAAGATCAGAAATAAGAAAAAGTGAAATAATATTTGCCAGATTATTTCAAAATAGGAACTACCCTGTAAGTTATAAATATATAAATAGGCTTTCTGATTATTTTTTTGCATTAAGCAGATATTTAAATAATTTAAATAATATTAGTGATGAGCCTTTAAAACATATTAAATAAAAATAAGTATATAATTTATTATTTCAATATAGCTTTTATTATGTAAAAATAATTTGTAACACTTATTAATTTTTTGAATAAAATAATAAAAAATTAATAAGTTGGAGGAAAATTAATGATTTTTAATAATAGGCTAAATAATATATCTGAATATCATTTTCAAAAGTTAGAAATGATAAAAAAAGAGGCATTAAAATCAGGTAAAAAAATTATAGATTTAAGTATAGGGGATCCAGATTTACCTGTAGAAAATGAAATTATACAGGCCCTTATAGAGAGTTTAAAATTAAAAAATTTTAACAAATATCCCCCTTATGAAGGTATCGAAGAATTAAAAAAGGCTATAATTAAATATTATAAAGAAGTATTTTCAGTAGAACTTCAATTAAATGAAGTTTTAATTCTTATTGGTTCTAAAGAAGGTATAAATAATATTATACCAGCTATATGTGATATAGGTGATTATGTAATAACTCCTATACCTTCATATCCTGTATATAAAACTTGTTGTCACCTTTGGGGTGTTAATACTTATGATTTACCTCTTTTTGAAAAAAATTCATATTTACCACAGTTTAACAAAATACCAAAAGAAATTTCAAATAAAAGTAAAATGTTAATATTAAATTATCCTAATAATCCGACAGGGGCCATAGCTAATAGTGATTTTTATAAAGATGTAATAAAGTATTGTGCAAAAAATAATATTGTATTATGTAATGATGGAGCTTATAATGAAATAATAAAAGAAGGAGAAAAAACACTAAGCATTTTGCAATTTGATGAAAAAAAACAATGTATAGAATTTGGTACATTTTCTAAAATATATAATATGACAGGTTTTAGAATTGGATATGCTGTAGGAAATAGTAATATTATTAGATCTTTATTAAAAATAAAAAGTAATGTAGATTCTGGACAATTTATACCAATACAATACGCTGCTATAGAAGCATTAAAATTAAATAGAACTTATGTAAATAAAATAAGAAAAATATATGACGAAAGGAGAACTGCTGTTAAAGAAATTTTAGAAAATCATAATATTCATTTTTTTGATGGTGAAGGGACTTTTTATATTTGGTGTAAAACTCCTAATAAATTTACTACAGAACAATTTTGTGAAGAGCTTTTAATTAAATACGGAATAATAGTAACTCCAGGAATTACATTTAGTGAATTTAGTAAAGAATATTTCAGGATATCTTTAACGCAGGATACAGGAAAAATAGTTAATACGCTTAATAAGTTAGAAATATTTTAAAAAATTATAAAACTATTATTATATAAGTTATTTTATATTAAGATATTTACTTATAGATGTTTAACAAAGGTTTTTTAAGCTATATTTAAATATCTATAAGTAAATTTTATAAAATGTAATATACAATTATGACTTAAATTTATCTTGCAATATAAGGGAAGAGTTATGTATAATTAGGTAAGAACTGAATACTGGTATGGAAGGATGAACTTAACAATGTTGAAAAGTATGACCGGATTTGGTAGGGGGAGTATTGAAGAAAATTCTAAAAATTTTAGTGTAGAAATTAAATCTGTTAATCATAGATATTTAGAGATTAATATAAAAATGCCTAGAAATCTTTTGCCTCTTGAAGAAAGAATTAGAAAAGTAGTTTCCCAAAAAATAAACAGAGGAAAAGTTGATATTTTTATTACAGAAAAATCACTTACATATAGTAATACTAAGGCAAATTTTAATTATGTTTTAGGAGATAGTTATATAAAATGTCTTAAAGAAATTAAAGAAAGATATGAAATAAAAGATGATATTTCAGTATCACTTATATCAAGGTTTCCTGATGTTATTACATTAGATCAAGAGGAAGAAAATTTAGATGAAGTTTGGAATATATTGTATGTGCCTTTAAATGATGCTGTTAATCTTCTTTTAAGCATGAGGGAGAAAGAAGGAAGTAAGTTAAAACAGGATATACAAAAAAGATGTGACTATATAAAAGAGTTAGTAGATAAAATCTCTGAAAGATCGCCATATGTAGTTAAAGAATATAAAGAAAAATTAGAAAAAAGAATAAAAGATTTAACTAATAATACGATTATAGATGATAATAGAATTGCATTAGAAGTTGCAATTTATGCAGATAAATCAAATATAGATGAAGAAATAGTAAGATTAAATAGTCATATATTACAAATAAAAGAAACATTAGATTTAGATGAACCTATAGGAAGAAAATTAGATTTCATAGTTCAGGAAATGAATAGAGAAGCAAATACTATAGCATCTAAAGTTAATGATTTAGACTTATTAAATATGGTTTTAAATATAAAAAATGAAGTTGAAAAAATCAGAGAGCAAGTACAAAATGTTGAATAAATTAGGAGGAAAGTTATGAGCATCAAATTAATAAATATTGGGTTTGGCAATATTGTATCAGCAAATAGATTAGTAGCTATAGTTAGTCCTGAATCAGCGCCTATAAAAAGAATTATACAAGAAGCAAGAGATAGAGGAATGCTTATAGATGCTACTTATGGAAGGAGAACAAGAGCGGTTATAATAACAGACAGCGATCACGTTATATTATCTGCTGTGCAACCAGAAACTGTAGCACATAGATTATCAACAAATAAAGAAGATATTGAGATAGATGAGGTTGAAGAATGATGAAAGAAAAGGGACTTTTGCTTGTTATATCAGGACCCTCTGGTGCTGGTAAAGGGACTATATGTAAGGCACTTTTAGATAAAAATGATTTTTGGATTTCTGTATCTGCTACAACCAGACAAGCAAGGCAAGGAGAAATCCATGGAAAGAATTATTATTTTATAAGTAGAGAAGAATTTGAAGAAAGAATTAAAAATAATGATTTTTTAGAGTATGCAGAAGTTTATGGGAACCTTTATGGAACTCCTAAATCTAAAGTTATAGAAATGCTTGAAAAAGGGAAGGATGTTATATTAGAGATTGACATTCAAGGTGCATTAAAAGTAAAAGAAGCTTTTCCAGAAGGAGTTTTTATTTTTATACTTCCACCTTCTATGGAAGAATTAAAAAAAAGAATTATTAAAAGAGGAAGCGAAACTCCTGAGTCTCTTATGACTAGATTTAAATCTGCATATAAAGAAATTAATTATGTATCAAAATATAGTTATGCTGTTGTAAATGACGAAATAGATGAAGCTGTTAAAAAAATTGAAAGCATTGTAATTGCTGAAAGATGCAGAGTGGATAGATTAAAAGATACTATTTTAAACTCAAAGGAGGAATTTATTCATGAACAACTCTATGATTAATCCATCTATTGTAGATTTATTAAAAAAAGTTGATAATAGATATTCTTTAGTGATAATAACGTCTAAAAGAGCAAGACAAATTATAGCAGGAGATAAGCCTTTAATTGATGTAGATAAAAATAAGCCTCTTACTGTTGCTATAAATGAAGTAAATGCTGGTGTTATCACTTATGAAACATTGAAAGAAGGAATAAAATAAATGACTTCTTCAAAGTGCGTGGTAATAGGTGTTTGTGGCGGGATTGCTGCTTATAAAGCTTTAGATATAGTAAGTAACTTAAAAAAAAATAATATAGATGTTAAAGTTATAATGACTCAAAATGCTTCAAAATTTGTAACACCACTTAGTTTTCAATCTCTTAGTCAAAATATGGTTACACTAGATATGTTTGAAGAGCCAAAAGCTTGGGAAATACAGCATATATCTCTTGCTAAACAAGCAGATTTAATGCTTATAGCTCCAGCTACAGCTAATATTATAGGTAAAATAGCCAATGGTATAGCTGATGATATGCTTTCAACTACTATAATGGCTACTAAAGCTCCAGTAGTGTTTGCTCCAGCTATGAATACAAATATGTATAATAATCCTATAGTTCAAAATAATATAGAAAAACTTAAAAGTTATGGATATAAATTTATTTCTCCATCTAATGGAAGATTAGCTTGTGGTGATATTGGTGAAGGCAAATTGGCAAACACAAAACTTATAAGTGATGTTATATGCAGTATGATATATGATATTAAAGATATGAAAGGTAAAAAAGTACTTGTAACTGCCGGACCTACAATTTCTCCTATAGATCCGGTTAGATTTATAAGCAATAGGTCTAGTGGCAAAATGGGATATGCAATTGCTGAAGAAGCAAGAGATAGAGGAGCTGATGTAGTTTTAATATCAGGACCTACTAATTTAGATATTCCTTTTGGAATTAAAACAATAAAAGTAAATACAAATGAAGAAATGTATAAAGAAGTATTGAAGTATTTTGATTCTTCAGATATTGTAATTAAATCTGCTGCTGTAGCTGATTATAAACCCAAAGAATATTCCACTAATAAAATAAAGAAAAAAGATGATATTTTATCTTTAGATTTAATAAAAGACACTGATATTCTATATAATTTAGGTAAAATTAAGAAAAATCAAATATTGGTTGGATTTGCTGCAGAAAGTAACGATATAATTACTAATGCTAAGTCTAAGCTTAAAACTAAAAACTTAGATTATATTGTAGCAAATGATATTACGGGAAAAGATATAGGATTTACTTCTGACTATAACAAAGTTACAATCATAAATAATAAAGGTGAATGTTTTCACTTAAATAAAATGTCTAAAAAAATGGTGGCTAGAGAACTTTTTAATATAATAAATACATAAATTATTATATTCTTAGGGGCAAACTTGATTATTTAAATCAAGAGTGTACCCTTTTAATTTATTCTTTATAAAGGGTGATTAAGTGTATAAATATGCTGGAATTATAGTAGATAATATATCCGCTCAAGTTGATAAAGTTTTTATATATTCTATACCTGAAAATTTGAGAGAAAGAATTGAACTTGGAATTAGAGTAAAGGTTCCTTTTGGAAATTCTAACAAAAAAATTGATGGATTTATTATAGAATTATATGAAAATTATGAAAGTAAAATTAATATAAAAGAAATTGTAGAAATTTGTGATAATTATTCTTTTTTAAATGCAAAAGATATTGAACTTATTAAGTTTATGAGGGAAAATTATTTATGTACTTATTTGGAAGGAATAAAAGCTATAATACCTAATAGTGTAATTAAAGGCAGAAAGGAAAAAAAAAGAGATGTAGTTTTTGCTTCTAATTCACTTGAAGGTAAGTATAAAAAAGATCCATATATTAAAATATATAATATAGTTTTAAATAATAATGGTTTATATAATAAAAATGAATTAAAAAGAATTTATAAAATCTCAATTTCTTCTATTAATACTTTGATTAAACATGGTTTTTTAACAACTAAAGAAGTCATATTAAATAGATATGATAATAGAAGTTTTAATAATTATCCTAAAAAGATTTTAAATGAAGAACAGCAAATTGCTATAAATAAAATTAATAAATCAAATAATAATGTTTTTCTAATTCATGGTATAACGGGTAGTGGAAAAACAGAAATATATATGCAATTAGTTAGTGAGATGATAGAAAAAAATCGCGATTCAATTGTTTTAGTCCCTGAAATTTCTCTAACCCCTCAGATGGTAGAAAGATTTAAAGGTAGATTTGGGAAGGATATTGCTGTTTTTCATAGTAAGCTTTCAGAAGGTGAAAAATTTGATGAATGGCTTAGAGTAAAAAATGGTAAAGTTAAAGTTGCTATAGGTGCTAGATCTGCAGTATTTTTGCCTTTTAATAATTTAGGATTAATAATAATAGATGAAGAACATGAATATACATATAAATCTGAAAGTGATCCTAAATATAATACTTTTGAAATAGCTAAGTTTAGATGCAATTTAGAAAACAGTAAACTTATCTTAGGTTCTGCTACACCTTCTATAGATACTTATTACAAAGCAAAAAATGAAGAAATAGAACTTATAAGTTTAAAAAATAGAGCTGATAATGCAATGCTTCCTAAAATCGAATTAGTAGATATGAGAGAGGAACTTATAGAGAATAACAAATCAATATTTAGTAAAAAATTATACAATGAAATGAAAAAATGTTTACAAAAAGGTGAACAAATAATATTATTTTTAAACCGAAGAGGATATTCTACATTTATTTCTTGCAGAAAATGCGGATATGTGTTTAAATGTGAAAATTGTGACATATCATTAACTTATCATAATGAAAGCAATATTTTAACTTGCCACTATTGTGGAAACACAAAGAAGGTAACCAATATATGTCCTAAATGTAAAAGTAATTATGTTAAATATTTTGGAATAGGAACTGAAAAAATTGAAACAGAAACAAAAAAATATTTTCCAAAAGCAAGAATATTAAGGATGGATTTTGATACAACAAGGGGAAAAAATTCATACGAAAATATTTATAATACATTTAAAGAAAATAAAGCAGATATTCTTATTGGTACTCAAATGATCGCTAAAGGATTAGATTTTAAAAATGTTACTTTAGTTGGAATTATAGCAGCAGATTTATCGCTTAATATTCCAGATTATCGTTCTGGAGAAAGAACATTTCAACTTATAACACAGGTTGGAGGAAGAGCTGGAAGAGGAGATAAACCTGGAAAAGTTATAGTACAAACTTATAATCCCGATAATTATAGTATTACAAATGCTATTTCTAATGATTATGAAAATTTTTATAACGAAGAGATATCTATAAGAAAAGATATGAATTATCCGCCTTTTTCAAAAATATTTTCTATAAATTTAAGTAGTAAAAATGAAGAATTATTAATAAAAAATATACAAAATATTGGTGTAATATTAAAAAATATTATTAATAAAAATGATAAAATAGAGATGCTAGGGCCATGTCCTTGTTCAATATCAAAAATAAATGAATATTATAGGTGGCATATAATTTTAAAAGGAGAAATATATAATGATTTAATGCATAATGTAAAAAATATTATATACGATTTAACAAAAAATTCTTATAATGATATTAGAATTAGTTTGGATATAAATCCTAACAGCATTTTGTAAAAATAAATTGGAGGTATAAATTATGGCAATTAGAAATATAAGAGTTCTTGGAGATGAAATATTAAGGAAAAAAAGTAAAAAGGTTGATGAAATAAATACTAGAATTAAAATTTTGATTGATGATATGCTTGAAACAATGTATAAAGCTAATGGAGTAGGACTTGCTGCTCCACAAGTTGGAATTTTAAAAAGAATTGTAGTTATAGATGTTGGTGATGGCCCTATTATATTAATTAATCCAGAAATTATAGACTCTCAAGGTGAATATTTGGATGAAGAAGGGTGTTTAAGTATACCTGGGCAACAAGGTAAAGTTTTAAGGCCAGAAAAAGTTAAAGTTAAAGCATTAAATGAAAAAGGAGAGGAAATCATAATAGAAGGTGAAGGTCTTTTATCAAGAGCTTTATGTCATGAAATTGATCATCTAGATGGAATATTATATATAGATAAACAAATAAAGGGTGATATTAAATGAAAATAGTATTTATGGGTACACCAGAATTTGCTGTACCATCTTTAAAAAATCTTGTAAATAATTTTAAAGTAGAGGCTGTATTTACTCAACCAGATAGACCTAGAGGAAGGGGACAAAAATTAAGTATATCTCCTGTAAAAGAAGAGGCATTAAAGTATAATATTCCTGTATATCAACCTAATAAAATAAAAAAAGATATGGAAAGTATAAATGTTTTAAAAAAAATAAATCCTGATTTTATTATAGTAGTTGCTTTTGGTCAGATACTTCCAAAAGAAATACTTGATATTCCTAAATATGGATGTATAAATCTGCATGCATCACTTTTACCCAAATATAGAGGTGCTGCTCCAATAAATTGGGCGGTTATAAATGGAGAAAATAAAACTGGTAATACCACCATGCTTATGGATTCAGGATTAGATACAGGAGACATACTTTTAAAAAGTGAATACAATATTACTGAGGATATGACTGCTGGTGACGTACATGATATATTAATGAAAGACGGTGCAGAGCTTTTAATAAAAACTATAAATGGTATTGTTGAAGGGAAAATTACACCTAAGAAACAAGACAACTCTGAAAGTAGCTATGCTCCTATGATTTCAAAAGAAATAGCAAAAATAGACTGGAATTTAAAAGCTAATGATATTAAAAATTTAATACGAGGTTTAAATCCTTATCCTGTTGCATTTACACAATATAAAGATAAAATTATGAAAGTTTATAAAAGTACTGTAATAAATAAAAAAGCTAATTATAAACCAGGATATATACTTAAAGTAAGCAAAGAAGGAATAGAAGTAGCTTCAGGAGAGGGAATATTGTGCATAAAAGTAATTCAATTTCCTGGAGGTAAGCCAATGTCTGTTGAAGAATATATTAATGGTAATACTATTGAAGAGGGAGTTATATTATCATAAAAATTATTATAATAATTTTTGTATGAAAGGAGGATATAAATGTTTTATGATTATACTTATATAATTTTAGTACCAGCTTTAATAATATCATTTTGGGCTCAATTAAAAATAAATTCAACTTTTAGTAAATATTCAAAGATTAATAGTATTAATGGATATACTGGAGCACAAGTAGCTAGGATGCTTTTAGATATAAATGGTTTATATGATGTTCCAGTTGAAGTAATTAATGGACGATTATCGGATCATTATGATCCTTCACGTAGAGTTATGAGATTGTCTAGAGATGTATTTTATGGTACTTCCGTGGCATCTATAGGAGTAGCAGCACATGAAACTGGTCATGCAATACAACATAAAGAAAGATATGCTCCTTTAACTATAAGAAATTCCATAGTACCTATAGTTAATATTAGTTCAAATTTATCATGGATTTTATTTATTTTAGGAATTATACTCGGGTTTGCAGATTTAATCAATCTTGGGATAATACTTTTTAGTGCAGTAGTCTTATTTCAGCTTATTACTCTTCCAGTGGAATTTAATGCTTCAAGAAGAGCTCTACAGTCACTTAAAAGCAGAGCTATACTGTATGAAGAAGAATTAAATGGTGCTAAAGCTGTACTTAAGGCTGCAGCTATGACTTATGTGGCTGCTGCTTTAGTAGCAATTTCTCAACTTTTAAGACTTATTGTTATAAGTGATAGAAATAGAGATTAAAATAAAGTTTTTATAAAAATTTAACTTATACATGTACTTATAATAATTTTAATTTATTATTGTGCATGTATAAGTTAATAATTTATATAAAAACCTTATAAAATAAGGGGTAGATAATTTAATGAATAATTCTAGAGAGATAGCAGTAGAAGTATTAAATTTAGTAATTAATAATAATTCATATTCCAATATAGTGTTAAATTTAAAATTAAAAAAATCAGATCTAAATGATAAAGATAAAGCATTAACTACAGAGATTGTATATGGCACTTTAAAATATAAATACACTATAGATAAAATACTTTCAAGTTTTTTAAAATCTTCTATTGAAAAACAAGATAATACTATATTAAATATATTAAGAATATCAATTTATCAAATTAGATATCTATCTAAAATACCTGATTTTGCAGTTGTTAATGAAAGTGTTGAAATTGCCAAAAAATACAAATCTATAAATGCTTCTAAATTGGTTAATGGTGTTTTAAGAAATTATTTAAGAAATAAGGATAAAGTTTTTTATGATAAAAATGATAAAATTCAAGAATTATGTTTTAAATATTCTTTTGAACCATGGATGGTAAAAATGATTATAAATCAGTATGGCAGTAATGCAGAAGAAATATTTAAAGGATTAAATTCTATACCTAATATAACTGTTAGAATAAATAATTTAAAAACAAATTATAATGAAGCTTTTGAAAAGCTAAAACAATATGGATATAATATAGAAAGAGGTGTAATATGTAAAGAAGCCTTACGAATAATAAAAGGTAAAAGTATAGAAAATAATCCATTATTTAAAGAGGGATTTATAACAGTACAAGATGAAAGTGCTATGCTTGTAGCACATTCTATGGATATAGTATCTGACATTTTTATATTAGATATGTGTAGTGCTCCTGGAGGGAAAACAACGCATATAGCGGAACTTATGAATAATAGTGGGAAAATTTATGCCTTTGATATATATGAAGATAAATTATCTTTAATTAAGAATACTGCAGAAAGATTAGGTATTACTAATATTACTTGTAAAATTAAAGATGCTACTGTGTTTGATGAAAAATTTATAGATAGTGCTGACAGAGTATTGATAGATGTTCCATGTTCAGGTCTTGGAATTATAAGAAAAAAACCAGAAATTAAGTGGAATAAAACTATACAACAATTTAAAGATATTCAAAAAATTCAAAGAAATATTATGGAAAATGCGTCTAAATATGTAAAAAAAGGTGGAATATTATTGTATTCTACTTGTACTATAAATAAAAAAGAAAATGAAGAAAATATTAAGTGGTTTTTAAATAAGTTTACAAACTATGAAATAATTCCATTATTTTACGGTAAATTGGACAATATTATATATACTGATTATGGAGTTACTATATTGCCAAACAATTTTATGGATGGATTTTTTATAGCTAAGTTAAAAAGATTATGGTAGGTGCTTATATGATAAATATTCTTGATCTAACTCTTGAAGAATTAAAAATATGGATGAAAGAAAATAATGAAAATGAATATAGAGCTAAACAAATTTTTGATTGGATTTATAAAAAATATATTTGGGATTTTGAAAATATGAAGAATATCCCAAATGAATTAAAAACTAAATTAAAAAATTCATTTTATATAGGAATTCCTAAAATAATACAGGTTTTTAAATCGAAATTAGATGAAACAAAAAAAATGCTACTTGAATATGAAGATGGAAATATTATAGAATGTGTAGTTATGAAATATAATCATGGAAATTCAATTTGTGTTTCAACACAAATTGGATGTAAAATGGGATGCAAGTTTTGTGCATCAACTATAGAGGGACTTGTTAGAAATCTTACCTGTGGTGAAATTTTAGCTCAAGTATTAGTTTCTTCTAAAGAAATAGGAGAAAGAATTTCTAATGTTGTTTTAATGGGAAGCGGAGAACCTCTTGAAAATTATGATAATGTTATTAAATTTATAGAAGTTATAAATGCAGACTATGGACTTAACATAGGTCAAAGACATATAACTTTGTCTACTTGCGGTATTGTTCCTAAAATATTAAAACTTGCAGATAGAAATATGCAAATAACTTTAGCTATTTCTCTTCATGCCTTTAATAATGAATTAAGAAAAAAAATAATGCCTATAGCATATAAATATTCAATAGAAGATATAATATCAGCTTGTAATTATTATATAAAAAAAACTAATAAAAGAATTACATTTGAGTATGCTTTAGTTGAAAATGTAAATGATAAAAAAGATGATGCTGAAAAACTTGCTAAATTACTTAAAGGAATGTTATGTCATGTAAATTTAATACCTATTAATGAAGTAAAGGAAAAAGAATATAAAAAGCCATCTGTAGAAAATATAAAAACTTTTTATAATACACTTACAAAATTAGGGATAGAAACTACTATAAGAAAAGAAATGGGATCAGATATTAATGCTGCTTGTGGTCAACTTAGAAGAAGATATTTGCAAAACAGAAACAATGAAAAAGAGGTGTAAAAATGGCAGGGATGTTAACTGACCTAGGAAATGTTCGTGAAATAAATGAAGATTATTTAGGATATCATGAAGACATAGAAAAAAGAATATATGTTATTGCGGACGGAATGGGCGGACATAATGCTGGAGAAATTGCCAGCAAACTTGCTGTAGATACAACTATAGAATATATTAATTCTATTTGTTCATTAGATGACTTAGAAAAAGTATTAAAAGAAGCTATACAATTTTCAAATAAAAAAATTTATAATATTTCCAAAACAAAAGATTATTTAAATGGAATGGGAACAACCATAACTGCTTGCTTAATAAGTGGAGGAAAGATGGCTGTTGCTAATGTGGGAGATAGTAGATGTTATATTATTGATGATAATAGTATGCGCCAAGTTACAAAAGATCATTCTTTAGTGCAACAACTTTTGGATGCTGGAACTATAACCGAAGAAGAAGCTTACGTACATCCTAACAAAAATATAATAACTCGTGCATTAGGTACATTTTATGATGTTAAAGTAGATACATGTTTAATAGATTTAAAAAATGTATATAAGGTTATGTTGTGCACTGATGGTTTATCTAATTCACTTACAGACGATGAAATGTACGAGATTATATTAAATAATGATAATGATACAGCATGTTATAAGTTAGTAGAATTGAGTAAACAAAGAGGTGGAAAAGATAATATAACTGTCATTATTTTTGAAGGAGAGTGCAAGAATGATAGGAACTTTGCTGGGAAATAGATATGAAATTATAGAAAAAATTGGGGAAGGAGGGATGGCAGAAGTATATAAAGCTAAATGCAGACTTTTAAATAGATTTGTTGCAGTTAAAATTTTAAAGGAAGAATATTCTAAAGATAAAGAATTTGTAAATAAATTTAAAGCTGAGGCTGCATCTGCAGGAAGTATTTCTCATAATAATATAGTTAACATATATGATGTTGGTTCTGAAGGAACTTTAAATTATATAGTTATGGAATATGTACAAGGAATAACTCTTAAAGAATTGATAATTCAAAATGGGAGATTAGATTATAATAGAGCTATAGATATTGCAATTCAAATTGCAAAAGCAATAGAATGTGCACATAAAAATAATATTATACATAGAGATATTAAACCTCAAAATATATTAGTAACTAGTGAAGGAAATATTAAAGTAACAGATTTTGGGATAGCTAAAGTTTCTAATTCTGTAACTATAACAAATACTAATAAAGTTATTGGATCGGCACATTATTTTTCACCAGAACAAGCTAAAGGAAGTTTTGTAGATGGAAGAACAGATATATATTCATTAGGAGTTGTAATTTACGAAATGGTTACTGGAAAAGTACCCTTTGATGCTGAAAGCCCTGTATCTGTTGCGTTAAAGCATTTACAAGAACCTGTTATTCCGCCTAAACATATAAATGGAAATTTGCCAGATGGATTAAATAATCTTATACTAAAAGCAATGGAAAAAGATCCAATTAGCAGATATCAAAATATAAAGGATATGTTACTTGACTTACAGCAAATAAAAAATAACTCAGATTATAAAATTGATACTTTTGATTCATATTCAGATCATACTAAAATAATGAATCCAGTAACTGATTGTGAAATAGAAGAAAAAGAAGATGAAAATAGTGTTAAGAAGAAAAATTCTAAGAAACCAAAATTAAAATCAGCTTTAATTTTGGTACCTCTTGGTATATTAATAGTTATAATATTCTTTTTTGCAGGTTGGTATATTATGAGTAAAAGCTCAATTTCATCTAAAACTAATGAAAATACAGTATCAGAAACGGTTACAGTACCTTCTGTTGTTGGGATGACGGAATATGAAGCAGAAAAAGCAATAAGAGACAAAGGATTAGAGCCTGTTATAGGTTCAAGAGAAAAAAGTGATAAACCTGCAGGTATTGTAATAGCTTCTAATCCATCAGAAAATACAAATGTAAAATCTGGTTCGAAAGTTACAATTTATGTTAGTTCGGGTATGATGGAAATTAAAGTACCTGATGTCAAGGGAACAGATGTTAATGTGGCGATTAGTATAATTGAAAATAGCGGATTTAAAGTTGGAGAAAAAACTTATGAATTCAGCACTACTATTCCAGAAAATTCTATAATAAGTCAAACTCCTGAAGCGAATTCTTTTTTAGAGAAAGGTTCTAAAATTGATTTAGTTATAAGTAAAGGTCAAGAGATAATTTATACCAAAGTACCAGATTTATTTAATTTAACATTAAAAGATGCTGAAAATCTTTTGATAAGTAATAATTTAAGGTTAGGAAATAAAACTCCTATAGAAACTACAGATAAAAATCTTGATGGAAAAATTGTAAATCAAAATCCAGCGCCTAATGCTTCAAACATAAAAGAACAAAGCCAAGTTGATGTAAGTTACTATGTATATAAAGAAGAAAAAATAACCGTGCCTAATTTTATAAATAAAACTTTAAGTGAAGCTAAAACTGAAGCAGCTTCTTTAGGTTTAAATTTAGATGTTAAAGGTAAGGATAATGATATTGTAATTGAACAAAATCCTGCTCCTAACACAAAAGTATCTAAAGGAGAAAAGATAAAATTAAATACAAAATCTATTGAACAAAATCAAAATATAAATCAACCAAATCAAACAAGTCAAAACGATCAAGTAAATCAATAATTAAAAAATATTGCAAAGGAGGAAATATGGAAGGAACTATAATAAAAGGAATAGCTGGATTTTATTATGTAAAATCGGGTAATAAAATTATTGAGTGTAAAGCAAGAGGAAAATTTAGATTTAATGAACTTACCCCTATAGTTGGTGATAAAGTAGAAATTGATATAATTAATAATAAAGGTATTATTAATAAAATATATCCTAGAAAAAGTGAATTGATTAGACCTTCAGTAGCTAATGTAACACAGGTTTTTGTAATTTTTACTTTTTTAAATCCTAAATTAAATTTAGAATTACTTAATAAATTTCTTATATTATGTGAATACAATAATTTAAAAGCAATAGTTTGTTTTAATAAAATTGATTTAATTGAAATTAATGAATTTCAAGATATAGTCAATATGATAAAAAAGGCAAAATATGAGGTTTTATTTTTAAATGCTAAGTTAGGATATGGTATAGATTTATTGAAAGATAAATTAAAAAATAACATAACCGTATTATGCGGACCTTCGGGTGTTGGTAAATCAACTATTTTAAATCAATTACTTAATAAAAATTTAATGGAAACTGGGGAAATTAGTGAAAAAATTGGGAGAGGTAAACATACTACAAGACATAGTGAATTAGTAGAAATTGAAGAAGGTTTTTTAGTTGACACTCCTGGATTTACTTCCTTAGAAATGAATTTTATGTCTGCTCAAGATTTACAATATTGTTTCCCAGATTTTAAACCTTTTTTAAGTTTATGTAAATTTAGAGGTTGTACTCATTACAAAGAACCTGAATGCGCAATTAAACAAAAGGTTGAAGAAGGTAAAATTGATGAGAATAGATATAAATTTTATATTAAAATGTTACAAGAATTGACGAATAGGAGGTATAAAAAATGATAAAAATTGCTCCTTCTATATTATCAGCTGATTTTGCTAATTTAGGAGAACAAGTTAAATTTTTACAAGAATGTGGTGCAGATTTAATTCATATAGATGTTATGGATGGAAATTTTGTACCTAATATTACAATTGGAGCCCCTATAATAAAAAGTTTACGTAAATACGCAGACATACCTTTTGATGTTCATCTTATGATAAATGAACCAAGCAGATTTATAGATGATTTTATAAAAGCAGGTGCTGATATAATTACAATACATTATGAAGCTGATAAACACATAGATAGAACAATAAACTATATTAAAAGCTTCGGTATAAAGGCAGGTATAGCATTAAATCCTGGAAGTCCAGTTTCGTTAATTAAAGATTTGATTAATATTGTTGATATTGTATTAATTATGACAGTAAATCCTGGATTTGGAGGGCAAAAATATATTAAATATTGTTCTAATAAGGTTAAAGAAACAAAAAAATTAATTGAAAATATAAATAACAATATATTAATAGAGGTAGATGGTGGAATTGATACTTATAATATATCAGAAGTAACAGAATGTGGAGCGGATATTATAGTAGCAGGATCAGCAGTATTTAAGAATAATAAAATAAAAGAAAATATTATAGATTTAAGAAGAGGACTTTAAGTATGAAAGCTGTTATAATATCTGGAGGGACACCTCCTTCAGAAAAACTTTTAAAAGATGAATTAGTTGGGAATTATGTTCTTATATGTGCTGATAGCGGTGCAAAATGTGCCTACGAGTATAAAATTATACCTGATTATATAATAGGAGATTTTGATTCAACAGATGATTATATATTGAAATTTTTTTTAAATAAGAAATCTATAATTGAAACCTATCCTATAGAAAAAGATTATACGGATACTGAACTTGCAGTTATTAAAGCTTTAGAACTTAAAGTTGATAAAATTGTTTTTTTAGGATGTACAGGTACTAGACTAGATCATACATTTGGAAATCTAGCTTTATTATATAAATGTTTAGATAATAATACTGAAGCATTTATTAAAGATAATAATAATATAATTACAATGGTAAATCACAGCGTTATAATAAAAGGACAAAAGGGCGATAAATTTTCTATTTTTGCATATAATAAACCAATTATAAATTTAAGCATTTTTGGTGCTAAGTACAGTTTAAATAAATATATTTTAAAAATAGGGGATAATGTTACTATATCTAATGAATTTGTAAATAATGAAGTCAAAATAGATTTTGAAAGTGGAAACTTAATTATAATGAAAAGTATAGATTAGGATGCATAAGCATCCTTTTTTGTTCACAAAAATACTTTAATATCATATAATAATAGTAAAGTATTAGTGGGTGAGGGATAACATTTTGTCTAGAAAACATAAATTGAGAGAAAATGTAGGATGGATAATAGTAGCTATTGGTATAGGAATGGTTATAACTTTTATAATACCTATTTGGGGATGGATTATAGCTGTAGGTGGAGGATTAATTTATATAGGATGGTATTTAATAGAAAACTCACATCATTAAAAAGGAGTTGATATATAATGAAAATAATTGCAATAAAATTGCCTAAGTTCATATCTGCAATTATAAAATTTTTCAAAAGAAAAAAAGTATAAAGATTTTAACATATATAAAAATAAAAATGCAATTGCTTAGCAACTGCATTTTTATTTTTATACAGCACGTTGTACCTTACCAGAACGTAAACATCTAGTGCAAACATGTATAGTAGCTGGAGTTCCATTAACTATAGCTTTAATCTTCTTTAAATTTGGCGCCCATTTTCTCTTAGATTTACGATTTGAATGGCTTGCTTGTAATCCAGATATAACACCTTTATTGCAAATCTCACATCTTCTTGACACGAAAAACACCTCCTTAGAAATTGTGAAGAAAAAGTCTTCTCAATCCAAACATTTATTATTTTATCATATAAGATATATTTTTTGCAAGGAAAATATAAAAATTTTTCAAGTAATAACTTTTGTAAAATTATATTTTTGTTTTTTAGCATAATTAAAAATTTATTTTATTGAATAAATTTATTATTTAATATAAAATAAAGATAATAAAATTGTTATCTTTAAATATTTATTAAACTGTTTATTTATTAATATGAGGAGGATTTATTATGATAGGTAATATTTTAAATAAAAATGGATATATTGATTATTCAGAAGAAGTAGTTGCAAATATAATAGGTGTTTCTACTATGGAATGTTATGGGGTTGTAGGAATGGCCTCAAAAAATGCTAAAGATGGATTATGGGAACTAATAAAAGGAGAAAATTTAAGTAAAGGTGTAAAAATTCATTCAAAAGAAAATGAAGTTTCTGTTGAATTATATATAGTTGTTGAGTATGGAACTAAAATTTCTGTAATTGCTAATAATATAATTCAAAATATAAAATATAATGTGGAAAATTATACTGGACTTAATGTTTCGAGCGTAACAGTTAATGTTCAAGGTGTAAGAGTTTAAGGGGGTACTTTTTAATGGAATACTTAAAAATTAACGGATTACAGTTTTATAATATGATGGTAAATGCATCTAATAGACTTGAAGAACAAAAGGATTTTGTAAATTCATTAAATGTATTCCCTGTTCCAGATGGAGATACTGGCACTAATATGTCTATGACATTTAAAAGTGCAATATCAGAAATTGAAAATATTAATAGTAATTCTATAGGAGAAGTAGCAAAAAAATTATCAAGAGGAGCATTAATGGGGGCAAGAGGCAATTCTGGAGTTATATTGTCTCAGATTTTTAGAGGAATGTCTAAAGCACTTGAGGATAAAGATGAAGTTGATGCCTTAGAATTTGCCAATAGTCTTTTAGAAGGCGCTAAATTAGCTTATAAAGCTGTAATGAGACCTACTGAAGGAACAATACTTACTATTATTAAAGCTGCGGGTGATGTTGCAGTAAAAAGTACTAATAATGATATAAGTATGCTTATGGAAGAAGTATGTTCTTATAGCGAATCAATTTTAAATAAAACTCCTGAAATGCTTCCTGTATTAAAAAAAGCTAAAGTGGTAGATGCCGGTGGAATGGGACTTTTAATAATATTAAAAGGTATGCATGAGGCTTTAAAGTATAATTTAAAAGCTAAAATGCCAATTAACTTAAATGACAATAATGTTTCATTTAATTCCATATCATATATAAATGAAGAATATATAAAATTTGGATATTGTACTGAATTTTTTGTATTAGGTAGAAATATAAATATTGAAGATTTTAAAAAAGATTTAGAACCATATGGAGATTCTATGATTGTAGTTGGAGTAGAAGATGCAGTAAAAGTGCACATTCATACTAATGACCCTGGAGTAATTATATCTAAAGCTATTAAACTAGGTGAACTTTCTAAAATAAAAATAGATAATATGAGAGAGCAGCATAGACATTTATTAAATGATGAATTTTCAATTACAAAAAAAGAAGATATTGTAAATTTAGATGAAGAAGAAAATAAAAAGGAATTTGGTTTTATATCTGTAGCTATGGGTGAAGGAATAAAGAATATATTTAAGGATTTAGGTGTTGATTATGTTATAGAAGGTGGTCAAACAATGAATCCTAGTACGCAAGATATTCTTGATTGCATAAAAAAGATTAATGCTAAAAATATTTTTATATTTCCAAATAATAAAAATATTATTATGGCAGCAGAACAAGCAGCAAAACTCACTGATAAAAATATTATTGTAATACCAACTAAAACTATTCCTCAAGGTATAACAAGTATTACTGTATTTGATTTTAATATGTCTTTAGAAGAAAATATTAAAGCTATGAGTGAAGCAATAAAGAAAGTATCTAGTGCACAAATAACTTATGCTGTAAGGGATACAGAAATAGATGGGAAAATGATACATAAAGGAGATATATTAGGTCTTATAGAAGGTAAAATTAATGAAGTAGGAAGAGATATTTATAAAGTTTGTGAAAACACAATTGACAATATGATAAAAGAAGATAGTGAATTAATTACTATTTTTTATGGTAAAGATACAAATGAAAATGAAGTGGAAAAAATTGTAACTTCGTTGCAAAAAAAATATCCTGAAAAAGATATACAAAGTTACAATGGCGAGCAGCCTTTGTATTATTTTATAATATCTGTTGAATAAAAAAGCCTTAAGGCTTTTTTATTTCTATGTTTGGAGTGTTTTATAATGGATGTATATAGTGATATAGAAATTATAAAAGGGATTGGTCCTAAAACTAAAAAAATATTAAACCAATGTGGAATTTATACAATAATGGATTTATTATTATATTTTCCAAGAGATTATGAAAAAATTTCAAAAAATGTATCTAATAATGTTAAATTAGGTCAAAAATCTATTTTTAATTGTACAGTAATAAAAATTGATAAAGATATAAAAACTAAGACTAATAAAATATTAACTACTGTTATTTTTAAATATGAAGACAATATTATAAAAGGAAGATGGTTTAATCAGCCATATATGAAAGATAAATTTATGCTATTAAAGCAATATACTATAGCAGGAAAAATAGAAATATTTAAAGGCGAGAAAATAATGTTAAATCCTATTATAGTAAACAAAACTTATATTAATAATGAAAATAAATCATTATGTAAAAATAAAGAAGAATATTTGCTTATCCCTATTTATTCTTTAAAGGAAGGATTAACGAATAAATTTATTATAAAAATTTTATCTGAAGTTTTAAGTAAAATATATATAGAAGAAAATATGCCTCAATGGTTTATAAAAAAATATAATTTAATGTCGCTAGATAAAGCTATAAAAAATATTCATAATCCACATAATATTGAAGATTTAAATGAAGCTAAAAAAAGATTGAAATTTCAAGAATTGTTTACTTATTCATTAAAAATACTTATGCTAAAAGATTTTATAAAAAGAAATAATCAAGGTATTTCTTTTAAAATTTCACCTGAATTAAAAATATTAAAAGAAACGTTACCTTTTAATTTAACTACTGCTCAAAATAAAGTTATACGAGAAATATTAATTGATCAAAAAAAGAATAAAGCTATGAATAGATTGGTTCAAGGTGATGTAGGAAGTGGTAAAACAATTGTTGCTATAATCACTGTATTTAATGTAGTAAAAAATGGATATCAAGTTGCCGTTATGGCACCAACAGAAATTCTTGCAAATCAACATTATGAAGAATTTAACAATATATTAAAATCTTTTAACATAAATATAAAAATGTTAAGTGGGAGTATGTCCGAAAAACAAAAATTAGAAATAAAACAAGAACTTAAATTTGGTAAAATAGATATTTTAATAGGTACTCATGCATTATTAGAAGAAGATGTACAATTTAAAAACTTAGGTATGATTGTAACTGATGAACAGCATCGTTTTGGAGTAATGCAAAGGAATATTTTACTTAATAAAGGAAACAATGTAGATGTGCTTGTAATGACAGCTACACCTATACCTAGAACTTTAGCATTAACTCTTTATGGAGATCTTGATATATCGATTATAAACGAACTTCCACCAGGAAGACAAAAAATAGATACATATTATGTAGATTACAAAAATAAAGATAAAGTTTATAAATTTGCTATAGAAGAAGTAAAAAAAGGAAGACAAGTATATGTTGTATGTCCTCTTGTAGAAAATAATGATGAACTAGAATTAAATTCAGTTGAAACATTATATGAAGAATTAACTCAAAAATATTTTTCACCCAAAGAAGTTGCTTTTCTTTATGGTAAAATGCCTAATAAATTAAAAGACGAAATTATGCAAAAATTTAAATCTGGTAATATAAAAGTTTTAATTTCCACTACAGTTATAGAAGTAGGAATTAATGTACCTAATGCTACTGTTATGATAATAGAAAATGCAGAAAGATTTGGGCTTGCACAACTACATCAATTAAGAGGAAGGGTTGGTAGAGGGAAATTTAAATCTTATTGTATTTTAATAGCAAAAATTAATAATAAAATTGTAGAGAAAAGACTTAATATATTACAAAAAAGTAATGACGGTTTTTATATTGCAGAAGAAGATTTAAAGCTTAGAGGAAGTGGAGAGTTATTAGGATTTAAACAACATGGGGAAGATAATTTAATATTATCTGATTTAGTTGAAGATATAGATTTATTTAAAATTGCAAACATAGAAGCAAGAAGATTATTAAAGAGTAATGATAGTGAAGATATTAAAATAAAAGAAGAAATAATAAAAAAATTAGATAATACATCTAAATTTATTTGTTTTAACTAAATAAAATTAGATGTATTAAAAGGTATAAATTGTTGAAATATGAATTTAATATGTGAATTTTATAAAATAAAAAAAACACATATTAATTAAAAAGAGCATATTCCTTGAAAATTGGTGAATTATGTATTAATCTATGTATATAAATGTTATATTTTTACTAAAGAGGAGGATATAAATGAGAATTATATCAGGTATTGCAAAAGGTAGAAAACTATTATCTCCAGAAGGTATGGAAACAAGGCCTACTTTAGATAGAGTGAAAGAATCTATTTTTAATATTATTCAAAATAGAATTCCCGGAGCTATTGTTTTAGATGTATTTGCTGGAACAGGAAGCTTAGGATTAGAAGCGGCAAGCAGAGGAGCATCTCAATGCCATCTTGTTGATAAAAATTTTAACACATTTAAATTATTACAACAAAATGTAGAAAATTTAAAATTTAATGATATATGTAGATGTTATAATATTGATTCTTATAAAGCACTTAATGAATTTAGTGACAAGGGTATAATTTTTGATCTAATTTTTATAGATCCTCCATATTTAAAAAATATGATACCTCCAGCTATAGATATAATTTCCCAAAAATGTTTATTAGAAAGTAATGGTATTATAGTTACTAAAATTGATTCTTCAGAAAAGATATATGAAGGTAATGAAAAAATAATGCTTGTAGATAGCCGTAAATATGGTAATACAATTGTATGCCTTTATAAATATAGGGAGGACTAATATGAAGAGAGCTGTATATCCAGGAAGCTTTGATCCAATTACAAATGGTCATTTAGATATTATAAATAGAGCTTCAAAAGTATTTGATGAAGTTATTGTTGGAGTACTAATAAATCCTAGTAAAACAGGATTATTTAGCACAGAAGAAAGAGTAGATTTAATTAAAAAATCTATAATTGGATTAGAAAATGTTAGTGTGAAAAGTTTCAGTGGTCTTTTAATAAATTTCATGAAAGAAAATGAAGCTACTGTTATAGTTAAAGGATTAAGAGCTGTATCAGATTTTGAATATGAATTTCAAATGGCCCTTATGAATAATAAACTTGATCCTAAAATAGAAACAGTGTTCATGATGACAAACGCAAAATATTCATATTTAAGTTCTTCTTCTGTTAAACAAGTTGCTATGTTTGGAGGATGTATTAAGGATTTAGTACCTGATGTGATAATTAAGGATATAATGAGAAAAATAAATCAAAAGGGGGATAAGCTGTTATGGAAGTAATAAATTTGCTTGAGTATCTTCAAGAAATATTTGAAACATCTTCAAAAGTTCCAGTAATGGGTAAAATATTAGTAGATAAAAAAGAAGTTATGAGTATAGTAGATCAAATAATAAATTCTTTGCCAGATGAATTAAAAAAAGCTCAATGGGTTGTAGAAGAAAAAGAAAGAATATTAAGTGAAGCTATTGAAGAAGCATCAAATATGAAAAAAGAAAGTGCAGATATGCTAAAAAGACAAATAGAAAATCATGATATTACTAAAGAAGCAAAAATTAGAGCTGAAGAAATAATAGCTTCAGCTCAAAGAGATGCAAAGTCGATGAGATTAGGAGCACGTGATTATGCTGATAAAATACTTTGTGAATTAGAAAAAGAAATAAATGAAAAAGGACAAAGTATGATAATAAATATAAAGAAAGAAGTTGAAGAATTTATTCAGTCTTTAAGCAATGAAGTTACTACAGATTTAGATACAATAAGAGATAATATTAAAGAATTAAGAGGCATGAAATAATTTTTTTATTATACTTAATATAAAAGGTACTATAAGAAATATTATAAATAACATTAACATAATAACATGCTGATTAAAACTATATTTATTGCTGAAAACTTGCATAGATAAATTTAAAAATGGAATTTTATATAATACAGCAGCAATTGTTGAAGAAATAAGTCCTTGCATAAATTTTCTTAATATATATTTTTTCATAGATAAATTATACTTATAAGTGAATGAATATACTTGAGAAACTATGGAAAATCCACTGAAACCCAATAAAAAACTTATGATTATAATTTTAATATATATATCTGTTGACAATGAAGATATTAAATAACAGCCATTAGTCATTTCTATAATTCCTAACAATAATCCTTCAATTAAATTTTTATTTATTTGTAATATATTGGTTACATTTTTTATAGCAATATCAAAAAAGATATTGCTTTTAATTATATTTGTTATTACAGAAAAAATTATAACAAAGCCACCAACAGAAAAAGAAGTTTTTATTGCATTTTCAATATTACTTTTTATTATATCTCCTATATTTTTATTTGAAAAAGATAAATTTATATTTTGATTACGGCTTATATATGTATTATCAGCAGGAATTATAAAAGCCATTATAAAACATGATATGTAATTACATAAAAGAAGAAAATAACCTATATAAAAATTTTTAAGCATAGCAGTTCCGACAGAACCGATTATAAACAAAGGACTTGCATTGCTAGCTATATTTATTAGCCTTTGACAAGTTTTATAGTTTATTATACCTTTTTCATATAGATCACATGAATATTTAGCACCAAGAGGGTATCCGCAAAACATACTTATTACAATTGCAAATGTACATTCTATAGGTAATCTAAGAGGTTTGCATAAAAATTTCCCTAAAATTTTAGAATAAATAGTAACTCCATCACAATCAATCATAATTCCAGAAATAACTAAAAAAGGAAATAAAGATGGAAAAACTTTTGTAATAAAAAGATTGGCTCCAAGTAGTGCCGAATCTATACATAATTTTGGAGTTAATATAATTTGTATTATTGTTAATGAACATATTATAGTTATAAAAATATTTTTTTCAAAGTTTTTCAAAAGTTTATATACTAGTAGAGGTATTAAAAACATACAAAAATATAGCAATATTTTCAATTTATATTCTCCTTAATAAAATATTCTGTACTAGTATATTTTATTTTTTATATTTTAGAATATTACACATAGTTTTATACTTTTATTGGACTAATTATATAATCGCTATTATGATCAATATATTTATTTAAAATGCTATAAGATTTAGTGGATTGAATATCTAAAAGTAATATATCATCAGCATTCTTTGGGAGTTTTGTATATATTGGAATAGAAGATTTTTCTTTCATTTCTTTTAGTATTTTTATGCCAATTTCATTAAATCCAAGAATTCTAGCGTAAGGGCAAGGTGTAGTTCTTAATATTTTAGTATTAAATTTTTCAAATCCTATAAAATATTGACAAAGAATTCTGTTTATACGAGTATAAGTATATCTTTTAGTTTTTATATTTTCTATTAAATCATCAAAATTTTTAGCAGATTTTAAAGCTTTACTAATTCGATTATGTAATCCTTCAGAAACATCGGGGAGATTTTCTATTTCGTGTTCTGAATTAAAATGTTTATATTTTATAAAATCAAACATTAAATCTTCAAAAACAAATTGAACACCACTATTTTTATATAAATTTAACATATTAAAACTAGCATCAGGAATATGATTTTTTAATTCATTAAAATTATTATTGTTTTTTATGTACCGCCTTATAGAAGTAGCACTTGAAAAAATTTTGCTTAATTTAGTACTATTATATGAGCTACCTTCCCTTTTAATTGTGTATGGCTTTATATTGCTATTTAATTTAATAAGACTTTTACAGTATTCTATTGCTAGTATATTATTAGAAGAATTTAAAATTTCATGTAGATTATTTTCAAAATATATATTTTTATCCAAAATATAATTATATAAAGCTTTACTTCTAGCTGCTGGATATGTAAAACCTTTATTTAAATAATATTTAAGAGATTTTTTAAATGCTTCTGTCTCATTATTTAAAATATTAGAAATTTCAAGAATATAATCTATATTCCCTATTTCGCTTCCAAAACAAATACTATCAATTATATTTAAGCTATCTAAAAGACTTATTGCTCCAAATGCAAAAAACTCTGCGGATGATAAAGCATATAAAGCTGGAAGTTCTATCACTAAATCTATTCCACTTTCTAAAGCTGCTTTAGTTCTGCTCCACTTATCTACTAATGCTGGAATACCACGTTGTACATAATTTCCACTCATTATACAAACAATAGCATCTGAAGAAGTAATTTCTTTTGTTTTGTTTATATGATAAATGTGACCATTGTGCAAAGGATTATATTCTGCTATTATAGAAGTTATTTTCATATCTCTAAGTATACCTCCTTTTAAATAAAATAATATTTTATAATATATTTTATACATTAAATTTAATAAAATTCAAATATAAAATTAATATGATTATTATAATATGTGAAAAATATTTATATTTGGCTTGAAAAGTATATATTAAATGAGTTAATATAGTGTATGGTATATATGTATTGTAAATACTGAAGGGAGATATGATTATGGAACTAATGAAGAAGTTTTGGGAAAAAGCAAAGGCTGATGTTAAGAAAATTGTTCTTCCAGAAGGTGAAGAAGAAAGAAACATCATAGCTAGTGCTATTGTAAAAAAAGAAGGATTAGCAGAATTAATCTTATTAGGTAATGCTGAAAAAATAAAAAGTAAAGCAAAAGAGTTAAATGTAGATATTGAAGGAATACAAATTATTGATCCAGCATTTTCGCAAAAATTTTCTACATATACTAAGGAATTTTATGAATTAAGAAAAAATAAAGGTATTACAATGGAAAAAGCCGAAAAAATGGTTAAAGATCCTATGTATTTTGGAACAATGATGGTAAAACTTGGAGATGCCGATGGATTGGTTTCAGGAGCAATTCATACAACAGGAGATTTGTTAAGACCAGGACTTCAAGTAATTAAAACTGCACCAGGTATAACAACAGTTTCAAGTTTTTTTGTAATGCTTGTTCCTGATTGTGAATATGGTTCTAATGGAATGTTCCTTTTTTCAGATTGTGCTGTAAATCCTAATCCTACAGCGGAACAATTAGCATCTATTGCTATTTCTACAGCAGAAACAGCTAAAAATTTATTTGATATGGCTCCTAAGGTTGCAATGTTATCTTTTTCAACTAAAGGTAGTGCTGAACATGAGTTTGTTGATAAAGTTAGAAGAGCTACTGAAATAGCTAAAGAATTAAGACCTGATTTACAAATAGATGGAGAACTTCAATTAGATGCAGCTTTAGTTAAAAAAGTTGCTGCTCAAAAGGCTCCAGAAAGTTCTGTAGCAGGATTAGCAAATGTATTGATATTTCCTGATTTACAATCTGGAAATATTGGATATAAATTAGTTCAAAGACTTGCAAAAGCTGAAGCAATAGGACCTATATGTCAAGGATTTGCAAAACCAATTAATGATTTATCAAGAGGATGTAGTGCTGAAGATATAGTAAATGTTGTTGCAATAACTGCTGTTCAAGCACAAAATATTATTAAGTAGGGAGGACTTTAAATTGAATATACTTGTTGTAAATTGTGGAAGCTCATCATTAAAATATCAGCTTATTAATATGGATAATGAATCTGTATTAGCTAAAGGAGTTGTAGAAAGAATAGGAATAGAAGGCTCAGTTCTTACTCAAAAGGTAGAAGGAAGAGAAAAATATATTGTAAATAAGCCAATGCCTACACACAAAGAGGCAATTAAATTAGTTTTAGATGCTCTTGTAGATAGTAAAAATGGTGTAATCAAAGATATGTCAGAAATATCAGCTATAGGACATAGAGTACTTCATGGAGGAGAAAAATATGCAGATCCAGTTTTAATTACAGATGATGTGACTAAGGTAATTGAAGAATATATACCTCTTGGTCCTCTTCATAATCCAGCTAATTTAATGGGAATAAATGTATGCAAAGAACTAATGCCCAATACTCCCATGGTAGCGGTATTTGATACAGCTTTCCATCAAACTATACCTGATCATGCATATATATATCCATTACCATATGAATTATATACTAAATATAGAATAAGAAAATATGGATTTCATGGTACCTCACATAGATATGTATCTAAAGCAGCTGCTAAAATGTTAGATAAAAATATTGAAGATTTAAAAATAATAACTTGCCATTTAGGGAATGGTTCTAGTGTTGCTGCTGTAAAAAATGGTAAATGTATAGAAACAAGCATGGGATTTACTCCTCTTGAAGGATTAGCTATGGGTACAAGAAGTGGTAGTATTGATCCAGCTATAATTCCATTTCTTATGAAAGAATTAAATTATTCTACAGATGAAGTAGATAATCTTTTAAATAAAAAATCAGGAGTATTAGGAATTTCAGGAGTAAGTAGTGATTTTAGAGATATTGAAGATGCAGCAAATTCAGGGAATAAAAGAGCTAAATTAGCACTTGATGTTTTTAATTACAAAGTAAAACAATTTATAGGCTCTTATACTGCAGTTATGAATGGAGTAGATTGTATAGTATTTACAGCAGGACTTGGTGAAAATTCTCCTGAAACACGAGAAGCTATATGCGATAATTTAGATTATTTGGGAATTAAATTGGATAAATCAAAAAATAAAGTAAGAGGTAAAGCAGCAGATATAAGTGCTGAAGATTCAAAAGTAAAAATACTTGTTATACCTACTAATGAAGAATTAATGATTGCAAGAGATACAAAAGAAATAATAAGTAAATAAATATAAAATAATATAATTTTGTTTAAATATTAACTTTAAATATATAAATAAAATTTAATAGTATAGAACTATATAACTATAAAACAAGTATAAAATTAAACTTGACTTTTAGTATAGTTGTTTATATAATAAATTGTGGCTAATGCATTGAGGTGATGCTATGATAATTAATATTTCAGAGTTAAATAAAAGAAAAGGCTCAAATAAAAAAGTGCATTTAGTTTATAATGAGGAAAGTTTTTATGATGAAGGAGAAAAAATAGAATTTTTAAAGCCTATTACTTTAAATTGTAATTTATCTTTTGCTGAAGATTTGATAAATTTAGATGGTAATTTTACAACAGAATTAAGATTAAATTGTTCTAGATGTTTATCTGATTTTAACAAAGATATAGATATCCCGATTCATGAAAGTTTTTCTACTAATCCAAATAATGAAGATGACGAAGTCATTTTTATTAATGGTGATACAATAGATATAACAAATATTATTAAAAATAATATTATTATGTCCTTGCCTATAAAAAAATTATGTAAAAATGATTGCAAGGGTTTATGTCAGCATTGCGGTACAAATTTTAATGTATCTTCTTGTAATTGTACAAAAGATGAGATTGATCCGCGGCTTTCTAAATTAAAAGATTTGTTTTCTGCTGATTAAGGAGGTGTTTACAGTGGGAAATCCTGCTAGAAGATTTTCTAAAGCTAGAAGAGACTCAAGAAGAGCACAAACATTTAAATTAAGTTTACCAGGAATTGTTGAATGTCCTCAATGTCATGAAATGAAGCTTGCTCATAGAGTATGCAAAAATTGTGGATATTATAAAGGGAAAGAAGTAATTTCTCTAGAAAAATAAAAAATAAGAGAAAGTCAAATGACTTTCTCTTATTTTTTAATAAAACTTTAAAAAGGAAGTGAGAGAGTTATTATGAAATTAGCAGTAGATGGTATGGGGGGAGAT
The DNA here is from genome assembly GCF_900167505.1 of Clostridium sp. USBA 49. Classification (NCBI taxonomy): domain Bacteria; kingdom Bacillati; phylum Bacillota; class Clostridia; order Eubacteriales; family Clostridiaceae; genus Clostridium; species Clostridium sp. USBA 49. The sequence continues at coordinate 252,159 of NZ_FUYD01000002.1, forward strand.
TTTGCTCCTGATGCTGTAGTTCAAGGTTGTGTTGATGCTGTACGTGAATTTGGAATAGATATTATTTTAACAGGACCTGAATATATATTAAAAGATAAATTAAAAAAATATGATTACCCTAAAGAAAAAATAAAACTATTAGATAGCAATGAAATTATAACTCCCAATGAAGAACCTTTAAAAGCATTGAAAAACAAAAAGGATTCAAGTCTAGTTAAGGCGTTAGAATTAGTTAAATTAAAAGAAGCGGATGCTATATTGTCGGCAGGAAGCACAGGAGCACTTATGGCTGGTGCATCTTTAATTGTTGGAAGAATAAAAGGCATAAAAAGAGTTGCATTAGCGCCGATTATGCCTGGGAAAAATGCACCTTTTATGATAATAGATGCAGGTGCCAATGTGGATTGTAAAGCTGTTTATCTTATACAATTTGCTCTTATGGGTAAAATATATTTTGAAAATATATTAAATATTAAAAATCCATCTATAGGTCTTGTAAATATAGGCACAGAAGAAGAAAAAGGTAATGAGCTTACCAAAAAAACGTATAATCTTCTCAAACAAACAAATTTTAATTTTATAGGTAATATAGAGCCAAGAGATATTCCTAATGGAAATGTAAATATAGTTGTATGTGATGGATTTATAGGGAATACTATATTAAAAACTTATGAAGGTGTTGCATTAAGCATTTTTAGCATGCTAAAAGATGAAATTATGTCTTCTTTAAGAAAAAAAATTGGAGGATTATTATTAAAACCTGTATTTGAAGATTTTAAGAAAAAATTTGATTATACAGAATATGGCGGCTCAGCTTTTTTAGGAGCTAATGGCATCGTTATTAAAGCACATGGAAGTTCTAATTCCAAAGCATTTAAAAATGCTATTAAACAATCTATAAATTTTTATGAAAACGACATAATAAATAAAATTAAATATGAACTAGAAAAATTAAATATAAATTTAGAAAATGAAGATTTATAAAATAAATTTTATTTTATAAATTATATTGACGCTTAATCTGTTATGTAATATTATCTTATTATAGTTTTATATTATAGGAGGTGAAAGTATGATATTTGATAAAGTAAGAGATATAGTATCAGAACAATTAGGAATAGATGCTGAAGAAATAACTATGGAATCATCTTTCGTAGATGATTTAGGAGCAGATTCTCTTGATATAGTAGAATTAATTATGGCGTTAGAAAGTGAATTTGATATGGAAATACCAGATGAAGACGCAGAAAAAATAAGCAGCGTTGGAGATGTTGTAGAGTACATAAAAGCTCATACAGAAGAATAATAATTTTAAAGTCCCGTATTAATACGGGACTTTAAAATTATTTATTTATGTGTTTATTCTTGAATATGTTTAAATTAAACAAATTGAAGAATAAACTTTCTATAAAAGGTGGTTTAGAAATGCAGAATATAAAATTCTTAGAAGAATTAGAAAATAAGTTAAAAATAAACTTTAATGATAAATCTTTATTGATAGAAGCATTAACTCATAGTTCAATAGTTAATGAAAATAAAGGTATTAAATATAATGAAAGATTAGAATTTTTAGGAGATTCAGTTCTTCAACTTTGTATATCGGAATATCTTTTTAAAAATTATATATATAAGTCTGAAGGTGAATTAACCAAAATAAGATCTCTTATTGTTTGCGAAAATTCTTTATATGAAGTAGCATTAAATTTAAATTTAGGTAAATATATATTAATGAGTAAAGGAGAAGAATTAACAGGCGGTCGCACAAGAGTATCTATATTAGCAGATTGTGTTGAAGCAGTTATAGCTGCTATATATATTGATAGAGGATTGTCAGTAGCAAATGAGTTTATTTTAATAAATTTTAAATCGATTATTGAAAAAGCTATTAATAATAAAATTATATTGGATTATAAAACAAAACTACAAGAGACTATTCAAAAAGAAAAAAATATTTCTATAAATTATAAATTAACTGGATACGAAGGACCGCCTCATAGAAGAAAATTTTTTATTCAAGTTTCAGTTAATAATGAAATTATTGGTAATGGATGTGGTTATAGCAAAAAAGAAGCTGAGCAAAAGGCCGCTGAAAAAGCATTAAAATATTTGGAGGAAGGCAATGACTAAAAATCATTTTATAATACCTATATTTGTTCCTCATGAAGGATGTCCTCATAATTGTGTTTTTTGTAATCAAAATAGTATTACAGGAAACAATGTTATTAAAGTTGATGCTGAATATGTAAAAAATATAGTTGAAGAATATTTAAAAACTATTCCTAAAAATAATAGGATATTAGAAATTTCATTTTTTGGAGGCACTTTTACTGCAATAGATATAAAAAAACAAATAGAATTATTAGAAGTTGCAAAATATTATAAAGATTTAGGTATTATTAATTTCATAAGATTATCTACTAGACCAGATTATATTAATATTGATATTCTCTCTAATTTGAAAAAATTTTCAGTAGATATTATTGAACTAGGAGTTCAATCGTTAGATATGGAAGTCTTAATTAAATCAGGTAGAGGACATAATCTCCAAGATGTTATAGAAGCATCAAATTTAATAAAAAAATTTGGGTTTACATTAGGTCATCAAATTATGATTGGATTACCTGGAGATAATTTTGATAAAGATATTAAAACTATAAAAAAACTTATAGAAATATCTCCAGATATATGTAGAATATATCCAGCACTTGTTATAAAAAATACCCCCATGGAATTAATGTATAATAAAGGTGAATATAAACCATATACATTGGAAGAAACAATATATATTACTAAGATATTATATAGAATGCTTATAGCTGCTGGAATAAATATTATTAGAATAGGACTTCAACCTACTAAAGAGATAAATATAGATGGGGATATTGTATCAGGACCGTTTCATCCTGCTTTTAGAGAATTAATAGAAGGAAGTATATTAAATGATATAATAAAGGAAAACATTATTTTATGTAGAGATAAAGAATTTATAATACATATTAATAGTAAAGATATATCTAAATTATATTGTAATAAAAAAATATTTTTTAACGACACAAAAAGACAATTTACAACCATAAATATTAAAGTTATTCAAAATAATCAACTAAATAGAGGAGAAATTATACTAGAATGCAAACAATTTTGCAAAAAAACGTCGATTTATGAATATGCATTACTAAAATATAAAGAAGGATTTTAAATTAATTTATAGAATATTAATTTATATAATTGTATTAATAGTATTATATGGAGGAATATTTATGGAAGTATTAAAAGTATCAGCTCAATCACAGCCTAAATCAGTAGCAGGAGCTTTGGCAGCTGTTTTAAGAGAAAACAATGCTGCAGAAGTTCAAGCGGTAGGAGCAGGAGCAGTTAATCAAGCAGTAAAAGCTATAGCAATAACAAGAGGTTTTGTAGCTCCTAATGGAATAGATTTAATTGTAGTACCTGCATTTTCAGAAATAACAATAGAAGGAGAAGAAAGGACTGCTATTAAGTTTATTGTAGAACCTAGGTAAAAAATTTAAAGGCCGTACTTATTTTTATAAGTACGGCTTTTTTATTTTTTAGATTGATATTTTTAAATATTTCTTATAAACTTATGTATAGAATTACTTTAGTAATATATAATTTAATAATAAAAAATGACAATATATATAAATAATAAGGGAGTGCGTATTTATGAACAAAAAACAACGTGAGAAATATACAAAAATAATTATATATGCAATTATTTTTATATTTATTATTGGACTACTTCCAATGTTTTTTATATAAAATAAAGGAGTGAATTTATGTTTTTAAAATCTATTGAGATTAGAGGATTTAAATCTTTCGCAGATAAAACTGAACTAATTTTTCCAAAAGGTATTACAGCAATTGTGGGCCCTAATGGTAGTGGTAAAAGTAATATTTCTGATGCTGTTAGATGGGTTCTTGGGGAACAAAGTGTAAAAAGCTTAAGAGGCGGTAAAATGGAAGATGTAATTTTTGCAGGGACACAATTTAGGAAACCAGTAGGACTCGCTCAAGTTTCTCTCTGTCTTGATAATAGTGATGGACAACTCCCAATAGATTATTCTGAAATAACAATTTCTAGAAGATTATATCGTTCAGGAGAAAGTGAGTATTATATAAATAATACTCTTTGCAGGTTAAAAGATATTCAAGAACTTTTTATGGATACAGGTATAGGAAAAGAAGGATATTCAATTATTGGCCAAGGTAAAATTGATGCTATATTAAGTGGGAAACCCGAAGAAAGAAGAAGTCTTTTAGAGGAAGCAGCAGGTATTGTAAAATTTAAAACAAGAAAAGAAGAAGCAGAAAAAAAGTTAGAAAATACTAATCAAAATTTAATAAGAATTACGGATATAATTAGCACTTATGAGGAAAGACTTGAACCACTTAAGATAGATAATGAAAAAGCTTTAACATTTTTAAAACTTTCAGAAGAACTTAAAGTAAAAGAATCAAATCTCTTAGTACATTTTATAGATGATGTTCAAAATAAGATAGTAGAAGTTAAAAATAATATAAATGAAATACAAAAATCAATAAATAATTTTATAGAAGATAAAAATAAATTTGAATTTAAAGAACAAAATTTAAATGAAAAATTAGAAAAATGCGATCAAAAGATTCAACAAAGCAAGCAAGAATATTATAACCAAAAGTCTAATTATCAAATTAAAGAATCTGAAAACCAACTTTTAAATGAAAAATTAAAAAATTTATATTCATTAATTGAAAAAAATTCTTTAGAAATTAGTAATATCAAAAATAAGATAAATTCTTTAAAAGAATCTGAAAACAATTTAGAAGATAATTTAAAACAATATAAAAATCAACAATTTTATTTAAAATCAGAAATTGAAATAACAGAAAAAGAAATAACACAAAAAGATAAATTGTTAAATAAATATAATTATAGTGTAAATGAACTAAAAAAAGCTGAATCTAATTTATTAAATCAAATTTCAGAAACTAAGAATGAACTAATGTTTTTACAAAATGATCAGCTTCAATTGGAGGATAAACTTAAAGAACTAAAAAATTCTTGTGAAAGTTTTATAAATTCTTTAAAAATAAATTCTAATACTCAGTCTGTAATTGAAGAAAATATTGATGATATAGACAAAAATATAAAAAAATATGAAGAGGAATTAAAAAAAAATAAACATGAAATTTTAAATATTAATAATTGTATATTAAAAGATGAAATGGAATTAAAAAAATTTAATGCAGATTTAAATAAATTTGAAGCAAGTTATCAAATATTAGCCAATTTGGATAATCAATATGAAGGCTATAATAAAGCTGTAAAAATGATAATGCAACATATAAAAAATGGTAAAATATCTGATTTAAAATCAAAATGCTTTGTTTTAGGAGAAATTATAAAAGTAAAAAAAGAATTAGAAACAGCAATTGAAATTTCTTTAGGTGGATCAGTTTCTGATATTATAACTAATGATGAAAATGTCGCAAAAAAATTGATTAATTATTTAAAATCAAATAATTTAGGAAGAGCTACATTTTTACCATTAAATATAATCAAAGGTAAAAAAATTTATGATACAGATAATTTAAAAAATATTAATGGATATATAGGAATTGCTAGTTCTTTAATTTCTTATGATGATAAATTTACAAATATTATTGAATATATATTGGGAAGAACCATAATAAGTTCAAATTTAGAAGCAGCTTTAGAAATAGCTAAAAAAATAAATTATAAATACAAGATAGTAACTCTTTCTGGAGATGTAATAAATCCAGGTGGAGCTTTAACGGGTGGTAGTTTAAACTATAAATCTAGCAATATACTTAGTAGAAAGAGAGAAATAAAAGAGTTAGAAATAAAAATAAATGATATTAATAAACATATTTCAGAGTTGAATTTAAAAATTGATAATAATAAAAAAATTATAAAAAAGTTAGACGAAGTATGTTTAAATATAAAAGATGAAATTTATAATCAAAATATTGAAAAAACAAAGAAAAAAGCTCAAATAGATTCTATTATTACTGAAAATAATAGATTAAGAAAAAATTTAGATGATTTTAAAAATGAAATAATAGTTATAAAAAATAAACATAATAATAATTATGAAAAAATATTAAATAAAGAGACTATACTGAAAGAAATTATTGATAAACAAAAGTTTCTTTCAAAGGAAATTAGCGAATTAGAAATGAATATAAAAAATTTAAGTAATGATATTTTTAAATTTAAAGATAAACACACGAATTTAAAAATAAAAAAAGCTCAAGTAGACGAAATTATTTTAAGTAAACTTTCTGAAAAAGAAAGATTAGCTAAGGAAATAGATGAATTAAGTGAAAAAATTAAAAATTTATCTTTTGACAAATTAGAATCAGAAAAAAATATTAAAATATATAAACAAAATATTGAAGATAATAATAATAGTATGAAATTAATAAAAGATTCTTTAAATAAATTAGAAATTTTATTTAAAGAAAATGAAATAGAAAAAATAAAAATAAAAGAAAGTATTGAAATAAATACTACTGAATTAGAACGAATTAACCTTATTTTAAATAAAAAAGAAGAAAATATTCATAAATATGAACTTGCATTAGCTAAGTTAGAAACTGAAAAAAATACATTATATTATAAATTAAATGAAGAAATGTCTATGACATATGCTGAAGCACTTTCTTATAAAGAACCAATAGAAAATATAGAAGAATATAAAAAACATATTTCAAAAATAAAAAAAGAAATATCTTCTCTTGGTACTGTTAATGTAGGTGCAATTGAAGAATATAAGCAAATAAAAGAAAAATATAATTTTATGAATTCTCAAAAGGAAGATTTAATGAAAGCTAAGCAAGAACTTATACAGATGATTGATGAAATGACAGAAAAAATGAGAAATGTTTTTAGTGAAAATTTACAAATTCTTAGAAAGTTATTTAATGAAACATTTCAAGAATTGTTTAAAGGTGGAAGTTCAGATTTAATATTATCAGAAGGGGATGAGCTTACAGCTAATATTGAAATAAATGTGGAACCTCCAGGTAAAAAACTTCAAAATATTAATTTAATGTCGGGAGGAGAAAAAGTTCTTTCAGCTATAGCTCTTTTATTTGCTATTTTAAAAATGAAGCCAACTCCATTTTGTATTTTAGATGAAATTGAAGCAGCATTAGATGATGCTAATGTTAAAAGATATTCAGAATTTCTTAAAAAATTTTCTGATAATATCCAATTTATTGTTATAACTCATAGAAAAGGTACAATGGAGGTTAGTAATGTTTTATATGGTGTTACAATGGAAGAAAAAGGAGTTTCTAAAATAGTTTCTGTAGATCTTAATAAACAAGCTGTATAAATTAAAATAAAAAACAAAAGGAGAATAAATATATGTTTAATAATTTTTTTGAAAAATTAAAATCTGGTCTTAGTAAAACTAGAAATGAATTTACAGATAAAATAAATGATATGTTAAATTTATATGTAAATATAGATGACGAAATGTATGAAGAATTAGAAGAAATATTGATTTCTTCAGATATAGGAGTTGAGACTTCTTTAGAAATTATAGAAAGAGTAAAAGTTAAAATTAAAGAAAAGAAAATTAAAGATCCTAAAGAAGTAAAAGTATGTTTAAAGGAAGTTTTAAAGGAAATGTTGAATGGCGAAAGTAACTCTATAATAGGATCTAAATTGCCAATTGTAATTTTAACAATAGGAGTAAATGGTGTAGGGAAAACTACTTCAATAGGAAAAATTGCAGCAAAATTTAAAAATGATGGATATAAAGTTATTCTTGCAGCAGGAGATACATTTAGAGCAGCGGCAATTGACCAACTTGAAATTTGGAGTAATAGAGCAGGAGTAGATATAATAAAGCATAAAGAAGGTTCTGATCCTGCAGCAGTTATATATGATGCAATAGAAGCTTCAAAAGCCCGAAAAGCAGATATATTAATTTGTGATACTGCAGGTAGGCTTCATAATAAAAAAAATCTTATGGAAGAGCTTTCAAAAATAAATAGAGTAATTGATAAAGAGTTTAAAGAAGCGGCAAGAGAAACTTTATTGGTTTTAGATGCAACTACAGGTCAAAATGCTATTCAACAAGCTAAACAGTTTATGGACGTATGTCATGTTGATGGTATTGTTTTAACTAAACTTGATGGTACAGCTAAAGGTGGTGTAGTTATTTCAATAAAACATCAATTAAATATTCCTGTAAAATTAATAGGTGTAGGAGAAAATATTGAAGATCTTCAAGAATTTAAAGCAGATGAATTTATAGACGCGTTATTTTAAATTTAAGCTGTTAAGTAAAAATACTTGACAGCTTAAATTTCATCTGTTATTATTAATTATGTTTGCAAGGTGATTACATGGAGGAAAGAATTGAAATTTCTATTCTTTTAGATTTTTATGGAGAACTTTTAACTAATAAACAACGAGATATAATGTCTATGTATTTTAATGAAGATTTATCTCTTGCTGAAATAGCAGAAATAAATGGAATTAGCAGGCAGGCTATACATGATATAATAAAAAGGTGTAATAAACTTTTAATAGATTATGAAAAAAAGTTACAACTTAAATATGCTAATGACAAATTAAATACATATAAGAAATCTCTTATAAAAAAATTAGAATTTATAAAGCAAAATATTTGTAATGATGAAATTATAGATTACATAAATGAGTTGCAAAAGGATATAATTGAGAATATGTAGGAGGATTATTATGGCTTTTGAAGGGTTAACTTCTAAGCTTCAAGAAACTATTAAGAAGCTAAAAGGAAAAGGAAAACTTAATGAAAAAGATATAAAAGAAGCTATGAGGGAAGTTAAACTTGCACTCCTTGAAGCTGATGTCAATTATAAAGTAGTAAAAGATTTTATAAATAATGTGAGTGAAAAATGTCTTGGAAAAGAAGTATTAGAAAGTTTAACTCCTGGTCAGCAAGTTATAAAAATTGTTAATGATGAATTGACTTCTCTTATGGGAAGTTCTGAAAGTAGTATAAATTATTCAAATAATTCTATAACTGTAATTATGCTTGTAGGACTTCAAGGTGCAGGAAAGACTACTATGGCTGGGAAGTTAGCACTTCAACTAAGGAAAAAAAATAAAAAACCTTTATTGGTAGCGTGTGATATTTATAGGCCAGCTGCAATAAAACAGCTTCAAGTTGTAGGTAAGCAAATAGACGTTCCTGTATTTTCAATGGGAGATAAAGTTAACCCAGTAGATATAGCAAAAGGATCTATAGAATATGCAAAAAATAACAATTTGAATGTTGTAATAATAGATACAGCAGGAAGATTACACATAGATGAAGGATTAATGAAAGAACTTAAAACTATTAAAGAAAATGTCAAGCCAAATGAAATTCTTTTAGTAGTTGATTCTATGACAGGACAAGACGCGGTAAATGTATCTAAAAGTTTTAATGATCAATTAGATATAAGTGGAGTAATATTAACAAAATTAGATGGAGATACTAGGGGTGGTGCTGCACTTTCAATAAAAGCGATAAGTGGCAAACCAATTAAGTTTATAGGTGTAGGGGAAAAAATGAATGATTTAGAAGTATTTTATCCTGATAGGATGGCTTCTAGAATTTTAGGAATGGGAGATGTTTTATCTCTTATAGAAAAAGCTCAATCAGCTATAGACGAAAAACAAGCAAAAGAATTAGGTGCTAAAATGTTAAATCAAGATTTTAACTTAGATGATTATTTAGCACTTATGGATCAAATGAAAAAATTAGGCCCTTTAAATAAAATATTAGAAATGATACCAGGAGCAAATTCGAAAGAACTTCAAAATATAGATTTAAGTCAAGGAGAAAAAGAAATGAAAAGGCGTGAAGCCATAATTAAATCTATGACAAAAAAAGAAAGGATAAATCCTTCATTAGTGAATAATTCTCCATCTAGGAAAAAAAGAATTTCTCAAGGTTCTGGAACAACTATTCAAGAAATTAATAAATTTTTAAAAGAATTTGAAATGATGAAAAAAGTTATGAAACAAACAAAAAATATGCAAAAAGGATTTAAAAGAGGAATATTTGGGAAAATGCCATTTATGCATTAATATTTTTAAAGGAGGTGAAAAAATGGCTGTAAGAATAAGATTAAGAAGAATGGGTGCAAAAAAAGCTCCATTTTATAGAGTTGTTGTTGCTGATTCAAGATCTCCAAGAGATGGAAGATTTATCGAAGAAATAGGATACTATAATCCAACCACTGAGCCAGCTACTATAAAAATAGATGAAGAAAAGGCTAATAAGTGGATTAATAATGGTGCTCAACCATCAGATATAGTAAAAAAACTTTTCGACAGATCTGGAATAAGTGAAAAACTTTCAAAGTAAATACTGGGGGTGTAACCTATGAAAGAATTGGTTGAAATTATAGCTAAATCATTAGTTGATAACCCAGAAGCCGTTCAAGTTAATGAAATTTCAGGAGAGCAGTCCATAATACTTGAACTTAAAGTTGCACCAGAAGATATGGGAAAGATAATAGGTAAACAGGGAAGAATAGCAAAAGCTATCAGAACTGTTGTTAAAGCAGCAGCCATTAAAGAAAACAAGAGAGTTGTTGTAGAAATTATATAAGGGGTTAGGTACTGCCTAACTCTTATTTTATTTTTTTGACTATAATATATTAATTTTTTTGAAATATTAGTGTAATATATTATATATAATAAGAAGGTGATAAAAATTGAAGGAATTTTTAGCAATAGGTCAAATAATAAATACACATGGAATAAAAGGTGAAGTAAAAGTCTATCCTTTAACTGATGATATAAAAAGATTTAGAAAAGTAAAAACAGCATACATTGATGGTGTATGTAAAAATATAATTTGGTGCAAAATTCAAAGTAATAAAGTAATATTAAAAATAGAAGGAATAGATAGTATTGAAGAAGCGGAAAAATATAAAAATAAGTATATTGAAGTAAGTCGTAATGAAGCGGTAGAACTTTCAGAAGGAGAATATTTTATAGCTGATATAATAGGTTGTAAGGTATTCGATAAAAATAATATTGAATTGGGTGAAGTTTATGATGTGATTAAAACAGGTAGTAATGATGTTTATTGGGTAAAAGGTAAAAAGGAAATATTAGTACCAGCATTAAAAAATATAATATTAGATATTAACATAATTGAAAATAAAATTATAATAAAACCATTAGAGGAGTGGCAATGAGAATACATATATTAACTATTTTCCCTGAAATGTTTGATATTTTTAAATTTAGTATAATAGGAAGAGCAATAAAAAATAATATAATTCAAATAAATACTGTAAATATAAGGGATTATTCTAAAGATAAGCATAAAAAAGTAGATGATTATCCTTATGGTGGAGGTCCTGGTATGATTATGTCTCCACAGCCAATTATAGATTCTATAAGAGCTACAAAACTTATAAACAAAGGTAAGGTCGTATTTTTAGGACCTAGAGGAAGAACTTTTAATCAAAATATAGCTAAAGAGCTTTCTTCAAATTCAGAAATAATTTTTTTATGTGGTCACTACGAAGGAATTGATGAAAGAGTTTATAAATATATAGATGATGAGATTTCACTTGGTGATTTTATACTTACAGGTGGTGAAATGGCCTGTATTCCTATAATTGATAGTATATGCAGATTAGTTCCTGGAGTATTATCAAATAATGAAAGTTATATTAATGAATCTTTTTACAATGGCCTTCTAGAATACCCTCAATATACTAGACCTGAATGTTTTGAAGGAGATTGTGTACCTAAAATTTTATTATCAGGCCACCATAAAAATATAGAAAAATGGAGAAGAATGCAGTCTCTTAAAATTACTAAAGAAAAACGAATAGATCTTTTTAATAAAATAAAATTATCTGAAGAAGATAAAAAAATATTAAAAGACTAATTATATATTGCATATACATAATTTATATGATAAAATACAATTTGTATTTGTGCTAGTACGGGCGTTCCTCTGACAAGTTAACGGTCAAGAACGTCAAAAAAATGTAAGGAGGGAATGCACAATGTTAGATATTATTAAAGCTATAGAATCAGAACAAATTAGAACTGATTTACCTCAGTTTAATGTAGGTGATACAGTTAAAGTTCATGTTAGAGTTAAAGAAGGTAACAGAGAAAGAATTCAAATTTTTGAAGGCATTGTTCTCAAAAGACAAAACGGAGGAATTAGAGAAACATTTACAGTAAGAAGAGTTTCTTATGGTGTAGGTGTTGAAAGAACATTCCCTGTTAATTCTCCTAGTATAGCAAAAATTGAAGTTGTAAGAAGAGGTAAAGTAAGAAGAGCTAAACTATTCTATTTAAGAGATAGAGTTGGTAAAGCTGCAAAAGTAAAAGAAATAATATAAAAATTGGGCTTCTAAGCCCTTTTTTACTTATGAGAAGGTGTAAACATTGTTGAAAAGCTTAATAGAATTAATTAAATCTATCATAATAGCTATAATTGCAGCTATACTTATAATTACTTTTGTTTTTGAAACTGTGAGTGTAGATGGCCAATCTATGTTTCCAACATTAAATCATAAAGATAGACTTATTGTTCAAAAGGTTTCTTATTATTTTAGTAAGCCTAAAAAAGGAGATATAATTGTTTTTAAATATCCTTCTGATACAAGAGAAAAATTTATAAAAAGAATTGTTGCTGTTGCTGGTGATAAAGTTAAAATTGAAAACAATAAACTATATGTAAATGAAGTAGAAGTATATGAACCTTATTTAAATGAAAAATTTATAAATGGTTCTTATAATGAAGTTGTTGTTCCTGAAAATACATTTTTCGTTTTAGGGGATAATAGAAATTATAGTAGAGATAGCCGCTATCCAGACGTAGGTTTTGTTAATAATAAACTTATAGTAGGGAAAGCCTCATTTAGAATATATCCATTTAATAGAATAGGAAGGATTAGATAAATATGCCTATAAATTGGTTTCCAGGACATATGGCCAAAACAAAGAGAGAATTAAAAGAAAATATAAAATTTGTAGATATAGTAATAGAAATAAGAGATGCAAGAATAGTTAAATCTAGTAGTAATCCTGAAATTGATGACATTTGTGGGAATAAACCTAGAATTATATTATTAAATAAAAGTGATTTAAGTGAAAGCACAATAACTAATCAATGGATAAAAAAACTTTCAAATAATAATATGAGAGCTGTATCAATCAATAGTTTAACTGGATTAGGAATTAATAATATAAAACCTATGATTAATGAGCTCTTAAAAGAAAAACATGATAAAATGAAAGCCAAAGGAATGGTTAATATTAAAACACGAGCTATGGTAGTAGGCATACCTAATGTAGGTAAATCTTCTTTTATAAATAGAATGGCACAAAATAGCATAGCCAAAATTGGAGATAAACCAGGTATCACAAAAAGCAAACAATGGATAAAAACTAAATTAGGAATTGAACTTATGGATACACCAGGAATATTATGGCCTAAATTTGAGGATGATGAAGTAGCGCTTAATTTAGCATTTACAGGTGCTATAAAAGATGAAATTATGGATATTGAAGAATTAGCTTTAAAATTAATTGAACGACTCCAAAAATTTTATCCTGATAGATTAATACAAAGATATAAACTTGAAGAACTAACCAATGATCCTGTTTTAAATATAAATTCTATTGCACGTAAAAGAGGAACTATATTATCTGGAGGCAAAATAGATTATAACAGAGTATCTATTTTATTATTAGATGAATTTAGAGGTGGAAAATTGGGTCCTATATCTTTAGAAAGACCTTAATTTAATAATATTATGGAGAAAATTTATGAAAATTTTAAATGAATTTAATAAAGAAATTAACAACTTCTCGAATATGAGTTATTTAAATATAAAATCGTATTTAGAAGAATTAGAACAAAATTTATCTTCTTTTAATGAAAAAGAGGAAGTTCTTAGTAATATAGCGAATGTTTTGAAAAAAGATAATAGAAAAAATGTACAAAATCTGGCATTTAAAATTCTAAAATCAATAGAAATAAGAAATAAAGAATTGCAAAGAGTAAAAAAAATGTACTCTTTTGATATAAAATATTTAAAATCTAAATATATTGCTGGTGTAGATGAAGTAGGAAGAGGACCTTTGGCTGGTCCTATTGTAGCTGCAGCAGTAATATTAAATTTAGAAATAATGAATGATAATGATTTAATATTAGGAATTAAAGATTCAAAAAAATTATCTTCTAAAGATAGAGAAGAACTTTCTTCTATAATAAAAAATAAAGCTATATGTTATAACATATCTTTATTAGATAATGTATCAATAGATACTAATGGTATTACATGGTGCAATAACATGGTATTTAAAATGGCTGTTAATGGATTAAATATAAAACCTAATTTTGTTATTTCTGATGGATATAGAATTAAAGATATTAATATAGAAAATGATTATGCTATAAAAGGTGATGAAAAAAGTGCCAGTATTGCTTGTGCATCCATAATTGCTAAAGTATATAGAGATAATTTAATGAAAAAATATGCAAAATTATATCCTCAATATGGATTTGATCTAAATTCGGGATATGGCACAAGAGAACATATTAAAGCTATTAAAGAATATGGAATATGTAAAATACATAGAAAATCTTTTTTGAAAAATATACTTTCAGATATAAGTACATCTAGTATTACTTAGTGTACTTATATCTGAAATGCATTTTTAATTAATTTAATTGAATATTTATTATTTTTATTATTTAACATAATTTCTATAACATCGAATCTAAAATTAAATTTATAAAATTTTTTATTCATAATATAATATTGTGCAATTTTATATATTTTATATTGTTTTGAATGAGTTACAGCTTCTCCAGGACTTCCATATATATTACTATACCTTGTTTTAACTTCTATAAATACAATATAGTCTTTATCCTTACCTATTATATCTATTTCTCCTATTTTACAATTAAAGTTTCTTTCAAGTATAACATATCCATATTTTTTTAAATATTTAACTGCAATTTCTTCTCCTAAGAATCCAACTTCTTTATTTAATCTTTTCAAAATATATCACTCTTTCCCAAATTTTTATATAAATAATTATATCCATATTTAATGAATATATATAATTTACAAAATAAAAATATATATTAAAAATTAGTTATATAAATACCTCTTATTGTCAATAATTTATTTTTAGAGGTGATATTATGGCTATTCACGTAACTACTGCAACTTTTTATGGAATAGAGGGATTTATTGTTTCTGTAGAAATAGATATTTCTAATGGATTACCATCTTTTAATATTGTAGGGTTAGCAGATATTTCTGTAAAAGAATCAAAGGAAAGGGTACGCGCTGCAATTATAAATTCTGGATTTGAATTTCCAATTAATAGAATCACAATTAACTTGGCTCCTGCAGACTTAAAAAAGGAAGGTTCTCAATTTGACCTTCCAATAGCTATTGGAATATTATTAGCTACTAACCAAATAAAATCAAATAATTTAAATAATTATTTGATTTTGGGCGAATTATCATTATCTGGAGAATTAAAAAAAATTAAAGGTGCATTACCTATAGTTATTGAAGGAATTAAAAATAACATTGTAAATTTTATAATTCCTTCAGCAAATGAAAAAGAATGTTGTATAGTAAAAAATTCAAACATATATTCGTTTGAAAATTTAAATCAAGTAGCAGCATTTTTAGAGAATAATGATATGTTACCTTATAAATCTGATGAAATCAGTATAGATACAGAAACTATTTATAATTATGATTTTGAAGAGGTACTTGGACAAGAAAGTTGTAAAAGAGCTATAGAAATAGCTGCAGCAGGTGGGCATAATATATTATTATTTGGTCCCCCTGGATCTGGTAAAAGTATGATTGCTAATAGAATACCTTCTATTTTACCTAAATTAAGTTATGATGAAGCATTGGAAGTAACAAAAATATATAGTGTATCTGGAAATTTAAAAGAAGAAATATTAATAAGGAATAGACCTTTTAGGAATCCACATCATACAAGTTCAACTGTAGCTCTGGTTGGAGGAGGTCGTAATATTACTCCAGGTGAAATATCCTTAGCACATAATGGAGTATTATTTTTAGATGAATTATTGGAATTTAAAAAAAGTGTACTTGAAGTGTTAAGGCAACCTTTAGAAGATAGAAAAATTACTATATCTCGTTCTATAGGTAGTGTGACTTATCCAGCTAATTTTATGTTAGTTGCTGCATTGAATCCATGCCCATGTGGATTTTATGGGAGCAATATAAAACAATGTGTTTGCACTGAATATGAAAGAAAAAAATATTTACATAAGCTTTCTGGACCAATTATAGATCGCATAGATATTTTTACATTTGTTTCATCTTTAAGTTATAAAGAAATAAATGAAAATAAAAAAACAGAAAATTCCCAAACTATAAGAAAAAGAGTAGAAGCTGCAAGAGAAATACAAAAAAATAGATTTAAAGAAGATAATATATATTGTAATTCTGAAATGAATCAACGATTAATAAAAAAATATTGTAAATTAAGTACGAAAAGTAATAGCTTATTAGAAAAAATTTATGATAAATATCATTTAAGTAATAGAGCCTATAGTAGAATACTTAAACTTTCACGTACAATTGCAGATTTAAATGATAGCGAATATATAAAAGATAGCGACGTTATTGAAGCAATTCAATATAGAAAATTTTTAGATGAAAATATAGTTTAAGGAGTTAAGTAAAATGACAGATTATGATATTTGGTTTTCTACTCTTAAGTTATCAAATAAAATCAAATTAGACCTTATTAAAGAATATAAAAATACCGAAAACATATGGGAAAATTGTAAGTTAGATAAAATTAAAAATAGTTGGAATAATAATCTTATAAAAGATATAAAAAACATTATTAATAGTAATAACATTAAAATGGTACATTATAATGATATTTTATATCCCAATAAACTTAAAGAAATTGAAAATGCTCCAACTACATTATTTTATAAAGGGGATATAAGCAGGTTAAATGAAGAATATAATGTTTCTATAGTAGGTTCAAGGAATTCTACTAATTATGGGTTAAATGTCACTAAAATATTATCTTGTGAACTTACAAAAAATAATATAAATATAATAAGTGGAATGGCAAGAGGGATAGATAGTTGTGCTCAAAATACTTGCATAAACAACAAAGGTTATACTTGTGCTATTTTAGGATGCGGGTTAGACATTATTTATCCAAAAGAAAATAAAGAATTATATAATCAAATAGCTTATTCTGGTTGTTTAATATCTGAATATTTGCCAGGGACACCACCTCTTTCTATAAATTTTCCTATAAGAAATAGGATAATTAGTGGACTAAGTGATAT
Organism: Clostridium sp. USBA 49; assembly: GCF_900167505.1. Lineage (NCBI taxonomy): Bacteria > Bacillati > Bacillota > Clostridia > Eubacteriales > Clostridiaceae > Clostridium > Clostridium sp. USBA 49. The sequence continues at coordinate 269,537 of NZ_FUYD01000002.1, forward strand.
TGTTATAATAGTAGAAGCTGGTATAAAAAGTGGTTCTTTAATTACTGCCAGTATGGCATTAGAACAAGGTAAAGATGTAATGGCTGTACCAGGTTCTATATTTTCAGAACAAAGTAAAGGATGTAACAAATTGATAAGAGATGGAGCTTATCCTGTTACATGTATAGAGGATGTATTTAGAATTTTAAATATTGATTATAAATCTACAAAAAAGAAAAAAATACAAAAATTTACTAAAGAACAAGAAAAAATATGTTCAGTTTTAAGTGATGAACCTATACATATTGATGATATACTTAAAATAACTGATATTGACATTAATCATTTATATGAGGTATTATTTGAATTGCAACTAAAAGAGGAGATAATATGTTTAGCAGGAAGTTATTATGTAAAAAATCAGCAAAATATTTAACTTTAAATATAATTTGTTAAAGTAAATAATTTATTGTATATTAATAAATAATAGTTTTTACACAAAATTTAATTTCATATATAAGCATAAGGGGGTGAATATCCTGATTTAAATTATTTATATTTATAATAATGAAAATCAGGAGCATTATGGGTCAAAAATTAGTAATTGTTGAATCACCTGCTAAGGCTAAAACCATTGGAAAATATCTAGGGAAAAATTATATAGTAGAAGCTTCAATGGGACATGTAAGGGATCTTCCTAAAAGCCAGCTTGGTGTAGATATAGAAAATCAGTATACTCCTAAATATATAACTATTAGAGGGAAAGGTGAACTTTTAGATAAACTTAAGAAAGTTGCTAAAAAAAGTGAAAAAATTTATTTGGCTACTGACCCTGATAGAGAAGGAGAAGCTATTTCATGGCATTTAGCTCAAATATTAAATATAGATCAAGCTGAAAAATGTAGAATTGAATTTAATGAAATTACAAAAAATGCAGTAAAGAATGCAATAAAAGCACCAAGAACTATAAACTCTAATTTAGTTAATGCACAGCAAGCAAGAAGAATATTAGACAGATTGGTAGGTTATGAAATAAGTCCTGTACTGTGGAAAAAGATAAAATGGGGACTTAGCGCTGGCAGAGTACAATCCGTAGCGCTTAAATTAATTTGCGATAGAGAAAAAGAAATTAAAGAATTTGTACCTAAAGAATATTGGTCTATAGAATGTAAATTACATAAAAATGGAGATAAAAAAACTTTTATAGTAAAATTATTATCTAAAAATAATGATAAAATTGAAATTAATTCTGAAGAAGAAAGTAATAAAATTATTTCACAGCTTGAAAATGGAGAATTTATTGTAAGCAAAATAAAAAAATCACAAAAAAATAAAAATCCACTTCCTCCATTTACTACAAGTACGCTTCAACAAGATGCATATAAAAAATTAAATTATACTACTAAAAAAACTATGTCAATTGCTCAACAGCTTTATGAAGGAATTGATATAAAAGGGCATGGGACTTTAGGCTTAATAACTTATATGAGAACAGATTCAGTAAGAGTTTCAAGTGAAGCACAAAAATCAGCTAGAGACTTTATATCAAATACTTATGGTGCAGATTATATACCAAGTAATCCAAGAATTTTTAAAGGAAAGAAAAATATTCAAGATGCACATGAAGCTATAAGACCAACATATATAGAATTAACTCCAGATATAGTAAAAGAAAGTTTAAAAGATGAACAATACAAATTATATAAACTTATTTGGAATAGATTTATGGCAAGTCAAATGTCTTCATGTATATTGAATACTATATCTATAGATATAATAAATGGTGAATATACTTTTAAAGCTCATGGATCTAGTATTAAATTTGAAGGCTTTATGAAATTATATGAATATTTATCTCAAGAAGAAGAAGAAGCTATCAATATTCCTGAACTTTCAGAAGGAGAAATTTTAAGTAAAATTTCAATAAATGGAGTTCAGCATTTTACACAGCCTTTACCGAGATTTTCGGAAGCATCGCTTGTAAAAACATTAGAAGAAAATGGAATAGGAAGACCTAGCACATATGCTCCTATTATCTCTACTCTTCTAGATAGAAAATATATTGAAAGAAATAAAAAAACTTTAATTCCAACTGAATTGGGAACAATAGTAAATAGTATGTTAAGTCATTATTTTAAAGAAATTGTTGATGTGGAATTTACAGCAGCAATGGAAAGTAAATTAGATAATATAGAAGAGGGAAAAGAAAGTTGGATTGCAGTTGTAGATGAATTTTTTAAACCTATAAAAAAATCTGTAGAAATTGCAGAAAAAGAAATATCTAAAATAACTATAGAAGATAAAGTAAGCGATGTAAAATGTGATAAGTGTGGAAGAAATATGGTAATAAAACATGGTAGATTTGGTGATTTTTTAGCATGTCCTGGGTATCCTGAATGTAAAAATACTAAACCTATAGTAGAACAATTAGATGTTAAATGCCCAAAATGCGGAGGGAATATTTTAATAAAAAAAAGCAAAAAAGGCAAGAAATTCTTTGGATGTAGCAATTATCCTTCTTGTAATTTTGTAAGTTGGTTTGAACCTGTAAATGATAAATGCCCTAATTGCGGTAGTATGATGGTAAAAAAGTACTCAAAAAGTAAGGGCACGATTTTTGAATGTATGAACGAAAATTGTAAAAATAAAATATATAAAGGTGACAAATAAATACAATGTTATTAATATGTCGAATTATATAAAAAGAATGTTGAAAAGTTATATATGTTATGATATCATTTATAAAGGCATAAAAACAATTCTAAATTTTTAAAAAAATCTAACTATATAATAACTACTAGGAAATAATATATATACTTTATAAGGCTATTTATATAAAATTAAGGAGGAAAATAGTAATGTCATCTTTATTAAATAAAACTCGTATGCTTAATAAAATACTACAAAAGTCTGGTACTGAACCTGTTGTTTTTGATGATATTTGTAAATTATTAAGTGATGTTTTAGCATGTAATGTCTATATTATAAGTAGAAAAGGTAAAATTCTAGGGTATAACTTTGGAGAAAATTTTGAATGTGATATAGTACAAAATAAAATAATTAATGAAATGAGATTTCCAGAAAATTATAATAATAAATTACTAAATATTCATGAAACTTTAGCAAATCTTACTAATGAAGGAATTTGTGTTTTTGATGAAGAAAAAAATTGTACTATAAATAATAAGCTTTCTACTATTGTACCTATAAATGGTAATAGAGAAAGATTAGGAACTCTTTTACTTGCTAGATTTGATAATAATTTTACAGATGATGATTTAGTTCTTGCTGAATATAGTGCTACAATTATAGGACTTGAAATTTTAAGATCAAAAAATGAAGAAATAGAAGAAGAAGCTAGAAAAAAAGCAGTTGTACAATTAGCTATTGGAACCTTATCTTATTCTGAACTTGAAGCTGTAGAGCATATATTTAATGAACTAGAAGGAAACGAAGGGTTGCTCGTAGCATCTAAAATTGCTGATAAAGTTGGAATTACAAGATCTGTTATAGTTAATGCGTTAAGAAAATTTGAAAGTGCTGGTGTAATTGAATCTAGATCATTAGGAATGAAAGGAACTCATATTAAAATATTAAATGATAAATTGTTAGATGAATTAAAAAAGATACGTTGATAAAAATATTTTATAATGATTACAGAAATTACACTAAATATAAATAATATAAATTAAATTATTAAAAATTTAATTTATATTATTGAATACTATTAAACCATATGATATACTACATAAGGAATAAATACACACATTATCCAACTTATAAATTGGTGCCAATTAGGTTGTTTATAAGTATGACGATAATGGAGGAAAAACCAAGGAGGTAAAATATAATGTCAGTTATTTCAATGAAACAATTATTAGAAGCAGGTGTTCATTTTGGACATCAAACAAGAAGATGGAATCCTAAAATGGCTCCATATATTTTTACAGAAAGAAATGGGATTTATATTATTGATTTACAAAAAACTGTAAAAAAAATAGAAGAAGCTTATGATTTTATAAAAACTGTATCAGCGGAAGGAAAAGATATATTATTTGTTGGAACAAAAAAACAAGCACAAGAAGCTATACAGGAAGAAGCTATAAGAAGCGGTATGCACTTTGTTACTAACAGATGGTTAGGCGGAATGCTCACTAATTTTAGAACAATTAAGACTAGAATTAAAAGATTGGAAGAATTAAATACGATGGAAGAAGATGGAACATTTGATGTTCTTCCTAAAAAAGAGGTTATAAAATTAAGAAGTGAAAAAGAAAAGTTAGAAAAAAATCTTGGTGGAATTAAAAATATGGATAGCAATAATATAGGTGCTTTATTCGTAGTTGATCCAAGAAAAGAAAAAAATGCAATTTTAGAAGCAAAAATATTAGGGATACCTGTAGTTGCAATTGTAGATACTAATTGTGATCCAGATGAAGTTGATTATGTAATACCAGGTAATGATGATGCTATTAGAGCTGTAAAATTAATTACTGCCAAAATTGCTGATGCTATTATTGAAGGAAGACAAGGAGAGCAATTAGCTGAATAGACTTACTATTAACTTTAATAAGAGTTGTAAAAGATAGATGAAAAATTTCATTTACCTTTTACAACTAATATTTATACATAGGAGGAATTTATTATGATTACTGCACAAATGGTTAAAGAGCTTAGAGAAAGAACCGGTGCTGGAATGATGGAATGCAAGAAGGCGTTAAATGAATCTAATGGAGATTTGGAAAAAGCAATTGAAATTTTAAGAGAAAGAGGGTTGGCTGCAGCTGCTAAAAAAGCTGGAAGAACAGCATCAGAAGGTATAGTAGAAACGTACGTTAGTGAAGATAAAAAATCTGGAGCTATTATTGAAGTTAATTGTGAAACAGATTTTGTTGCAGCAAATAATGAATTTATAACATTCGCTAAAAATATAGCTAAACAAGCATCTTTAACTTCTTCTAATGATATTGAAACATTTATAGCAGAAAAGTACATAGAAGATCCAAATATAACAATTAAGGAAGCTCTTACTGCTTTAATTGCTAAATTAGGAGAAAACATGACAGTTAGAAGATTCCAAAAGTTTTCAATAAAAAACGGTGTTATTCATAGTTATATACATGGTGGTGGAAGAATTGGAGTTTTAGTTGAAGTAGCTTGCGAAAAAGAAAGTGAAGTTGTTTTTGATGTAGCAAAAGATATTGCAATGCAAATAGCAGCCGCTAATCCATTGTTTTTAAGTAAAGATGATGTAGATGAAACTACACTTCAAAAGGAAAGAGAAATTTATAAGGTGCAAGCTTTAAATGAAGGTAAACCAGAAAATATTGCTGAAAAAATGGTAGAAGGAAGAATTCAAAAGTATTATAAAGAAAATTGTTTATTAGAGCAAATTTGGATAAAAAACAGTGACTATACAATAAAGAAATATATTCAAGAAAAATCTAAAGAAGTAGGATCACCAATATCTGTTACAAGATTTGTTAGATACGAAAAAGGCGAAGGAATTGAAAAGAAAGAAGAGAACTTTGCCGAAGAAGTTCGTAAACAAATGAAACAGGGATAAGTTAAAAAGAGAACACCTTGTGTTCTCTTTTTTTAAGATAATTATATTTTAAAATATATACTTTATATATAATTTTTATTATTTTGGAGGTATAATATATATGGAACCAATTAATTACAAAAGAATAATACTTAAACTTTCAGGAGAAGCGTTATCAGGAGAAAATGGGTTTGGGATTGATTTTAATGTTGTTCAAAGAATAGCAGAAGAAATAAAAGAACTTGTTGATCTTGAAATTGAAATAGGTGTAGTAGTTGGAGGTGGAAATATTTGGAGAGGAAGAAGCGGCAAAGGAATGGATAGAACTACTGCTGATTATATGGGAATGTTAGCAACATGTATTAATGCACTAGCATTACAGGATTCTCTTGAAAATATGGGGGTAAATACTAGAGTTCAAACTGCTATAGAAATGAAAGAAATAGCAGAACCTTTTATACGTCGAAGAGCTATGAGACATTTAGAAAAAGGAAGAGTAGTTATATTTGCAGCAGGTACAGGGAATCCATATTTTTCTACAGATACAACTGCAGCTTTAAGAGCTGCAGAAATAGAAGCAAATGCTATATTACTTGCTAAAAAAGTTGATGGAGTTTATGATAAAGATCCAAATGTATACAAAGATGCTGAAAAATATGATAAACTTACTTATATTGAAGTATTAGAACAAGGACTTCAAGTAATGGATTCTACTGCTACATCTTTATGTATGGATAATAATATACCTATAATTGTATTTGGTCTTAATAAGCCTGGAAATATAAAAAAAGCTGTTTTAGGAGAAAAAATTGGTACTATTGTGTCTAAATAATGTAGTTACAAATAAAACTAAAGCAATAATATTAAATAGCCCTAATAACATTAAAAGTAAACAAGGAGGTAATTCTATGATTAAAGAAATTATTCATAATTCCGAAGAAAAAATGAATAAAACTATTCAGATATTAAAAAAAGAATTAGCTTCAATGAAAGCTGGAAGAGCAAATCCAACAATGTTAGATAAAGTAGAGGTAGATTATTATGGAAGTATGGTTCCTATAAATCAAGTTGCAAATATTTCTGCACCTGAGCCTCGAATAATAGTGATTCAACCATGGGAAAAAAGTATGCTTAAAAATATAGAAAAAGCTATATTAAAGTCTGATTTAGGTTTAAATCCATCAAATGATGGATCTATTATTAGACTTATAATTCCAGAACTTACTGAAGAAACTAGAAGAGCTTTAGTTAAAACAGTAAAAAAAAGTGGAGAAGAAAGTAAAGTAGCAATTCGTTCTATAAGAAGAGAAGCAAATGATAAAATTAAAGTTTTAAAAAAGAATAATGAAATTTCCGAAGATGAAATGAAAAAAGCAGAAGAAGACATTCAAAAGAAAACTGATAATTATATTAAAGAAATTGATAAAATTATTGAACTAAAAGAGAAAGAAATTATGTCTATTTAAATCATATTAAAAACCTGCAATTATGCAGGTTTTTAGTTCAATAAATTTTAAAAATGAGAAATTTATGAATGGGGAGAATTTGCGTGTGGAAACTTTTTAATTTACATATAAATAAAGATAAAAAAAATTACTTCGAAATAGATACTGAAAAAATACCTAGACATATAGCAATTATTATGGATGGAAATGGTAGATGGGCGAAAGAAAGAAAGCTTCCAAGATCTGCAGGACATAAAGCTGGTGTAGAAACTATTAGAGAAATAGTTAAAGAGTGTAGTAAACTAAAAATTAATTATTTAACACTTTATGCTTTTTCAACAGAAAATTGGAAAAGACCTAAAGAAGAAGTTTCTACACTTATGAAATTATTAGTAGAATATTTAAGTAAAGAGATTCAAGAACTTAATTCTAATAATGTTGTGATAAATTCTATAGGAGATATTTCAAAACTTCCACTAATTTGTCAAAAAGAATTAATGCATGCTTATGAAGTAACTAAAAATAATACTGGATTGATATTAAATTTGGCATTAAATTATGGTGGAAGAAATGAAATAATAAATGCTTTTAAACAAATGTATAAAGATTTAAAAAATAATAAATTAAAAGAAGAAGAAATATGTGAAAATATATTTTCTAAGTATTTATATACTTCAGGTATGCCAGATCCGGATATAATCATTAGAACTAGTGGCGAGCAAAGATTAAGTAATTTTTTATTATGGCAATGTGCTTATTCAGAATTTTGGATATCAGATGTAAAATGGCCTGATTTTAAAAAAGAGCATCTTCACGAGGCTATTTTAGATTATCAAAGAAGAGATAGAAGATTTGGAGGAGTAAAATAAGATAATTATGAATAAAAGATATGTTGGAGCTATATTATTATCACCTTTATTAATTTTTTTATTTCTTGGAGGTATATATCTCAAATATTTTTTAATGATAATATCATTGATAGGTATGCATGAATTTTATAATGTTTCTAAGAAAAAAGATATAAATTGTTTAAATTATTTAGGATATACATTTTGTATTATATATTATATTTTTTTAAATAAAAATATTAATTTTAAATATATTTTTTTACTATTAATATTTTTTATGTTTGTTATGATGTGCATATCTATAATAAATAATAAATATAATTTTATAGATATTGCTGTAACTGTATTTGGATTTTTATATATAGCTGTGTTTTTTAGTTTTATTATATTAATATATGAAAAAAATAATGGTAATTATTTAATATGGCTTGTATTTTTATCTTCTTGGACATGTGATACAGCTGCTTACTACGTCGGAAAATACTTTGGGAAAAATAAAATATGCCCTCAAATAAGTCCTAATAAAACCATAGAAGGATCTATTGGTGGACTTATAGGAAGCATTGTTATATGTATAATATTTGGAATAATTATTTATAATTTAGGGATAAATATATCTGTATATAATTATATAATAATTGGAATTCTATGCGGTATATTTTGCCAGTTAGGTGATTTAGTAGCCTCATCTATAAAAAGATATGTCAATATAAAAGATTATAGTAATTTAATACCAGGACATGGAGGAATTTTAGATAGATTTGATAGTATACTTTTTGCTTCAGTTATTATTTATTATTATTTAACATTTATTTTAAATAAAGTTTAAGAATTGGACATATAATATAGTAATATCTTATATTCTTTTATACTAAAAATTATTATATTTTTAATAATGTTTTATTAGGAGGAAACTAAAGTTGAAATATATAAGTATTTTAGGAGCAACTGGCTCTATAGGTTCTCAAACTTTAGATGTTATAAGGGAACAAAAGGATGAATTTTCATTAATTGGAATTTCTGCAAATACAAATTTTGATAAAATTGTAGATATAATAAACGAATTTATGCCTAAGTATATTTGTATAACAGATAAGATTACATATAATAAAGTAAAAGAATATTGTAAAATTAAAAATAAAAAATTAGAAATTTTTTATGGCATGGAGGGCTTAAATATAATATCAACGCTTAAAGAAATTGATACAGTAGTTACGTCTATTGTTGGCATGATTGGTCTAATACCTACTTTAAATGCAATAAAGGCAGGGAAAAATATAGCTTTAGCAAATAAAGAAACATTGGTAGTTGGTGGTAATCTTATCAAAGAGGCAGCTTTAAAACATAATATTAATATATTACCAGTTGATTCTGAACATAGTGCTATTTTTCAATGTATTCAAAGTAATAAAAAAGATTACATAAACAAAATATTATTAACAGCTTCAGGAGGCCCTTTTAGAGGCAAAAAAACAGAAGAATTAGTTAATGTTTCTTGTGAAGAAGCACTTAAACACCCTAAATGGAATATGGGTAAAAAAATATCAATAGATTCATCTACACTTATGAATAAAGGATTAGAAGTTATTGAGGCACATTGGTTATTTGACATAGATTACAAAGACATTGAAGTGGTTATACATCCTCAAAGTATTATACATTCAATGGTAGAATATATTGATGGAAGTGTTATAGCTCAATTAGGAAGTACAGACATGAGACTTCCGATACAATATGCATTAAATTATCCTAAAAGAACTACTAGATTAGTTGAACCTTTAAATTTTTATAATATAGGAAATTTAACTTTTGAAAAGCCCGATTTAAATACTTTTAAATGTTTAAAATTAGCATTTGAAGCCGGCATAACTGGAGGAATAATGCCTGCTATATTAAATAGTGCTAATGAAGCTTCAGTAAATTTATTTTTAAAAAATAAAATTAAATTTTTACAAATTGGTGATATTGTTGAAGATTGTCTTAATAAATTTCCTAATATAAATAATTTTACAGTTGAAGATATATTAATTATGGATAAAAATATAAAAGAATATATTTATAAAATGTATAATACATAAATGGAGGTATATTATTAATGAATTTTATTTATATATTGGGTGCTATTTTAGTATTTAGTGTTCTTATAATTATACATGAACTTGGACATTTTATTCTTGCTAAATTAAATGGTGTTAAAGTAGAAGAGTTTTCTATAGGAATGGGCCCTAAAATTTTAGGAATTAAAGGGAAAGAAACTGAATATTTAATAAAGGCTTTACCAATAGGCGGTTATGTAAAGATGCTAGGTGAAGAAGAAAAAAGCTTAGATGAAAGATCTTTTTCAAGCAAATCTCCAGGTAGAAGATTAAGTATAATTGCGGCTGGTCCATTAATGAATTTTATTTTTGCTATTTTGATTTTTGCTATTGTAGGTTCTATAAAAGGTTTTTTTATTCCAGTAGTAAGTAAAGTGGATCAAAATCTTCCTGCATATTATTCTGGAATTAAAGAGAATGACAAAATAATAAGTATAAATAATAAAAAAATAAGAAATTGGGAAGATTTTTCATCAGAAATGTATATGTCAAAAGGAGAAAGTGTAAATATTGGAATAGAACGAAATAATGAAATAAAAATTATAAATGTTACTCCTGTAAAAGATGAAAATCAAAATAAATTTGTATTAGGGATTTATCCAACTTTACTTGAAAATCCAGGAATATTCAAATCTTTAGAATATGGGGTTAATCAAACCATTACCATAATAAAACAAGTTTTTGGAGCATTTAAATCATTATTTACCGGGAAAGCAAGTGCAGATGACTTTGGCGGACCTATTTCAATTATTAGAGTTTCTACTAAAGTTGCAGAAGCAGGAATTGTTCCTTTAATAACTTTTGCTGCATTTATTAGTGTGCAATTAGCTATATTTAATATAATACCTTTTCCAGCATTAGATGGTGGATGGATATTTTTATTATTATTCGAAATCATAACTAGAAAAAAAATTGATGATAATAAAGTTGGAGTTATAAATTACATAGGTTTTGTTATACTTATGGCTTTAATGATAGTTGTTCTTATCAAAGATATACTTCATCCAATAAATTTGAATTAATTTAAGGAGATAAAAATGGAAAGACGAAAGACTAGAAAAATAAAAGTAGGCAATATATTTATAGGAGGAAATTCTCCAATTGCTGTTCAATCTATGACCAATACAGATACTAAAGATATAAAATCTACAGTATCACAAATTTTAAAATTAGAAAAATTAGGATGTGATATAATAAGATGTGCTGTTCCCGATATAGAATCAGCACAAGCTTTAAAGACAATTTGTTCTCAAATACATATTCCTCTTGTAGCAGACATACATTTTGATTATCGTCTAGCTCTTCTTTCTATTGAAAATGGAGTATCTGCTTTAAGAATAAATCCTGGAAATATTGGGAACCAAGATAGGATTGAAGCTGTTGCTAATGCATGTAAAAATAAAGGTATACCTATTAGAATAGGTGTAAACTCAGGTTCTCTTGAAAAAGATATTTTAAAAAAATATGGGAAAGTATGCCCAGAGGCTTTAGTAGAAAGTGCTTTAAGGCATGTAAATATCCTTGAAAGTTTAAATTTTTATGACATTGTAATATCTATTAAATCTTCAAATGTAATGCAAATGATAGAAAGTTATAGAATTATATCACAAAAAATTGATTATCCTTTACATTTAGGAGTAACAGAATCTGGAACTTTATGGAGAGGAACAATAAAATCTAGTATAGGAATAGGAACTTTGTTATGTGAAGGGATAGGAGATACTATTAGAGTTTCTCTTACAGGAGATCCTGCAGAAGAAATAAAAGTAGGAAAAGAAATTTTAAAATCTATAGGATATTTAAAAGAAGGAATAGAGTTTATTTCTTGTCCTACATGTGGAAGAACTCAAATAGATTTAATTAAAATAGCAAAAGAAGTAGAAGAAAAATTATCCAATAAAAATATAAATTTAAAAATTGCAATAATGGGATGTGCTGTTAATGGGCCTGGAGAAGCTAAAGAAGCTGATATAGGAATAGCAGGAGGGAATGGAGAAGGTCTTATATTTAGTAAAGGTAAAATAATAAAAAAAGTAAAAGAAGAAAATCTTGTAGAAGAATTAATTAAAGAAGTTGAAAATATGAAAAATATATAAGTATTTATATATAATACTTATATATTTTTAAAATTATTAAATTATTCTTCTTAAATTATTCTTTCTTAAATAAAAGAATTTTCCCTTGAAATAAATTTTTTATTATGTTAGAATAAATTTAGATAATATTTACAGATAAATTTTGCGAAATAAGTGGGTCTAAAAACCCGCTTTTTCTATTTTTAAAACGCAACTTTTGTTGCGTTTTATTTCAAAATAAAAATAATATAAAAATTAAATTATCTGTATAAAAGTAATATACTTTAAAATTATTGTAAAACATATATGTAAGGAGGGATTGAAGTGAATAATGAATTACTTATGGAAAAAATATTAAAATTAGTTAAACCTATTGTTGAAGAACAAAATTATGAATTATATCATTTAGAATATGTAAAAGAATTTGGTGAAAATTATTTGAGAATATATATAGATAGTCCTAATGGAATTTCTTTAAATGATTGTGAAAAAGTAAGTAGACCAGTAAGTGATATTCTTGATGCTGCAGATCCTATAAAAGAGTCATACTATTTAGAAGTATCTTCACCTGGTATAAATAGAATACTTTATAATGATGCTCATTTAAAAAAATATATAAATAACCTTGTAGATGTTAAATTATCAAAGATTTATAATGGTAAAAAGCGATTTGAAGGTATATTAAAAAATTTCAATTCAAATGAAATTATTATTAGTAATGATGGAATTGATATTATTATACCGAGAGATAAAATAAAATTAATAAGTTTAAAAGGGGATTTATAAGGAGGCTAAAAGATAAATGAATGAAGAATTTATAGAAGCTTTAAAAGAAATAGTAAAAGAAAAGGGCATAAGCGAAGATTTAATATTTGATACTCTTGAAGACGCCTTAGTTGCAGCATATAAAAAGAATTATACAACTGGAAGTACTCAAAATGTTAAAGTAACAATTAATAAAGAGAATGGAGAAACACATGTTTATTCTCAAAAACAAGTAGTTGAAAATTGTGAAAATGAAATAGAACAAATATCATTAGAGGATGCTAAAAAAATAAATCCAAGATTACAAATTGGAGATATAGTAGATATTGAAGTTACTCCTAGAAAATTTGGAAGAGTTGCAGCACAAGCAGCAAAACAAGTTGTTATTCAAAGAATAAAAGAAGCAGAAAGAAATATTATTTATAATGAATTTATAGAAAAAGAATATGATATTATAACTGGTACTGTTATAAGAAAAGATAAAGGAAATGTATTTGTTAGCTTAGGAAAAATAGAAGCAATTCTTGGACCTAATGAACAAATGCCAGGAGAAGAGTACAATTTCAATGATAAAATAAAATTATATATTGTAGAGGTAAAAAATACTACCAAAGGTGCTCAAGTTATTGTTTCAAGAACTCATCCAGGATTAGTAAAAAGACTTTTTGAATTAGAAGTACCAGAAATATTTAATGGAATAGTTGAAATAAAAAGTATATCTAGAGAAGCAGGATCAAGAACTAAAATTGCAGTTTACTCAAATGATGAAAATGTTGATGCTATGGGAGCTTGTGTCGGTCCTAAAGGAATAAGAGTTCAGAATATTGTAAATGAATTAAAAAATGAAAAGATAGATATTATAAAATGGAGTAAGCTGCCAGAAGAATATATAGCGAATGCTTTAAGCCCTGCTAAAGTATTGGATGTATCTTTAGATGAAGAAAATAAATCTGCTAAAGTTGTAGTAGATGACAATCAATTATCTTTAGCAATAGGCAAAGAGGGTCAAAATGTACGATTAGCAGCAAAACTTACAGGATGGAAAATTGATATAAAAAGCAAATCACAAGTTTTGGAGGTAGGTGAAAATTTATGAAAATAAAAAAAGTACCTCAAAGAATGTGTACAGGATGTATGGAAATGAAACCTAAAAAAGAATTAATAAGAATTGTACGAAATAAAGAAGGTGAAGTATCTATAGATTTAACTGGGAAAAAGCCAGGAAGAGGAGCATATATTTGTGATAATATAGAATGTCTTACTAAAGCTTTTAAAACAAAAAGATTGGAAAAAAATTTAGAAGTAAAAGTAAGCGAAGAAATATATAACAAATTAAAGGAAGAGATTATTAATGAAAAATGATTTTCTTCAATTCTTAGGTTTAATAAAAAAAGCTGGTAAATTAATAGAAGGTTATAATAAATGCGAAGATGCAATAAAAAAAGATATTTTACATTTTATAATTATATCAAATGATTGCTCTGAAAATACAAAAAATAAGTTTATTAATTATTGTAACAAATTTAATATTAATTATATACAAAGATATTCTAAAGAGGAATTAGGTAATATACTAGGCAGAAAAGAAATCAACATATTAGGCGTAACTGATAAAAATATGAGTGATAAATTACTCAAAATAATAAATAAAGGTTAAAATACCGGGGGTGTATATATTGTCAAAATTAAGAGTATACGAATTAGCTAAAGAGTTAGAAATTTCTAGTAAAGATTTAATAAATTTACTTTCAGAAGAATTTAATATAAAAGTTAAGAATCATATGAGTGTTATAGAACAAGAAGATGCTGAATTAATAAAAGAATTAATTGAAGAAAGCAAAAAATCCGAAAACAAAAAAAATGATGATGTCTTAGAAAAATATGAAGAATTAGTGGAAGAAAAAATTAAAGTAAAGAAAAACAAGAAAAAAACAAATGATAATATTCTAAATACAAGTTTAAATAATGTAATAGATGATGAGGGAAACAAAGTTATAGAAATTGGAGATACTATTACAGTAAAAGAATTATCAGAAAAATTAAAAAAACCTTCTACTGAGGTTATAAAACAATTAATATTTACAGGGGTAATGGCAGCTATAAATCAAGAAATAGATTTCAATACTGCTTTAAAAGTAGCTGAAAAATTTAATGTAACTCTTATAAAAAAAGAAGAACCTTTAATTAAAATAGATAATGATGATGATGAAAGTTTAGAAGATGATAAAGATAATGAAAAAAGACCTCCTATAGTTACAGTAATGGGCCATGTAGATCATGGGAAAACTTCATTATTAGATGCTATAAGGAAATCAAGAGTAACAGAAACAGAAGCTGGAGGAATTACTCAGCATATAGGTGCATATACCGTAACTATAAATAATGAAAAAATAACTTTTTTAGATACCCCTGGGCACGAAGCATTTACTGCTATGAGAGCTAGAGGTGCTCAAATTACAGATATAGTTATCTTAGTTGTAGCAGCAGATGATGGTATAATGCCTCAAACTGTTGAAGCTATTAATCATTGTAAGGCTGCAAATGTACCAATTATAGTAGCTATTAATAAGATAGATAGAGCGTCTGCAAACCCTGATAAAGTTAAACAAGAGCTAACTGAATATGGGTTAATTCCTGAAGATTGGGGCGGAGATACTATATGTGTTCCTGTATCAGCTCATACAAAAGAAGGAATTGAAAATTTATTAGAAATGGTTATTTTAACAGCTGAAATGCAAGAACTAAAGGGTAATCCTAAAAGAAACGCAAAAGGAACTGTTATAGAAGCAAAATTAGATAAAGGAAGAGGTCCAGTTGCTACTCTTTTGGTGCAAAATGGTACTTTACATGTTGGAGATTCAATACTTGTAGGAACAACTTACGGAAGAATAAGAGCTATGTTTGATGATAAAGGTAAGAAAATAAAATCAGCTGGTCCATCAATACCAGTAGAAGTACTTGGTCTTTCTGAAGTTCCTATTGCAGGAGATAAATTTAATGTGACAAAAGATGAAAAAACTGCACGTGATATGGCAGAAAAAAGAAAAGAGAAACAAAGAACTGAACATTTACAATCTACACATAAAGTTTCTTTAGAAGATTTATATAATCAAATGAAAGAAGGAAAAATAAAAGAATTAGATATAATAGTTAAAGCTGACGTGCAAGGTTCTATAGAAGCTATTAAACAATCTTTAGAAAAGCTCTCTACAGATAATATTAAAATAAGAGTAATTCATGGAGCTGTTGGAGCTATAACCGAAACAGATGTAATATTAGCTGCTGCTTCAAATGCCATAATTATTGGGTTTAATGTTAGACCAGATGTAAATGCTAGTGCATTAGCAGAAAAAGAAAATGTAGATATTAAAACTTATAGAATAATATATAATGCTATTGATGATGTGAAGGCTGCCATGATGGGAATGTTAGACCCTGAGTATAAAGAGGTAATTCTTGGGAAAGCAGAAGTTAGAGTTATCTATAAAATTTCTAATGTTGGTACTATTGCAGGTTGCTATGTAATTGATGGTAAAATTACAAGAAATAGTAATGTAAGAATAATTAGAGATGGTATAGTAATTTTTGAATCTACTTTAGCTTCATTAAAAAGATTTAAAGATGATGTAAAAGAAGTAGCGGCAGGATATGAATGTGGATTAAGTATTGAAAAATTTAATGATATTAAAGAAGGAGATATTATAGAAGCTTATACAATGGAGCAGGTTAAATTAAAACAATTATAGAAAAGGGAGAGGATTATGTGGTTAATTATAGAAGAGGTAAAATTAACGAAGAAATAAAAAGAGAATTAAGTAATATAATTCATAATGATCTAAAAGATCCAAGATTAACTGCTATGATTAGTATAACAAATGTTGAAGTAACACGAGATTTACGCTATGGAAAAGTTTTTGTTAGTGTATTTGGTAGTGAAGATGATAAAAACAATTCTATTGTTGCTTTAAAAAATTCGGCTGGATTTTTAAGAAGAGAATTAGGACACAGAATTAATTTAAGATATACTCCTGAACTTATTATTGAATTAGATAATACTATAGAAAAAGGCATGCATATAGATTCTCTAATAAAAAAAATAAAGGAGAATAATGAAAATGCTTAATGAAATTATTAATAAAATTAAGTGTAGTGAAAATATAGGAATTACTTTCCATATTTCACCTGATGGAGATTCTTTAGGCAGTGCATTAGCTTTAATGATTGGATTAAAAAAAATAAATAAAAATGTATATATAATTTGTAATGATAATATACCAGATATTTATGATTTTTTGCCTTATATTAAAGAATTATCAGTTGATTCTTATAAAATTAATAATATAGATTGCATTATTGTACTCGACTGTGGCAATTTTTCACGAATTTCTGCAAATTTGGATTTAAATAATAAAGAATACACTTTGATAAATATTGACCATCATATTTCTAATGAAAAATATGGAGATTTAAATTATATTTCGCCAACTTCGGCCGCAGTTGGCGAAATAATATATGAACTTCTTAAATTATTATATGTACCTGTAGATAAAGATATGGCTACATGTCTTTATACATCTATTATTTCTGATACAGGAGGATTTAAACATTCAAATACTACTTCTACAACGCATAAGATAGCAGGAGAACTTATTGATATAGGCATTGATCATAGTGAGATTTATAGAATGCTGTTTGAAAATGTTAAATTCGAAAGAGTAAAGTTATATGGGAAAGTTATAGATGCAATGTATCTTTCAAAAGATAAAAATATATGTATAATGAAGCTTACAAAAGAAATGCTAGATGAAATTGGTATTGAAGCTTCAGATACATCGGATATTATATC
The DNA here is from genome assembly GCF_900167505.1 of Clostridium sp. USBA 49. NCBI lineage: Bacteria > Bacillati > Bacillota > Clostridia > Eubacteriales > Clostridiaceae > Clostridium > Clostridium sp. USBA 49. The sequence goes on from NZ_FUYD01000002.1 coordinate 287,136, forward strand.
AATTGGTGTAAACATTGATACCGTTGAAGTAACTGTTTTATTAAAAGAAACGGATAAAGGTACAAAAGTAAGCCTTCGTTCAAAATCTATTGTTGATGTTAGAAAAATTGCAGAATATTTTGGAGGTGGTGGGCATATTAGGGCTTCAGGTATTTTAATTAATAAACCTCTTAAAGAAACAGAAAATTTAATAATAAAAGCTATAGAAAAAGAGTTGATATAATGAATGGAGTTATAAATATTTACAAACCTTCTGGAATTACATCTTTTCAAGCAGTTAAAAAAATAATGAATGTATGCAATACCAAAAAAGTAGGTCACACTGGTACACTTGATCCACTGGCTTCAGGTGTGCTACCTATTTGCATTGGTAAAGCTACAAAAATTGTTGATTTTATAATGAGTGATACAAAAGTTTATAATGCAGAATTAATTTTAGGGATAGAAACTGATACTTATGATAAAGAGGGGAAAATAATTTCTCAAAAGAATGTAAATATTGATAAAAAACATGTAGAATCAGTTATTTTATCTTATATTGGAGAAATAATGCAAGAACCTCCTATGTATTCTGCATTAAAAGTTAATGGAAAAAGATTATACGAATTAGCGAGAGAAGGCAAAATAATTGAACGAAATAAACGAAAAGTTTTCATATATGATATTAAGATAAGAGAAATTTTACTTCCTTTTGTAAAATTTACTGTAACATGTTCTAAAGGAACCTATATTAGAAGTTTATGTAATGATATAGGAAAAAGTTTAAATGTTGGTGCAACTTTATGGAATTTAGAAAGAATCAAAACTGGTAGTTTTAATTTAGAAGATTCAGTTCATTTGGATATAATTAACAATACAAATATTGTTAATTATATAATACCTATTGATAAAGTACTTAACAATTATGAAAAACTTTCTTTTAATAGTAAATATGAAAAACTTTTAATTAATGGTGTAAAAATAAATAATAAGTATATTTTGGGTAATATAAAAATTAATAAATTATACAGGGTATATATAGATAATGATAAATTTATTGGACTAGGGATTAAGGATGATGAAGGATTTAAGATCACTAAATTATTAATTTAGGAGTATTTATTATGATAATATTAGAAGATAATTTTAAAACATATATAAAAGAAAAAACATATATTGCGCTAGGAAGTTTTGATGGATTACATATAGGACATATAAGTTTGATTAATAAAGCAATAGAATTATCAAAATTAAATAACAGTAAAAGTATGGTTTACACTTTTAAAAATCATCCTTTAAGTATAATAAATAAAAATAAAACTCCAAAATTATTAATGGATAATTATACAAAATTAAATATATTAAAAAGCTTAGGAATTGAAATTGTAAATTTAGTTCATTTTAACAATGAATTTATGAAAATATCTCCAGAAGATTTTATTTACAATATGATAAAATTTTATAATGTAAAAGGAATAATTGCTGGATTTAATTATAGATTTGGATATAAAAATAATGGTGATGTCGAATTATTAAAAAAACTTAGTAAAAAGTTTAAATTTGAATTATATATAGTAAATCCTATAGTTTATAATAAAGATATAGTTAGTAGTTCTAGAATACGTAATCTTATAGGAAATGGAGAAATTGAAACTGCAAATAAAATGCTTTTAATTCCATTCATGCTTGGTGGAAAAGTTATAAAAGGGAAACAAATAGGAAGAACTATTGGTTTCCCTACTGCTAATTTAAAATATAATATTAATATTATACTACCACGAAAAGGTGTATATTTTACTTTAATACAATACCAAGGAAATATATATAAAGGAATTACAAGCATAGGATATAATCCAACAGTTGAAAATTCAAAAAAAAATATTTCAGTTGAAACATATATATTGGATTTCAATAAAGATATTTATGGTGAAAATATAAATATATATTTTATATCTAGAATAAGAGATGAAATAAAATTTAATTCTATAAAAGAATTAGCTACACAATTAGAAAAAGATAAAAATTTTGCGCAAATTCAAAAAATAGAAGATATTGAGTTTAAAATAAAAAACAATTTACAATCTAATTTTTATCTGTTATAATTACACTCGTGAACCTTATTCTAAGAAATTTGAATTGCCGACGTATTTCTTGGAATATAGGCATAATTTTTGGAGGTGTATATTTTGGATAAGGCAAAGAAACAAGAAATTATTGAAAATTTTAAAAGACATGATGGGGATACAGGATCTCCTGAAGTTCAGATTGCAATTTTAACTGAAAGAATAAATCATTTAACTGAACATTTAAAAGAACACAAAAAAGATCATCATTCAAGAAGAGGTCTTTTAATGATGGTTGGTAAAAGAAGAGGTCTTTTAAATTATCTTATGAAGGAAGATATTCAAAGATATCGTGATATCATTGAAAAACTTGGATTAAGAAGATAATAAATATAGAGCGGCTAAAAACCGCTCTATTGTTTTAAAAAATTAGGTTTAACATATTATAATTTATAATATGTTAAAATTAAGTCGATAATAATAAAAAGAAATATTGAGAGGAGGTAAATATATGAGTAATATATTTGAAACTATTGTTTCAGGTAGAAAATTAAAAGTAGATTATGGAAAAGTAGGCATGTTATCTAATTGTGCTTTGCTCGTAAGTTATGGAGACACTGTAGTACTTGTTAATGTGAATGCATCTGAAAAGCCAAGAGAAGGAATTGATTTTTTTCCTTTAAGTGTTGAATATGAAGAAAGACTATATGCAGTTGGAAAAATTCCTGGAGGGTTTATAAAAAGAGAAGGTAAACCTTCAGAGAAGGCTATACTTGCAGGAAGAGCTATTGATAGACCATTAAGACCATTATTCCCTAAAGGTTATAGAAATGATGTTCAAATTGTATGTACTGTGTTATCTGTTGAGCCTGACAATCTTCCAGAAATATTATCAATTAATGCAGCATCTTTAGCATTATGTATTTCTAGCATACCATATAATGAACCGGTAGGAGCTGTATCAGTAGGGTTAATTAACGACAAATTTATTATAAATCCAACTTTAAAAGAAAGAGAACAAAGTAGTTTAAATTTAACAGTTTGTGCAACTAAAGATAGAGTTATGATGATTGAAGCAGGTGGAGATGAAATTCCTGAAGATGTAATGTATAATGCAATAATGTTTGGCTTTGAAGAATGCAAAAAAATAGTTAAGTTTCAAGAAGAAGTTACACAAAAAATAGGGAAAGAAAAGTTAGTACCAGAAATTTATGAAGTTAATAAAGAATTAGAACAAGAAATCAAAGAATTTGCTTTTGATCAAATCAAAGATGCTATGTATATAATAGATAAAGATAAACGAAATGAAGCAATGGATAAAATTAAAGAATTAATTAATGAAAAATTTATTGAGAAATATCCTGATAGTGATTCAGATATAGCTGATGTAGTGTATAGAATTCAAAAAGATATAGTAAGGAATATGATATTAAAAGAGAAGAGAAGACCCGATGGCAGGAAATTTGATGAAATAAGACCAATAAGTTGTGAAGTTTCTATTTTACCTAGAACACATGGAACTGGATTATTTACTAGAGGGCTAACTCAAGTATTGACAGTAGCAACTATTGGTGCTTTAGGAGATGTACAAATATTAGATGGATTAGGTGATGAAGAATTTAAGAGATATTTACATCATTATAATTTCCCAGCTTATAGTGTAGGAGAAGTAAAGCCTTTAAGAGGTCCTGGAAGAAGAGAAATAGGACATGGTGCATTGGCAGAAAAAGCACTAGAGCCTCTAATACCATCTGAAGAGGAATTTCCATATACTATAAGACTAGTTTCAGAAGTATTAAGCTCTAATGGATCAACTTCTCAAGCAAGTGTATGTGGAAGTACATTAGCTCTTCTTGATGCAGGGGTTCCTATAAAAAGACCTGCTGCAGGTATAGCTATGGGACTTGTTACAAGTGAAGATTTAAGCGAAGAAGTTATATTAACGGATATACAAGGAATTGAAGATTTTTTTGGAGATATGGATTTTAAAGTAGCAGGAACTGAAGTTGGTATTACAGCTATACAAGTTGATACAAAAATACATGGTTTATCTAATGAATGTATAAAAAAGTCTATGGAAGATGCTAAAAAAGCAAGATTATTTATATTAAATAAAATAAAAGAATGTATTCCAGAGCCTAGAAAAGAATTATCACCTTTCGCTCCAAGAGTATATACTATAACTATTGACTCAGAAAAAATCAGAGATGTTATAGGTACAGGAGGAAAAACTATAAATAAAATTATATCTGAAACTGGTGTTAAAATTGATATAAAAGAAGATGGCAAAATTTTTGTTATGTCTAATGATGCTGTAGGTGCAAAAAGAGCATTAAAAATGATTGACGATCTTACTAAAGAGGTGAAAGCTGGAGAAGTTTACTTAGGTAAAGTAACTAAAATAGCAAATTTTGGAGCTTTCGTAGAAATACTTCCAGGCAAAGAGGGTCTTGTTCATATATCAAAATTAGATGTAGAACGAGTTAATAAAGTAGAGGATGTTGTGTCTGTTGGAGATGAAATTTTGGTAAAAGTAACTGAAATTGATGGCCAAGGAAGAATTAATCTTTCTAGAAAAGATGCTATAAAGGATTCAGAAAGTAATGAAAATGAAACAAAAAAATAGAAGGGCAATATTGCCTTTTTATTTTTTACAAAATTTGTATATTGAAAGGAGGATAAAATGTATAAAAATTTTATCTTAGATAACGGCCTTAGAGTAGTAGTTGAAGATATTGAATATGTAAATTCAGTAAGTGTTGGTTTATGGATAGAAAACGGTTCAAGAAACGAAGATAAACATAATAATGGAATTTCTCATTTTATAGAACATATGTTGTTTAAAGGAACTAAAAAAAGAAATGCAAAACAAATTGCAGAAAGTATTGAAGATGTAGGAGGACAAATAAATGCATTTACAGGTAAAGAAACAACTTGTTTTTATGTAAAAGTATTAGATACCCACTTAGAACTTTCTTTTGATATTTTATCTGATATGATTTTTAATAGTGTATTTAATTATGAAGATATAGAAAAAGAAAAGGGGGTTATAATTGAAGAAATAAATATGAGTGAAGATTTACCTGAAGATGTTTTATCAGATCTTCATAGTAAAGCTATTTGGGGTGATGATCCTATATCTATGCCTATTTTAGGTACTATAGAAACAGTAAAATCTTTTTCACAAAAACAGCTTTTAGAATATCTTCATTCATATTATATTCCAGAAAATTGTGTATTATCTATAGCTGGTAAAATATCTACAAATAATATAGAAAATTTAGTAAATAAATATTTTGGGAAATGGCCTTATTATAAATCTAAAACAATAACTCAATATACATATCCTAAAATTTTAAAAAATCATTTATTTAAGCAAAAAGATATTGAACAATTGCACATAAACTTAGGTATTAATGGTTTAGAAATAGGTAATGACGATATATATAGTTTATTAATTTTAAATAATATGTTTGGTGGAGGGGCTTCGTCAATATTATTTCAAAAAATAAGAGAAGAGCTTGGAATTTGTTATAGTATATATTCATATATTTCTTCTTTTAAAAATACAGGTATAATAAGTATTTATACAAGTTTAAATCCGAGATATTCTAATCAAGTTATTGAATTAATAAAAAAAGAAATATATAAATTTTCTAACTTGAGTATTACAAATGATAAACTTATTAAATTAAAAGAGCAATTAAAAGGAAGTTACATATTAGGATTAGAAAGTACTAGCAGTAGAATGTTTAGTAATGGCAAATCAATGCTTTTTTTTAATAAAATTGATACTCCTGAAGATATAATAAAAAAAATAGATATTATAACCATAGAAAATTTAAATAATGTTATGGAAAAAACATTTAAAAAAGGTATACAAAATTCCGCTTTTGTAGGAGAAAGTGTTAATTTAGATTCAATAATAAATATAATAAAGGGGTGATACGATTGCTTCTAAAAATTAAAAAAGTAAGAGGATTTGAAGATTTACCTACACCAAAATTTATGACAGATGGTTCAGTTGGCATGGATTTATATGCAGCACTTAATGAAGTTGCTATTATAAAACCATTTGAAAGGGAAAAAATACCTGTAGGTATATGCATTGAGCTTCCTAAAGGATATGAAGCTCAAATACGTCCAAGAAGTGGATTAGCAATAAAATATGGTATAACTTTGTTAAATACTCCAGGAACAATAGATTGGGATTATCGTGGAGAAATAAGTGTTATAGTTATAAATTTTGGAAATGAAGATTTTATTGTAAAAAGAGGTGATAGAATTGCTCAAATGGTATTCAATAAAATTGAAATTCCAGAAATCCACTTAGTTAATGAAATTAATTCTACAACTAGGGGAATTAGTGGATTTGGGTCAACAGGGAAATAGTAATAAAAATTTAATAGCTATCATAATATTTTATTATAATAATGTCCTTATTTAAAAGGGGGAGAACTATGAGTGATAATATAAAATATTATAGCGAAATGGAAAAATATGAAATAATAAATATTAATGATGGAGAAAAATATAGCTATCTAGGTAATAATGATATAGTAGTAGATGAAGAAGGTAATTTAAAATTTTTAATACTTAATAGTCAAAAAACAAGATTTTCTTTATTTGGTGGGAATGAGTTTATAGAAGTACCTTGGGAATATATAAAAAAAATTGGTTCTAGAACTATAATCTTAGATGCGGAAGAAAATACCCTTAAAAGAACTAGAATGTAATGGAGGTATATGATGAAAATACTTGTACAAAAATTTGGTGGAACATCTGTATCTACGCATGAAAGAAGATTATTAGTTATCGATAAAATAATAAATGCTTTAAAAACTGGATTTCAACCTGTTGTTGTTGTTTCTGCTATGGGAAGGAAAGGAGATCCTTATGCAACAGATACTTTATTATCATTAATAAGTGATGAATTAAAAGAAAAAAATCCTTTAGCTACAGATTTGCTTATGAGTTGTGGAGAAATTATAAGTACTGTAGTTATGTGTGATGAGTTAAATAACGCAGGGATAGAGGCAATTCCGCTTACAGGAGGGCAAGCTGGAATTATTACAGATGATAATTTTAACAATCCTTCCATAATAAATGTTGATATTAAAAAAATTTTAAATATAATTAATAATAAAAAAGTACCTGTTGTTGCAGGTTTTCAAGGTCAAACTGAATCGGGATGTATTACTACATTAGGAAGAGGCGGAAGTGATGTTACTGCATCTTTACTTGGTGTAGCTCTAAATGCTGAAGAAATTCAAATATATACTGATGTAGACGGGATTATGACAGCTGATCCTAAAATTGTATCAGATGCTGCATTAATTAAAGAAATAAGCTATAATGAGGTCTTTCAATTTGCTGATGAAGGTGCAAAAGTTATACATCCAAGAGCTGTAGATATTGCTATGAAGGGAAATATTCCGTTAATAATTAAAAATACATTAAAAAATTGTAATGGTACTGTAATAAATAATACAGGTTCTTTAAATTTTAATAATATTATAACTGGAATAACTTATATGAATAATAGGATTCAAGTTAAAGTTAGCTTAAATGAGAACCAAAATAATGATAACTATTTTAGACTATTAGACATACTTGCACAAAATATGATAAGTATAGATTTAATTAATGTTTTTCCAAAGCAAAATATATTTACTATTAGTGAAAAAGATTTAAATAAATTTAAAAACATAATGAAAACATTAAATTTACAATATAGTTGCATTTATAAATGTAGTAAAATTTCTTTAATTGGCAATCATATAAAAGGTGTTCCAGGTGTAATGGCAAGAGTGCTAAAAGCTCTTACAAAAGCTAATATAGAAGTACTTCAAACCTCAGATTCACATACAACTATTTGGTGTTTAGTTGAAGAAAAATTTACTGAAGATGCTATCAAAGTTCTTCATTCAGAATTTAAATTAGGATAAAGCATGTATATATAAATCTCCTTCTGCATAAACTAAATTTGTGTTGGGAGGAATGTAATATGTCAGAAGAAAATGATAAAAAAGATTTTGAAAACATAAAAGAGTTAGGAGTAACAAATATAACAAAAATTGATGAAAGAATTCAAGTATTGCCTATTATAGGCCAAATAGAAGGCCATTTAATGCTTCCGCCTCAAACAAAAACTACTAAATATGAACATTTTATTCCTCAATTAATTGCTATTGAAACGAATCCTTCAATTGAAGGGGTATTAATAATATTAAATACTGTAGGTGGAGATGTAGAAGCAGGTTTAGCTATAGCTGAAATGATTACAAGTTTAAGTAAACCTACAGTTTCACTTGTAATTGGAGGAGGACATTCAATAGGAGTTCCGCTTGCAACTTCTGCAAACTATTCTTTTATTTCACCAACTGCTACGATGATAGTTCATCCAATTAGAATGAATGGATTAGTCATAGGAGTACCTCAAACATTTGAATATTTTAATAAAATGCAAGAAAGAATTATTGAGTTTATAATTAGAACAAGTAGAATAAAAAGGGAAACATTAAAAGAGCTTATGCTGCAAACGGATGAATTATTAAATGATATGGGAACTATACTTATTGGAAAGCAAGCAGTTGAGTATGGTTTAATTGATGATATAGGTGGAATAAGTGAAGCTTTAAAAAAATTAGAAGAACTTATAAGTAATAAAAAAAATAGCACAAAAAAACCATAGATTTAGATCTGTGGTTTTTTTATGCTATTTTTTAAAATAAATTTTAAAATATGATTAAAGGATATTTTTTAATTATGTAGAATATAAAAGTATGGAGGTGCATAATTTGACTACAAAAAAAAATAAAAAAAATTATAATAATGATATTAAAGGATTAATATATATAACTTTTGGTATTTTATCCTTAATTAGTTTATTTTCCTCCTCTTCTTCGGGAATTGTAGGACAATATATAAAAAAAATTTTTTTGTTTGTATTAGGAGTAGGAGCATATATATTCCCTTTTTTTATAATTTTTATAGGTTTTTGTTATATAATAAAAAAAGGAAAAATTATTTTTAATAATAAACTTTACGGATATTTGCTATTATATTTTAATATTTTATTAACTATTCAAATGATTAACTTAAAAAGATATTACGATAATGATGTAATATCTGGCATAATTAAAATGTATAATTCTAGTACTATTATACATGGTGGAATAATTAGTTATTTAATTGACATTTTATTAAATAAATTTTTTGGAACAATAGGCTCTTATGTTATATTTATTTTTATATATATTTTATCTTTTATATTAATATGGCAAATTTCATTATATAATATTATAATATATTTAAAATTAAGTTTTAAAAAAGGAGTTAAAATTAAAAAAAATGATAAAAATAGTATAGATACAAAAGAAAATTTTAATAATGATGATTCTTTTGTATTGGAAGATAAAGATAAATTTATAAATAAAATTAATAATAAAATAAAAATAATTGATTTTATGAAATCATCTGAGATTAATAATGCAGATGATTATAAACTTGTTCAAAATAATGAAAATTCTAATGAACAAATAAATAAAGAACTAGAAGAACAAATAAATAAAAATTTTAATGATTTAGAAACAGAATATATTGTCCCTTCTTCAGAATTGTTAAATATAAATAATTTTTCTAAATTAAATAAGGAAGACAAAAAAGAACTTATAAATAGTGCTAATAAACTTGAAGAAACTTTAATTAGTTTTGGAGTTGAAGCTAAGGTTATACAAGTAGCTAAAGGCCCTTCTGTAACGAGATTTGAAATTCAACCAAATGCTGGAGTAAAGGTAAGTAAAATAGTCAATTTAGCAGATGATATTGCTTTAAATTTAGCGGCTTCAGGAGTTAGAATAGAAGCACCTATACCAGGAAAATCTGCAGTAGGGATAGAAGTTCCTAATAAAGAATTAATGCCAGTATTCCTTCGAGAGGTTATAGAATCACAGGAATTTATTAGTCCAAATAAAAATTTAGCTTTTTGTCTTGGAAAAGATATTTCTGGGAATTGTGTAGTGGCAGATCTAACAAAAATGCCTCATGTTCTTATTGCTGGGGCAACAGGATCAGGTAAAAGTGTATGTATCAATACTTTAATTATTAGTTTATTATATAAATATTCCCCTGAAGAAGTAAAACTTTTAATGATAGATCCTAAAGTCGTTGAACTTAGTATTTATAATGGTATCCCTCATTTATTAATACCAGTTGTAACAGAACCTAAAAAAGCTGCAGGAGCATTAAACTGGGCTGTAAATGAAATGACAAAAAGATATAAACTTTTTGCAGATAACAATGTAAGAAATATAGAAGGTTATAACGAATTAATATCTAAAAGTGGATTAGGAGATAAACTCCCTTGGATTGTTATAATTATAGATGAACTTGCAGATTTAATGATGGTTTGCCCTAATGATATTGAAGATTATATAGGAAGACTTGCACAAATGGCTAGAGCTGCAGGAATGCATTTAGTTATTGCTACTCAACGTCCATCTGTTGATGTTATTACTGGTGTTATAAAAGCAAATATACCATCTAGAATATCATTTGCTGTTTCAAGCCAAATAGATTCTAGAACAATTTTAGATTGTTCTGGTGCAGAAAAATTACTTGGTAAAGGAGATATGCTTTTTTATCCTCTTGGCGAATCAAAACCTATTAGAATTCAAGGAGCATTTATATCTGAAGAAGAAGTGGAAAAAGTAGTTTCGTTTATTAAAAATCAAAAAACAGAAATTGAATACAAAACAGAAATTTTAGAAGAATTAGATAATTCTTCAGATAAATCTAATTCTGAAGAACTTGATGGATTAATAAATGAAGCAATAAAAATAGTATTTGAAGCAGGACAAGCATCTACTTCTCTGCTTCAAAGAAAATTAAGAATTGGTTATAATCGAGCAGCAAGAATTATTGAACAAATGGAAGAATTAAAAATAATATCTGCTAGAGATGGCAGTAAACCAAGACAAATTTTAGCGGATAAAAATAATATAGAAAATTTTAACTATAAAGTTTCTAATTGAATAATAAATTTAAATGTATAATTACATTCGTTTTAAAAATTTAATTATAAAGAAATAAAGTAACTTTTAAAATATATGTCTATAAATAAAATAAATAAATTTTATTTAATAAATAACTTGTTAATTTTTCAATTTAAAACTAAAATAAATATGTATTATAGTAATAGGAGGAAATTTTGTGAAAAAACTAAAGTTTGGTATTATAAGTTTAGGATGTGATAAAAATAGAATTGATTCAGAACTTGTTATTGCAAAATTAAACAAAAAGTATGAGTTAGTTATTGATCCTAAGGAAGCAGACATTATACTGATTAACACTTGTGGATTTATAGAATCTTCTAAACAAGAATCTATAAATACTATACTTGAAATGGCTAAATATAAAAAAATATATAAATGTAAAATTTTAATTGTTACCGGATGCTTAAGTCAACGTTACAAGGAAGAATTATTAGATCTAATGCCTGAAATAGATATTATTTTAGGAGTAAATAACTATGATAAATTACTAGAAAGTATTGATATTTTTTTAAAAAATAATAATAAATTATTATATTGTGAAGATAATGATAATTTTATATATGATGGTGAAAGAGTTTTAACTACAAATAAACATTTAGCCTATTTAAGAATAAGTGAAGGATGTAATAATTTTTGTACTTATTGCGTAATTCCAAAAATAAGAGGTAAATACAGAAGTAGAAAAATTGAAGATATAATTAACGAAGCTAAAATACTTGCTAATAATGGTGTTAAAGAGCTTATATTAGTAGCACAAGATACTACTATGTATGGCATTGATATATATAATGAAAAAAAACTTCCTTTTTTAATAAAAAAACTATCTCAAATAGAGGGCATAGAATGGATAAGACTGATGTATGCATATCCTGAAGAAATTACAAAAGAATTAATATTAGAAATAAAAAATAATTTAAAAGTTTGTAAATATATAGATATGCCTATTCAACATATTAGCAATAGTGTTTTAAGAAGAATGAATAGAAGAGGTAAAAAAGAAGATATAATAAATAATATTAATATGATACGAAAAGAAATTAAAGATATTTGTTTAAGGACTTCCATAATAGTAGGGTTTCCAGGAGAAACTGAGGATGAATTTAATGAATTAAAAAAATTTATAAAAGATTTTAAATTTGATAAACTTGGAGTATTTGAATATTCTCAAGAAGAAGGTACTGTGGCTGCAACTATGAGTAATCAAATTGATGAAAATATTAAAAAGTTAAGGAAAGAAGAATTAATGCTTTTACAACAACAAATTTCTAGAGAACTAAATGAAAATAAAATTGGCAATATATATGATGTCTTAATTGAAAAATATGAAAATGGAATATATTATGGAAGAAGTTATGAAATGGCTCCTGATATAGATGGTAATGTATTCCTTTCTTCTAACGAAAATTTTAGAATAGGTGAGATAATACCTATTAAAATAACAAAAGCTTTAGAATATGATTTAATAGGAGTTGTATATAATGAATCTTGCAAATAAACTTACAATTATTAGAATTTTTCTTGTACCAGTTTTTTTAATTTTTATAGCTGTTAAAGAAATACCATATGGAACAATAATAGCCACAGCCGTATTTATTTTAGCCGCTCTTACTGATAAACTTGATGGATACATAGCTAGAAGTAGAAATCAAATAACTCGATTTGGTAAATTCATGGATCCTTTAGCAGATAAATTATTAGTGACAGCAGCTTTAATATCTCTTGTGGAATTTAAAATTATACCAACATGGATTGCAATGGTTATTATTGCAAGAGAATTTGCCGTAACAGGGTTACGTTCTATTGCAGCTTCTGAAGGAATTGTTATTGCTGCAAGCTGGTGGGGAAAAATTAAAACTTTTACTCAAATAATAGCTATAATACTTAGTTTAATTAATTTGACTTATAGCAATACATTTTTTATAATTTTTTCAAAAATAGTTATGTATGTTGCTGTCGTAATAACTATTTTGTCAGGAATAGATTATTTTATAAAAAATAAAGAAGTAATAAAGATAGACAAATGATTATTATATGAAAATTAAGGCTATAATTTAGCTATCATATAAAAAGTTCCCATTATATATAAAGGCTATATATAATGGACTTTTTATTAATATAACGTTGACCAAATAAAATTATTAGTATATAATTATATAGAACAAATGTTCGTACAAAAGAAAGGAAGTGAACCCTATCATAGGGATATTATGGATAATGAAAGATTAAAAGCTATTGAAGATGCTATGAATAAAATTGAAAAACAGTTTGGAAAAGGTTCTATTATGAAGTTAGGAGAACACAGTGTTTTAAACCTTGATTCAATATCAACAGGCTGTTTAGATTTAGATATAGCCTTAGGAATTGGAGGAGTACCTAGAGGTAGAATTATAGAAATTTTTGGGCCAGAATCTTCAGGTAAGACTACAGTTGCTCTTCACATTGTTGCAGAAGCACAAAAGAACGGAGGAGCTGCAGCGTTTATTGATGCTGAACATGCTTTAGATCCTACTTATGCAAAAGCTTTGGGTGTAGATATTGATAATTTGATAGTCTCTCAACCTGATACAGGAGAACAAGCTTTAGAAATTACAGAAGCATTAGTTAGATCTAATGCAGTAGATGTAGTAGTAATTGATTCTGTTGCAGCTTTAGTTCCAAGAGCAGAAATTGAAGGAGAGATGGGCGATTCGCATGTTGGTCTCCAAGCAAGACTAATGTCTCAAGCTCTTAGAAAACTTGCAGGTTCAATAAATAAATCTAAATGTGTTGCTATATTTATAAATCAGCTTCGTGAAAAAGTAGGTGTAATGTTTGGTAATCCTGAAACTACTCCTGGAGGAAGAGCATTAAAATTTTATGCATCTGTTAGATTAGATGTTAGAAAAACAGATTCTATAAAACAAGGTGAAGATATTATTGGAAATAGAACAAAAGTAAAAGTTATTAAAAATAAGGTAGCACCACCTTTTAAACAAGCAGAATTTGATATAATGTATGGTCATGGTATATCTAGAGAAGGAAATGTTCTTGATGTTGGAGTTAAAGAAGAAATAATTCAAAAAAGTGGAGCTTGGTTTTCTTACAATGATTCTAAATTAGGTCAAGGAAGAGAGAATGCAAAACAATTTTTAAAAGAGAATAATGAGATACTTATTGAAATAGAAAACAAAATTAGAGAAAAGTATTCTCTTCCATTAATTACAAATGTAAAATCAAAAGATAAAAATCAAGATACTTTAAAGGATGAATCAAAAAAATAAATTTATATTTTTATTTATGTAATTGAATATTTTTGTACCTTGACAGTATAATAAAAATATTATACAATAAAATACAAATACTGGTTTAGCATATTTAAATGTTGTAAATTAAATAAATACAACACCTTTTTGGCTTTTATATTTGATTATTTTATATGTAAAAAGCAAAGGAGGTGTTTGTATGAAAGGGCAACAAGGAATATATTTATTAATCTTTGGAGTTATATTAGTTATTATAGCAATTATTTGCGCTATAATATATGTAAGAAAAAATATATCTCAAGCAAAAATTTCACAAGCTGAAGAAGAGGCTAAAAAACTTTTAGCAGAAGCTTCTAAGCAAGCAGAATCTTTAAAGAAAGAAGCTGTTTTAGAAGCTAAAGAAGAAGCTCATAAAATTAGAACTGATTTTGAAAAAGAATTAAGGGATAGAAGAAATGAAATTCAAAGACTTGAAAGAAGATTAATTCAGCGTGAAGAGTTGCTTGATAAGAAAAGTGATACGTTAGAAAAACGAGAAGAAAATCTTAATAAAAAGCAACAAGAAATTGAAAATTTAGAATCAGAAATACAAGTTCTTTATATTAAACAAAGAGAGGAACTTGAAAGGTTATCTGGATTAACTTCTGAAGAAGCAAAACAGTTATTACTAGATAAAGTAGAGAAAGAAGTTAAACATGATGCTGCTTTATTAGCAAAAGAAATAGAAAATAAAGCTAAAGAAGAAGCAGACAAAAAAGCTAGAGAAATAATAACTTGTGCAATTCAAAGATGTGCTGCAGATCATGTAGCAGAAACAACAGTTCATGTGGTATCTTTACCTAATGATGAAATGAAAGGAAGAATTATAGGAAGAGAAGGAAGAAATATAAGAACTCTAGAAACTCTTACTGGTATTGATTTAATAATTGATGATACTCCAGAAGCAGTGATACTTTCTGGTTTTGATCCTATAAGAAGAGAAGTTGCAAGAATAGCTTTAGAAAAATTAATTGTAGATGGTAGAATTCATCCAGCAAGAATTGAGGAAATGGTTGAAAAAGCTAAAAAAGAAGTTGAAAATCATATTAAAGAAGAAGGAGAACAAGCCACTTTTGAAACTGGAATACATGGATTACATTCTGAGCTAATTAGACTTTTAGGAAGATTAAAATATAGAACTAGCTATGGGCAAAATGTACTAAAACATTCTATAGAAGTTTCTTATTTAGCTGGATTAATGGCCTCGGAATTAGGATTAGATGTTACAATTGCTAAAAGAGCTGGATTGCTCCATGATATAGGTAAAGCTGTTGATCATGAAATAGAAGGGCCACATGCTTTAATAGGTGCAGATATTGCAAAAAAATATCATGAGTCTTCTATAATAGTTAATGCAATTGGCGCTCATCACGGTGATATAGAATTTCAAAGCTTAGAAGCGATACTTGTGCAAGCAGCAGATGCTATTTCTGCAGCTAGACCAGGAGCAAGGCGCGAAACTTTAGAAGCTTATATTAAAAGACTAGAAAAATTAGAAGAAATTGCCAATCTCTATGAAGGGGTTGAAAAATCTTATGCAATTCAAGCTGGAAGAGAGATAAGAATTATTGTAAAGCCTGAAGATGTAGATGATGCAGGTGCAGCAGAATTAGCAAGAAATATAGTTAAAAAAATAGAAAGTGAATTAGAATATCCAGGTCAAATAAAAGTTAATGTTATAAGAGAAACTCGTGCAATTGAATATGCAAAATAAAATAATCTGCTGATTTTATATCAGCAGATTATTTTTATAAATAAAAAAGGATTTTTTATTTATATGTAGAATAAATATAATAAAGAAATTTAAGTTATAAAATTCACAGGAGGGTATTTATTTATGGAAGTATTAAAAGTTTCAGCAAAATCTAGTCCTAATTCAGTAGCAGGAGCTCTTGCAGGAGTGTTAAGAGAACGTGGGAATGCAGAAATTCAAGCTATAGGAGCAGGAGCACTTAATCAAGCAATAAAAGCAATTGCCATAGCTAGAGGTTTTGTAGCTCCAACTGGAATCGATTTAATTTGCATTCCTGCTTTTACAGATATACAAATTGATGGTGAAGAAAGAACTGCAATTAAACTTCTTATTCAACCTAGATAATATTTTTATTATAGGACTTGATATTTAATTCAAGTCCTATAATTTTTTATTTATAAAATTATTTACATAAGAAATACTAAATGATATATTATTAATAATATCATTATTATAATTATATAATAGATATACTTTTGCCATTATATTATGTTAGTTATAAAACAATATTTAAAATAAAATTAAATATAAAATATTGTATTTAATTTTAAGGTTATGTTAAAAATAAATGTAAGTATTGGAGGAATATAAAATGACCTTTTCACAAAAAGCTATGGAAATATCACCGTCTATTACATTAGCTATTGACGCAAAAGCTAAAAAAATGTTATCAGAAGGTATAGATGTTATTGGATTTGGAGCAGGTGAACCAGATTTTGATACTCCTTCTAATATAAAAGAAGCAGCTATAAACGCAATAAAAAATGGATTCACAAAATATACAGCTACATCAGGGATAAAAGAATTAAAAGAAGCAATTTCAAAAAAATTTAAAATTGATAATAGTTTAAATTATTCTTCAGAACAAATTATAGTTTCTACTGGTGCAAAACAGTCTTTATCTAATGTATTTCAAGCAATTTTAAACCCTGGTGATGAAGTTATTATCTCTACTCCATATTGGGTGAGTTATCCAGAACTTGTAAAATTGTATGGTGGAGTACCAGTATTTGTTGATACAAAAGAAGATAATTTATTTAAATATGATAAAATTTCATTAGAAAAAGTAGTTACAAATAAAACTAAAGCAATAGTATTAAATAGTCCTAATAACCCTACAGGAACTATTTATACAAAAAAAGAATTAAATGATATTGCATTATTTGCTAAAAAATATAATCTAATAATTATATCAGATGAAATTTATGAAAAACTTATATATAGTAATGAAAATCATACAAGCATTGCTAGTATTTCTGAAGATGCTTTTAATAGAACTGTAGTTATAAACGGGGTATCAAAATCCTATTCTATGACTGGCTGGAGAATTGGATATGCTGCTTCTGGAAATGAAAATTTAATTAAAATCATGTCAAATATTCAAAGTCATACAACATCAAATCCAAACTCTATAGCACAATATGCTGCATTAGAAGCACTTAATGGCCCTCAAAGCTATGTAATTAATATGAAAAATGAATTCAAAAAAAGACGTGATTATATGGTTGATAGAATAAACAACATGAAATACATATCTTCTATAAAACCAGATGGAGCTTTTTATGTTATGGTAAATATATCAAATTTATTAAGCAAAAGAATTAATAATAATTTTATTATTAATAATTCTTTAGAATTTTCTGATATATTATTAGAAAAAGAAAAAGTTGCTGTTGTACCTGGTATTGCTTTTGGAGCAGATAACTATGTAAGGCTTTCTTATGCTACTTCATTTGAAAATATAAAATTAGGGTTAGACAGAATTGAACATTTTTTAAATAATTTATAAGGAGGTTAATAAAAATAATGAATGAATTGATTAGACTAATACTCCCTGTAGATGGTAAAGTTATGCCATTATCGGAAGTTAATGATTATTTATTTAATAAAAAAATTATGGGTGAAGGAATTGCTATTTACCCTGAAGGCAATTTTATATATTCTCCTGCAGATGGAGAAATAACATTAGTTTATGAGTATAAACATGCTATTGCAATAAAAACTAAAGAAGGCATTCAGATTTTGATACATGTAGGTATTGATTCTGTAAAATTAGAAGGACGAGGGTTTGCTAATTACGTTAAAGTAGGTGATAAAGTAAAATGTGGAGATAAGCTTATGTTTTTTGACAAGGAATTTATAGAAATGAATGTTTCGCCTATAATTCCAATTGTAATAACAAACTCTGAATTAATTGATAATATAGATATAAATTATAAAGCTAGTAAAGTAGGTGAAACTCTTTTAACGATTACAATGATAAAATAATAATTTTATCATTGTAATCTACATGTAGATAATGATATAATAATGATGATAATCTATTATAAATGTTTAGAGGTGATAAAATTGGTAACTAAAGAAGTTTTGGTTAAAAATTCAACAGGACTGCATGCTAGACCGGCAACTTTATTAGTAAAGAAAGCATCATCATTTAAATCAGACGTGAGTATAGAATTTAATGGAAGAAAAGCTAATGTAAAAAGCTTAATTGGAGTTTTATCATTAGGAGTTACAAAAAACTCAACTGTTAAAGTTATAGCATCTGGAGATGATGAAAATCTAGCAGTTGAAGAAATTGTTAAATTAATTGATTCTTTAGAAGAATAGACAAAAGGCTCAAACAAGTGAGCCTTTTTGTTTACATTTTATTTTTATCTACATTAATTTTAAAATATACTTATTTTAAGGAGGATACCCATGAACTACTCAAGAGATACATATGTAACTCCCTTAACTAAGAGATACACTTCAAAAGAAATGAGCTTTTTATTTTCTGATGAGATGAAGTTTAAAACTTGGAGAAAACTTTGGGTGGCTTTAGCAGAAAGTGAAAAGGAATTAGGTTTAAATATAACAGATGAACAGATACAAGAATTGAAAGAAAATATTGATAATATAAATTATGAAGATGCAGAAGATAGAGAAAAAATAACAAGACATGATGTTATGAGCCACGTATATGCTTATGGTCTTCAATGTCCAAAGGCAAAAGGAATAATTCATTTAGGTGCAACAAGTTGTTATGTTGGTGATAATACTGACTTAATTATTATGAAGGAAGCTTTGCTTATAATAAGAAAAAAAATTATTACTGTTATTCAACATCTTTCAAAATTTGCATTAAAATATAAAGATTTGCCTACATTAGGGTTTACACATCTTCAACCAGCTCAATTAACGACAGTAGGTAAAAGAGCAACACTATGGATTCAAGATTTGCTAATGGATTTAGAAAATCTTGATTTTGTTATTAAAAATCTTAAATTTAGAGGAGTAAAGGGAACTACTGGAACTCAAGCTAGTTTTATGGAGCTATTTAATGGGGACACAGAAAAAGTAAAAAAATTAGATGAACTTGTCACAAAGAAGATGGGATTTGAACAAGCTTTTCCAGTAACTGGTCAAACTTATCCAAGAAAAGTTGATTCTATAATTTTAAATACTTTATCTGAAATATCTCAAAGTGCATATAAATTTTCCAATGATTTGCGCATACTTCAAAATATGAAAGAAATAGAAGAGCCGTTCGAAACAAATCAAATTGGTTCTTCGGCAATGGCTTATAAAAGGAATCCTATGAGAAGTGAAAGAATGGGCGCATTATGTAGATACATAATAATTAATTCTCTTAATCCTGCAATAACAGCTTCTACTCAATGGCTTGAAAGAACACTTGATGATTCTGCTAACAAAAGAATAGCAGTATCAGAAGCGTTTTTAGCATTAGATGGAGTTTTAAACTTATATATTAATATAGCTAGCAACATGGTAGTATATGAAAAAGTTATTCAATCCCACATAAATAACGAATTACCATTTATGGCTACAGAAAATATACTAATGGAAGCTGTAAAAAGAGGTGGAGATAGACAAGAATTACATGAAAAAATTAGACGTTATTCTATGGAAGCTGCAAAACAAGTAAAAGAATTTGGACTAGAAAATGACTTAATAGATAGAATAGCTAAAGATTCTGATTTTAATATGACTAAAGAAGAAATAATAAGCTTTATCAACCCTCAAAAATTTACAGGAAGAGCTCCTCAACAAGTTACTGATTTTTTAGACTTATATGTAAAACCTATATTAGAAAAAAATAATTTAGAAGAGAATATGATTGATATTAAAATTGAATTGTAATTAATTAATGATAAGCATAAAACTTTAATTATTTAAAAGTCTTATGCTTATCATTAAAATCAACCACTTCGCGAAATATACATTTCGCGAAGTGGTTGACAGGAGTAACCCATATTGATAAAATTAATTATAGTATATTATTAAATATATTATAATTAGTAAATAAAACAAGAAAGGAAAATGAATTATATGAAATATAAACATAATATCGATGATATTATAATACATAACGAATTACCTTCCTGTTTGATAGGATTCCTTAATTATTTAGAAATTATAAAAGGTAAATCTCCCAATACAATACAAGCATATAAATTTGATTTGGTCTTATTTTTTAGATTTTTAAAAATATATAAAAAAATGATACCTACCGATAGTAATATTGAATTTAATAATATTCCTATTGATGATATTGACGATGATTTTATGAATAAAATAAAATTAACAGATCTTTATGCATTTTTATCTTTTGTAGAAAAATATAGGAATAATAGTTCTTACGCAAGATCTAGAAAAGTTGCTAGCTTAAAGTCTTTTTTTAAATATCTGACAAATAAAGCTAAAATAATAAATGAAAATCCTGCTTTAGACCTAGAATCTCCTAAAATAAGCAAAAGACATCCTGCATATCTTAATTTAGAAGAGAGCAAAAAATTACTAAATTCTATTGATGGGAAATATAAAGAAAGAGATTTTTGTATAATTACAATTTTTTTAAATTGTGGCTTAAGAATTTCTGAATTATGCAATATTAATATATCAGATATAAGAGATGATGTTCTTTCTGTTATAGGTAAAGGAAATAAGCAAAGAACTGTATATTTAAATCAAGCATGTTTAAGTGCTATTAATAATTATCTCATTGTTAGAAATAAAAATTTGGATAAAATTATTGATAAAGAAGCACTTTTTATAAGTAACAAATATACAAGGATATCTAAAAGAGCAGTAGAACTTATGCTAAAAAAGCACTTATTAAATGCTGGTCTAGATATAAAAAAATACACTCCTCATAAATTAAGACATACTGCAGCAACACTTATGTACAAACACGCTAATGTAGATATAAGAAGTCTTCAACAAATATTAGGACATGAAAATATATCTACTACTCAAATATATACACATGTGGATGAAGAAAGACTTAGAAATGCTATAAAAGCAAATCCTTTAAATGAGTAATTAAAAATATGAATTAATTACTCATTATTTTTTTTGCTTATATTTATTAATCCAGGGAATTCTTCATATAATTGAAGCTTATCTTCTTCTATTAATGATTTAATTTCTTTAATATCATCAATATAGTCCCATAATTCGTTATCTTCATTTAAAATTTTATTTGCTTCATCATGTAATTTATTCATTTCCTCATATTGGGAAAGTTCTTTATTATCATAAAATATTTCATCAATTTTTATAGCTTTAAGATCATATCCTTCAAGTTCAATACATTTACCACAATTATTACATTTTTTATCTGAATTTAAATCGCATACATAACAATCTCCACAATTATTGCAAAGTTTACTTTTGTTAAAAATGCATTTTTTCATTATAAATTCACCACCTATTATTTTGTATAAGCAATTATATCAAATCAAGTAATTAAAATCAACCTACTAATATCTTCTATCTTATCAACTTTTTTATATTTGTATAATGTATCCCTGCCCCAGAACACTAGTTTGATATTAATAAAATATTATGCTATAATTTTTATATTAATTGAGAGGTGATTCATAGTGATGGAAGTTAGCGGTAATAAGCAAAAAGAAATATACGATTTTATTAAAAAATATATAATAGATAAAGGATATCCTCCTTCTGTTAGAGAAATTTGTAATGCTGTAGGATTAAAATCAACCTCTACTGTTCATGGTCATCTAGAACGATTAGAAAAAAAAGGCCTTATAAAAAGAAACCCTACCAAACCTAGAGCAATTGAATTATTGAAAGATAATGTAACTAAAAATGAGTTGATAGATATTCCTGTAATTGGGAAAGTTACCGCAGGTCAACCAATTTTAGCTGTTGAAAATATTGAAGATATTTTTTCTATTTCTTTAAATTATATAAAAAGCAATAAAGAACTTTTTATTTTACACGTATCAGGTGATAGCATGATAAATGCCGGGATATTTGATGGAGATTTAGCCATAATAGAAAAAACAAACGTAGCTGAAAATGGAGAAATTGTAGTAGCTCTTATTGATAATGAAGCTACATTAAAAAGATTTTTTAAAGAAAAAAACTATATAAGATTACAGCCAGAAAATAATTATATGAGTCCTATAATTGTAGATAATTGCAAAATACTCGGTAAATTAGCAGGAATTTATAGAACATACTAAAAAATAAGGTTTAATTATAAACCTTATTTTTTAGTATGTTAATATTTTAGACAAAGCAATTAATATACCGATTTTTGCATGTTCAAATGTAAGTCCTCCTTGAAGGTACGCAATATATGGCTCTCTAATAGGTGCATCTGCAGATAATTCTATAGAAGATCCTTGTATAAAAGCACCTGCAGCCATAATAACTTGATCTTCATATCCAGGCATGTCCCATGGTTCACATTCTACAAATGAATCAATTGGTGAACCAGCTTGTATGCCTTTGCAAAAATTAATTAACATATCTTTATTATTGAATTTTATAGCTTGAATAATATCACTTCTTTTATCAGAATATTTAGGGAGAACTTCAAATCCTGCAAGTTCCATTATTCTTGAACAAAATATAGCTCCCTTAAGTGCTTCTATAGATACATGTGGAGCAAAAAATAAACCTTGATATAAAAGTCTCATAATTCCAAATGTTGAACCACATTCTCCTCCGATTCCAGGTACAGTTAATCTATAAGCAGCTTGATCAACGTATTTTTTCTTGCCTGCAATATATCCACCTGTAGGTGCTATACCTCCTCCTATATTTTTTATAAGTGATCCTGCAATTAAATCTGCGCCTACTTCAGTAGGTTCTAATTTATCTATAAATTCTCCATAGCAATTATCTACAAAACATATTATATTAGGATTAATTGATTTAACAATATTAATTACTTCTTTTATGTCAGAAATTAATAAAGATTTTCTCCAGCCATAACCAGTTGAACGCTGAATATGGATAAGTTTAATACTTTTATCTTTTAAGATAGTATCTTTAACTAAATTTAAATCTATTTTTCCATCTTGATTTAAATCTAATTGTTTATAATTAATACCATATTCCTTTAATGAACCTAAATTTTTATTATCCCCTAATCCAATAATATTATGCAAAGTATCATATGGTGTACCACATACTGAAAGCATAGTGTCATTAGGTCTTAAATTACCAAATAATGCAGCACCAATAGCATGAGTTCCATTAACAAAATGAGGTCTTACTATAGCACTTTCACAATTAAAAACTTTTGCATACACTTTATCTAAAGCATCTCTACCTATATCTCCATAACCATAACCACTTGAATTAGTAAAATGTGAGTCACTTATTCTTTCTTCTTGAAATGCATTAAGTACTTTAATTTGATTATATTCTTTTATATTATCATAATATTCAAATTCATTTTTAATATCTATTAATGCTTGATTGCATAAATCAAACACTTTATCATTAATATTGTACTTATTTTTTAAAAAAGATATTGTACTATCTAGCATATATAAATCCTCCTCAAAAATATATTAACTTAATTATATTAACATGTAAAAAAAAAATAGGCAAATTAATTACCTATCTTTTTTAAAATTTAAAAATTTTATATTACATATTTTCTTCTGTAGATTGATTATTAAATAAAATTGGTTTTAAAGGAGTTATCGTAGAGATTGCATGTTTATATATAAGCATTTGTTTACCATCACAGTCCAAAACAACTGTGAAACTGTCAAATCCTTTAACATTTCCTTTTATTTGAAAACCATTAGTCAAATATATGGTTACAGGTATTTTAGCTTTTCTTGCACCATTTAAAAAAATATCTTGTAAATTATTCGTTGTTTTGTTCATTAAAATCCCCTCCATGTAAAAATTTAGATAAATAGATATTCTCTATATATAATAAAAATCCTTTTAATTTTTATTATTTTTTAATAAATTAACTTTCTTTATTATAAATTCTATTATTTCATTATCATTAGCAAAAGAATCTTTATTAATCCATATAGCTCTTTTATCTTTTTTAAACCAAGTTAACTGCCTTTTAGCATAATTTCTACTACCTTGTTTTATTTTATCAATAGCTTCTTCAAGGCTGATTTCTCCATCAAGATAAGAAAGTATTTCTTTGTATCCTATTCCTTGCATGGACTGCATATTAGAAGTATATCCAAGTTTTTTAAGTTTAATTACCTCTTCAATTAAACCATTTTTTATCATTTCATCTACTCTTTTATTTATTATTTCATATAATTTTTCTCTATTTAGGTTAAGCACAAAATAATAAATTTTATAAGGAATATCATATAAATTTTCTTCATTATTAAATTCACTTATTTTTTTACCAGTAACTTTAAATACTTCTAAAGCTCGAATGACTCTTTTTAAATCATTAGGATATAATTTATTAAAAGATTCAATATCAATATCACGAAGCATTCCATGTACATATTCATTACCTTTTTCTTTGGCCAGTTTTTCTAAATATTTTCGATAATCATCATCTTTGCTTGTATTTGCAAAATTTAAATTACATATAAGTGAATTTATATATAATCCAGTTCCCCCTACAACTATAGGTAATTTATTTCTTAATAAAATATCATTAATTACAGATGTAGCTTTTTCTTTATATTGTGCTACACTAAAAGTATCATCAGGATCTATAATATCAATTAAATGATGAGGAATTCCTTGCATTTCTTCTTTTTTTATTTTAGCCGAACCTATATCCATATACCTATATATTTGCATAGAATCAGCTGAAACTATTTCACCATTTAAATTTTTAGCTAATTCAATAGATATAGAAGTTTTACCTACAGCTGTAGGCCCAGCAATTATTAGTAAATCTTTCACATTGTATTCTCTCCTTTCTAGTGATTTATTTATTGTATTCTTTTAAATCGTTTTTCAAGCTCATTTAAAGTTATTTTAATAATTGTAGGTCTACCATGTGGACAAGTAAAAGGATCTTGTATAAATCTTAACTCATCAATTAAAGCTTGCATTTCTATATTAGATAACTTATTATTTGCTTTTATAGAGGCTTTACAAGACAATTTAGCAATTTTATCATATTTAATATCTTCTGTTTGTATACTTGCTGAAGATTTGATATTATCGATTATTTGAAGAAATAAATTTTTAACTTCAATGTCTCCTAATATTATAGGTACTTCTCTTATACTTATAGTATTTTCTCCAAAAATTTCAATATTAAATCCTGCATTTTTAAATATTTCTTTATTTTCAAGATATATAATAAAGTCTTGAGGAGTTAATTCAATTATTTCTGAAGGTATCAATATTTGAGCAGCTACTTTTTTGTTTTTTAAATCTTTTATATATTTTTCAAAATTAATTTTTTCATGAGCAGCATGCTGATCAATAATATAAAGTTCATCTTTATATTGTGCAAGTATATAGGTATTATTAAACTGGCCAATTACTGTAAGAGGAGGAAATTTTGCTTTATCATTTATATCATTTACATCCTCTTTATTTGTATCTTCTTTAATTTTAATTCTATCATTATCAAAAGGGAGCTTTTCTCCATAAATATAATCATTATTTGAACTTTCATTATATATATTATTTAATAAATTATCCTGTTTAAAGTCTATTGGAATTTGTACAGAAGAAAATGAATTAGAAGTTTCTTCATAAATATAATTATTATTTAATGCATTAGTAGTATCATCTTCTATTATATGAAAATTAAATGTTTTTTTAAAATTATTTCGTATAGATTCATGAACAGCATCAAATACAAACTTATATATAAAACGATCATCTTTAAATTTAATTTCAGATTTTGTAGGATGTACATTTACATCAATAAATTCTGGGAATATCTCTATAAATACAATAAAAAAAGGAAACTTATTTATAGTTAAAAATGATTTAAAAGCATTTTCTACAGCAGTTGTTATTAATTTATTTTTTACATATCGCTTATTTACGTAAATACTTTGATTTAATCTACTTCCTCTACTGATTTCGGCATTACCTATATATCCATAAATGGAAGCTATATCAGAATGTTTTTCAAAATAAGTAATATTATTAGCTACATTTTTACCATATATAATCCTAATTGTATCTATTAAATTTTCGGTGGGAAAAGTAAAAAAAACTTTATTATTATTATTGTATAATTTAAAAGATATATTAGGATTAATCATAGCAAGTCTTTCTACTATATCTGTTATAAGAGCAGCTTCTCTTTGAGGAGATTTTAAAAATTTTAATCTAGCAGGAACATTGAAAAATAAATCATTAACCTCTACATAGGTTCCAATATTTGATCCTACATCTTTAATATAATTTTTGTGACCTCCAGAAATAGATATTTCTCTGCCATATTCAAAATTATAAGTCCTGCTTCTAAATATTACATTTGAAACTGCTGCGATGCTAGCTAAAGCTTCTCCTCTAAATCCAAAGGTGTTTAAATTAAATAAGTCATCTACATACGCTATTTTACTTGTAGCATGTGGTAAAAATACTTTTTCTATATCTTCAGGATGGATTCCTTCTCCATCGTCGGTAATTTT
This sequence comes from Clostridium sp. USBA 49, assembly GCF_900167505.1. Classification (NCBI taxonomy): domain Bacteria; kingdom Bacillati; phylum Bacillota; class Clostridia; order Eubacteriales; family Clostridiaceae; genus Clostridium; species Clostridium sp. USBA 49. Next base: position 314,139 of record NZ_FUYD01000002.1, read on the forward strand.
TATAGTTTTTTGCCCTCCGTCAAATATTTCTATAATTATATTTTTAGCATTAGCATCTAAACTATTTTCTATTAATTCTTTAACTACAGAATAAGGCCTTTCTACTACTTCACCTGCTGCAATTTTATTAGATGTATTTAAGTCTAGTATATTTATCCTCTTCAAATTATCACCTTCATTTTATAAAGCTTTAGCTTTTTTTATTAATTCATAAAGTTTATTAAATCCTTCCATTGGCGTAAGATTTAATATATCTATATTTTTTAGCTCTTTTAATAAATTTTCTTTTTCAATATCGTTAAACTTAATTTGTTTAAAATTATTATCACTGTTTACAGCAGTTTCTTTTAAAACATCACTTGATTGGTTTACGTTAATAATATTTTTATTATCAATTTTATTTTTTTCAGTTTTATTTTTTTCAAAACTTATTAATAATTCTTTTGCTCTTTTTATAACTGCTTCTGGAAGGCCAGCTAACTTTGCAACTTCAATTCCATATGATTGATCTGCTCCTCCTCTTATAATTTTACGAAGAAAAACAATTTCATTGTTTATTTCTTTAACTGCAACTGAATAATTTTTTACACCATCAAGTAGATCTTCCAATTTTGTTAATTCGTGATAATGAGTAGCAAATAAAGTTTTAGATTTTATAGTAGGTGTAGTACATATATATTCTACAACAGCCCAAGCAATACTTAATCCATCATAAGTACTTGTTCCCCTACCAATTTCATCAAGTAAAATTAAGCTTTTATTAGTAGCATTTTTTAATATATTTGAAACTTCCCACATTTCTACCATAAAAGTACTTTTACCAGATGAAAGATCATCAGAAGCCCCTATCCTAGTAAAAATTTTATCACATATTGAAATTGATGCTTTTTTAGCTGGAACAAAAGATCCTATTTGAGCCATTAAAGTAATAAGTGCAATTTGACGCATATATGTAGATTTACCTGCCATATTAGGGCCAGTTATTAATATTAAATTTTCATCATAATTATTAATATTAGAATCATTTGCTACAAAAGTACCTGGAGGAAGCATCTTTTCTACAACAGGATGTCGACCTTCTTCAATAATTATTCTTCCGTCTTCTGTTATTTTAGGCTTACAATAATTATTTTCTAAAGCTACTAATGCTAATGAATTAAGACAATCTAACTCAGCTATTAATTTTGCTGTTTTCTTTAATCTATATATTTCTTTTTCTATTTTTTCTCTTATATATACAAATAATTCATATTCAAGATTAATTAATTTTTCTTCTGCACCTAATATCTTATACTCCATTTCTTTAAGTTCAGGTGTTATATATCTTTCACAATTTGAAAGGGTTTGTTTTCTAATGTATCTTCCCTCTGGAACCATATTTTTATTAGCATTTGTTATTTCTAAATAATATCCAAAAACTTTATTATAACCTACTTTTAAAGATTTAATCCCTGTAATCTCTCGTTCTTTATTCTCTAAAGATGATATCCATTGTTTGCCATTTAACTTTATATTCCTTAATTCATCTATTTCAGAATTGTATCCATCTTTTATAATATTCCCTTCTTTTAATGAAATTGATGGATTTTCATTTATTGATTTATCAAGGAGTTCATATATATCTTTTAATTCATCTAAATTATTATATATTTCATTTAACATAGGAGAATTAAAATTTTTTAATATATTTTTGATATTAGGAATCTTTTGTATAGAATTTTTTAAAGTTATTAATTCTTTTGCATTAATACTTTTTATAGCTATTTTACCTACAATTCTTTCAATATCATAAATTTTATCTAATGCTTCTTTTAAATCTAATTGAAGATCCATATTTTTAGAAAGTTCTTCAACAGCATTTAGCCTAAATTCAATTCTATCTTTATTTACTAAAGGTTGTTCTATCCATTTTCTAAGTTGTCTACTTCCCATGGCAGTAGAAGTTTTATCTAACACCCATAAAAGAGACCCTTTTTTACTTTTATCTTTTAAACTTTCAGTAATTTCTAAATTTTTTCTTGAATTTACATCAATACTTAAATAGTCAGTAATATTATAATATTGCATATCATTAATATTACAAAGATTCGTTTTTTGAGTTTCCATTATATAATTTAACAATCCATTACTAGCATATATTAAACTTAAATTATAATAATCTCTTTTAAAATTATTGAATTTAGTTTCTAAATTATAAAAACAATTTTCTGTAAAAAAATCATTTTCTTTTAGTGTACATAATATACCAAAATTATCTTTAATAATTTTTATTAAATCTTCGCTTATGTTTTTTTCAACCACTGCTTCTTTTGGAAAGTATTTTGAAATTTCATCTATTATAGAAGAAATTTTAAATTCACCTTCAGTACAATAAAAATCACCAGTAGAAATATCTGCAAAACATATACCTATTTCATTTTTATCATTATCTACATATAAGCTCATTATATAATTATTTTTACTTTCTTCTAAAAAACTTGAGTCTGTATAAGTTCCAGGAGTAATAATTTTTACTATATCTCTTTTTACAATTCCTTTGGCTAAACCAGGGTCTTCTAACTGTTCGCAAATAGCTACTTTATATCCTTTTTCGATAAGCTTGGTTATATATGAATTTGCAGCATGAAAAGGCACTCCACACATAGGTGCCTTTTCATCTAAGCCACAATCTCTTCCTGTTAAAACAAGTTCAAGCTCTTTAGATGCGATTATAGCATCATCAAAGAACATTTCATAAAAATCACCTAATCTAAAAAATAAAATACTATCTTTACATTTATCCTTTACTTCTAAATATTGCTGCATCATTGGAGTTAGTGCCATGGTATCACCTCTTTTGTTTACTTTTATAAAATTAATTATATTTGCTCACCATTTAATGAAAATGAAAGCGGTTCAGTTATTTTTACATTTACTAATTTACCTATGCTGTCAAAACTTCCTGTAAAATTAACTAATTTTCCGGTCCTAGTTCTACCTGTTAATTTATTTATGTCATTTTTGCTTCGTCCTTCAACTAAAACTTCAACAACTTTACCATAATAAGATTTATTATTTTTATAACTAATTTCATTAACAACTTCTATTAAACGGTTAAATCTTTCATGTTTAATTTCATCATCAACTTGATTATCCATATCATATGCAGGAGTACCTTTCCTTTTAGAATATATAAAAGTAAATGCTGAATCAAACTCAACTTCTTTTACTAAACTAAGTGTTTCTTCAAAATCTTTCTCGGTTTCTCCAGGGAATCCTACAATTATATCTGTGGTTAAAGATATATTAGGAATACTTTTTTTTATTTTTTTTACTAAATCTAGATATTGCTTTCTGTCATATTGTCTATTCATTTTTTTTAATATATTAGATGAACCAGATTGAACTGGAAGATGTATATGTTCGCAAACTTTATTGCATTGAGCAATGGTTTCTATCAATTCTTCAGATAAATCTTTAGGATGAGAAGTCATAAACCTAATTCTTTCAAGTCCATCAATATTATTAATTCTTTTTAATAATTTTGCAAAATTTATATCTTCAGTAAGTCCATTACCATAAGAATTTACATTTTGGCCAAGTAAAGTAATTTCTTTATATCCATTAGAAACTAAATCTTTTATTTCTGCTTCTATATTCTCTGGCTTTCGACTTCTTTCTCTCCCTCTTACATAAGGCACTATACAATAAGTGCAAAAATTATTACAACCATACATTATAGTAACAAAAGCTTTTATATTACTTTCTCTATCTATAGGAATTCCTTCTATAATTCCTTCTTCTTTGTTAGTAACTTCAATTATTGATTTTCCTTCTTGTTTAACTCTATTTAAATATTCTGGGAATTTATATGAATTATGAGTTCCAAATATAATATCAACAAAAGGATATTTTTTTATTATATTATTAGCAATACCTTCTTGTTGCATCATACAACCACAAACGGCTATTATTATGTCTGGATTTTTTTGCTTTAAATTTTTTAACGCTCCTAGATTACCATAAACTTTAAGTTCTGCATTCTCTCTAACACAGCAAGTGTTAAATATAATAATAGAAGCTTCTTCTTTTTTATTTGTTCTTATATATCCTAATGACTTAAGCATACCTGATAATTTTTCAGAATCTTCTTCATTCATTTGACATCCCCAAGTTTCTATAAAATATTTAAGAATATTTGATTTATTCATTTTAATTCTCCTTTTTTATAATGTGTATTATATAATTTTTAAGCAATATACCATAAGTAATATTATATATAATTTATTATTTTTTTAAAAGTAATTTTTATTTACATCCACAAAATAGTAGACACAAATAAAAAATTGTTGTAAAATTAACGGTATATATTCAGTTAATTTTAAAAGAACAAATTATTTGAATATTGAATTTATTATTATATTTTCATTCAAATCTTATTGTATTTTTATGAATTTATATTATGATTAAATCACAATAAACTGTAAATTAAATTTCACTATATGAATATAATATACATACCTTAATAATTAGGAGGATAATTATGGATTTTTCTAATAGAATTAAAAATATGCAATTTTCTCCAATTAGAAAATTAGCACCTTTTGCTGAAGCTGCCCAAAAAAAAGGCATAAAAATATATCATCTTAATATAGGTCAGCCTGATATAAAAACTCCAGATATTTTTTTAAAAACCATTAAGAATTTTAATGAATCTATTTTATCTTATGTTAACTCTCAAGGAATACCAGAACTTATTCAAAGTTTTATAAAATATTATAAAACTTTGAATATTGATTTTGAGGAAGATGAAATTATGATAACTAACGGTGGCAGTGAAGCATTAACTTTTGCATTAATGTCAATTTGTGATGTAGATGATGAAATAATAATTCCGGAACCATTTTATACTAACTACAACAGTTTTTCAAGTATTGCTAATGTAAAAGTTGTTTCTTTTCTTACTAATCCTGAAGATGGGTTTCACCTGCCTGATAAAAAAACAATAACTGATAAAATAACAAATAGAACTAAAGCCATACTTATTTCAAATCCTGGAAATCCTACCGGTGTTGTTTATAGTTATGATGAAATAAGAATGCTTGCAGATATAGCAAAAGAATATAATATATATATTATTGCAGATGAAGTATATAGGGAATTTATATATGATGATTTGAAATTCACATCTATGTTATCTATGTCAGACATCTTAGACCGAGTAATTTTAATAGACAGCATATCAAAACGCTATAGTGCTTGTGGGGCTAGAATTGGTTTAATTGCTTCAAAAAATAAAGATTTAATGAAAGAAATATTGAAATTATGTCAGGCTAGATTAAGTTGTGCTACTATTGAACAATTAGCTGCAGCTAGTTTGATAAATACTCCTAGAAGTTATTTTAATGAAGTAAAAGCAGAATATGAAACTAGAAGGAATATAATGTATAATAATCTTTCTAAAATACCAGGAGTAGTCTGCAAAAAACCATCTGGAGCTTTTTATATAATAGTAAAGCTTCCAATTCAAGATGCAGAAGATTTCGCAAAATGGCTTTTAACTGATTTTAGCTATAATAATGAAACAATAATGGTAGCTCCTGCTGAAGGATTTTATGCTTCTAAAGAGCTTGGAAAAGATAAAATACGTTTATCATATTGTATAAATTGTGAAGATTTGAAAAAAGCAATAAATATATTATCACTTGGACTTGAAAAATATTTAATTCTACAAAAAAAATGAAAAATAAATCGCCACTAATTTGTGTCGATTTATTTTTCGTATTCCCAGTTATGTATTTCTTTTTTTATTGTAAATCCTATACTTTTATAAAGATTTATAGCAACATAGTTAGTGGAAGAAACTTTTAAATTTACTTGCTCAAAATTGTGTTTTTTAAGAATTTTAAATAAATAATATATTAAATTTTTCCCATAACCTTTTCCTCTATACTCTTTTAATACACCAACATTAACTATGGTTGGAATATTATTATTTATAATTATTTGGCCATATCCTATGTATTTATTATTTTTTTTCATTAAAACTGCTCCATCTTTAAAATAGTATTTTTGCATTTCATCAAAATATATATCATTTACATTCAATGGTGTTCTAGTATCGTTTTTAAATACTTCATTCTGAATATTACATCTAATTTGTTCATGTTTTCCCTTTTCTAATGTTTCAAATTGTAAATCGTTTGTAATAAAAGGTATCAAAATAGAAGAAATGTCTACATTCATTTCATAAGTACCATCTAATTTTTTAAAACCTATGCTTTTTAATACATCATAATTAAAATCATTTTTTTCACATGTATATATAAAAATTTTTTTATAAGGTATTAAATTAATAAGATCTTTGTATTTATTTACAATATCTTCCTGTTCATTTACATACATAGAATTGATTACATAATATTTTTTATTATATTTTGATATCCATATATATCCTACTACATTATCATATTTTTTTAAAAGTCTAATATTTTTACGCATTATAATTTGTCTTGCAAAATTTTTATTTGTATAACATTCATAAAAATCTTCATTTAAAACATTAAAATGTTTTCTCAAATCATTCAATATTAAAAAGTCTTTTATATTTTTTTTATTTAATAAATCATAATTTTTCATAGAATAATCCTCATAAATTTATATACTTACTTCCATTATTAGTATAATTCTTGTAAAGTATTAAGTCAAATAAAATAAATCAAATTTAATATTTTTTATGTCACCAATTTTTAAAAAATGTTTCAGAATTTTTAAAATATTAGCACCAGTTTTATTTCTGCTTTTTTTAATTATTTTTGTACAGTTACCAACAAAAATTGTGATATATTAAAACATTATCTTAAATCATAATTTAATAATTTTTTATTGACAATATACTTAAATAAATATATAATAAATATTGTAATTTGGATCTTTAGCTCAGTTGGTTAGAGCAACCGGCTCATAACCGGTTGGTCCGGGGTTCGAGTCCCTGAAGGTCCACCATGTATGCTGGCATGGCTCAACGGTAGAGCAGCTGACTTGTAATCAGCAGGTTGTAGGTTCGATTCCTATTGCCAGCTCCAGTATTTTTTTATAAGGAGGAATTCCCGAGTGGCCAAAGGGGGCAGACTGTAAATCTGTTGTCTCTGACTTCGATGGTTCGAATCCATCTTCCTCCACCAATATTATTTTCAAATAAAAAAGGCTATTTTTAAAATAGCCTTTTTTATTTGAATTTATTCTTATTTAAATATTTTCAACTTCTTTTATACTTAATTCTATTTTTTTTCTTTCTTTATTAACATCTATAATTTTTGCTTTTATTTGTTGTCCTATATTTAAAACATCTTTTGGATTATTAATTTTTTTATTGCTTATTTGAGATATATGCACTAATCCGTCAACACCTGGTTCCAATTCAATAAATGCACCAAAATCAGTAAGTCCTACTATTTTTCCTAAAACTATATTGCCAACAGGGTATTTTATATCAACATTTTTCCATGGATTTTCTACAAGTCTTTTCATGCTCAAAGATAATTTCTTGTTATCCTTATCAACATCTAATATATATACTTGTATTACATCTCCTATGTTTAGTATATCACTAGCTTTATTAACTTTTCCCCAAGATATTTCGGATACATGTAAAAGCCCATCAATTCCATTAACATCTATAAAAGCTCCAAAATTTGTAAGTCTTTTTACCTTTCCGTTTATAACAGTATTGGGTTTTAACGTTTCCCATATTTCTTCTTCTTTTTTATTTTTATCTTCTATAAGTAATTCTTTTCTTGAACCTACAATTTTAAATCCTTTTTTATTTTTAATATATTCTATAATTTTTATATTGAATTCTTTATTTATATATTCTTCCAAATCATCAACATGAGTAAGTTCTACATGAGAAGCTGGTATAAATATTTTAACTCCTTTATAGTTTGTAATTAATCCTCCATTAACCACTTGAACAATTTTTACTTTTAACGAAATATTATTATTAAAAGCATTTTCTACTTCCTTATAAGCTTCTTCCCTTTCAATTTCTACTCTAGATAAAACTATGTATCCATCTTCATTCCTTATTTTAATTACTTTTGCTTCTACTTCTTCACCAACTTTAAAAATATCTATGAGCTTTACATCATTTTCACTAGTAACTTCTTCTATAGGAAGATATCCTTCTGTTTTTGTTCCTAAATCAATATATATCTCTTTATCATTAATTGAAATTATGTTGCCTTTTACAATTTGTCCAACTGAAATTATAAAATCATTTTTATTCATAAAATCAACTTGCTCACTAATTTCCATATCTCTATTTTTTTCCATATTCTACACTCTCCTAAAAATTCATTTATTTTTTTATATTAAAAATTATTATAGATATCAATATTCAAAATTTAATTCAGAGATTTAGTAAAATACTGATTATCTCTTGTTGTGTTAAAAACAAACTACTGATTGATATATCACATTTAGTTTTTATGCTAGATATCTATATTATTATTTTTATTTATAAATTCTTGTATATAATATGACATTTTATTAACAACATCATCAATAGATAAATTAGATGAATCTATTAAAATAGCATCATCTGCTTTTTTTAATGGATTATTTTCCCTATTTGAATCCATATAATCTCGTTTTATAATCTCATTTAATATTTCATTATAATTTGTTGATATTCCTTGTAAAGATAATTCATTATATCTTCTTTTGGCTCTCTCTTCACAACTAGCAGTTAAATAAAATTTAATTGGAGCATCTTTAAGAACAACAGTTCCAATATCTCTTCCATCCATTACTACATTATATTTTTCAGCGATTTTTTTTTGCATAGCAGCTAATTTTTCTCTAACTTCTGGAATTGCCGCATAGTTAGAAACGTTATTACTTATATTAGGCAAATAAATTTTATTATTAACATTTTCTCCGTCAATAAAAAGTTCATCATTTTTAAAAATCATATTTAAATTTTCTACTAAATTTAATAACTTAATTTTATCTTGCGGCAAAATATTTTTTTCTATAGCTTTTAGTGTTATAGCTCTATACATGGCACCAGTATTTATATATATTAAATTAAATCTATTTGCTAACATTTTAGCAATAGTACTTTTACCTGCTCCAGCAGGTCCATCAATTGCTACAGATAATTTCATGTTTTATTCACCTTCTTTTAAAAACTATACATAAATTTTAAATTATATTTCATCTACTTTTTTACCAGCAAGGTACCCTGTGGATAATGCTATTTGTATATTAAAGCCTCCTGTATAAGCATCTACATCTATAATTTCTCCAGCAAAAGAAAGATTTTTAATAATCTTTGATTTCATATTTGATGAATTAATTTCTTTAGTATCAATTCCACCACAAGTTATTATAGCTTCTTCTATTGGTCTTAATCCTTTTACTGTTAAAGTAAAATTTTGAAGAAGATTAACTAGAGCTTTTCTTTCTGATTTTGTAATTAAATTAATTTTTTTATCAGGATTTATATTGGATAATTTTACAATAATAGGAATTAATTTTTGTGGTAATAAATCATTTAAAGAATTTTTAAAACTTTTATTGATATATTTAGAAAAATCATTTTGAACCCTTTTATCTAATTCTTCTGAATTTAAAGCTGGCTTTAAATTAATGATTACTTTAAATTTACCATTTTCACAAATCATTCTGCTTGCACTTAAAGCTAACGGTCCTGAAATTCCAAAATGTGTAAAAATCATTTCCCCAAAGTCATTAAATACAGTTATATTTTTTTCGTTTTTTACATTAAACTCTATATTTTTTAATGATAAGCCTTGTAATTCTTTAATCCATTCTTCTTCAATTACTATTGGTACTAAAGAAGGTCTAGGAAGGATTATATTATGTCCTAATTTTTTAGCAAAAATTAATCCATCTCCAGTAGATCCAGTTTTAGGATAGGATAATCCTCCAGTGCAAATAATAAAATAATCTCCTTTTAAGATAGAATTATCTTGAAGCTTTACTGCTTTTATAACTTTATTTTCTTCAATTATTTCTTTTATTTTAGTATTTAATAATACTTTCACATTATTTTTATTAATTGCATTATTAAAAGCATTAATAATATCTGAAGATTTATTTGATTCAGGGAAAACTCTATCTCCTCTTTCTATCTTTAGTTTAACTCCCAATTTATTGAAAAATTCAATAGTATCTTCATTTGTAAAAGAATATAACGAACTATATAAAAAATAAGGATTACTTGGTATATAATCAAAAAAATCACTTATATCTTTTGCGTTAGTAATATTACATCTTCCCTTACCTGTAATAAATAATTTTTTTCCTAACTTTTCATTTTTTTCAATTAATATTACATCATGTTTTTTAGCAGCTGTTATTGCTGCCATCATTCCTGCAGGTCCGCCACCAATAACTATAACCTTGGCCATAGCACCACCACCATTTGTATTTATTATATTATAAATTTAATATATTACTATAATTTATTCAATACAAATATAAAAAATAAAGAAAAAGCTTTTAATAAACTTTTCTTTATTTTTTATATTTGCAACAACAATTTATTTAAAATATATTTAATGCATGTATTATTGCAATTTTAAAAATATAAAATATTAGATTCTTTTATAAATTATTATTCATCTTTATTTCTATTAGAGTATACTCTGTATTCTCCCCAAATATTTTCTAATTCATTAAAAGTTGAAGCTATTTTTTCTTTTTCTCTTAATCCTACAGCAATAATAAGAGCATTAATTACACTTAAAGGTGCTACAAGGGAATCAACAAAAGAGGCCATATTACTTTGAGCAATTAATGTGTAATCGGCTCTTGAAGCTAATGGTGATAGTAAGCTATCAGTTATTGCTACAACTTTTGTACCTCTGCTTTGCGCAAAATTAAGTGCTTCTATAGTTCTTGCTGCATATCTAGGAAATCCAATACCAATTACTAAATCTTCTTTTGATATATTAATCATTTGTTCAAATATATCACTAATTCCATAAGTAACAACTTTAACATTATCTAAAATAAGATTTAAGTAAAATCCTAAAAATTCTGCAATAGCAGTTGAACTCCTAAGCCCTATTATGTAAATTTTTTTAGCATTAAAAATGCTATTTACAACTTCCTCAAAAGTTTTGTGATTTATTTTTTCTAAAGTAGCTCTTATATTTTCCATATCGGATTTTAATACTCCTTTAAGAGCTGTTTCTTGACTTACAAAATCATTAGAAAGTTCTATTCTTTGAACTGTAGTTAATTTGTTTTTGATAAGTTCTTGTAGTGCTTTTTGAAGTTTGGGATAACCACTAAATCCTAATTCGTTTGCAAATCGTACTACGGTTGATTCACTAACCCCAACACTTGTACCAAGTTTAGCTGCAGTCATAAAAGCAGCTTTATCATAATGTTTTAAAATATATTCTGCTATTAATTTTTGGCCTTTACTAAGCCGCGGAAACTTCATTTGTATTATTCTCATCAAATCTTGTTTGTTTTCATCCATTTTACTCCAATCCTTTCTTCATATTTGACAGATAAATGAATAATTTATTTCATTTTATCATTTAATGAAAAATTAATCAACATATCTTTCATTTATTCAACATAAGTATTCGTTAATTTTTATCATTTTATATTAATAAATGGCATAAAAACACTAATAATTGATTCTGTATATTTTTTATAAAGTTTTTAAATATTGAATTTCTTCTTGAGTTAAATTTCTAAATTTACCCAATTCCAAATTTCCAAGTTTAATTTCACCTATAGATATTCTTTTCAAGCTAATTACTTGATGATTTATTTTTTCACACATTCTTCTAATTTGTCTATTTTTACCTTCATGAATTTTTATTTCTACTTCACAATTTTCTCCCAGTATATTAATTAATCTAAAATCTGCAGTAGCTGTAATATATCCTCCTATATCAATTCCATTTTTAAATTTATTTATTTCTAAATTTGTAGGTATACCTTTAAGCTTTGCAATATATGTTTTTTTTATTATTTGCCTAGGATGAATAATTTTATTATAAATTTCACCATCATTAGTAAGTAAAATGAGTCCTGAAGTATCATAATCTAATCTACCTATAGGATATATCCTTTCTTTTGTTTTTACTAAATCTAAAATAGTTTTTCTCCCTCTATCATCTTTTACAGTAGATAAATAACCTGTTGGTTTATTTAAAGCTATGTAAATTTTTTTTTGTTCAGGTTTTATTATTTTTCCATCTATAGCTATAATATCTTTTTTTCTGTCTATTTTATATCCTAATTGTGTTATTATTTTATCATTTACTTTAACTCTACCAGAAATTATAATTTCTTCACATTTCCTTCTTGAAGCTATACCACATTCAGCCATATATTTTTGTAATCTTTCCAGCATAGTATCCTCCTACAAATATAAATAATAATATTTTATTGTTTATAAAAATTTTACTTATTTACATTATAGACTATAAAAATATAATATCCAAATTTATTTAAATAAGTATAAAATAATAATATAAAAATTTTATTAATGAACAAAATATAATTATATTTATGAAAGTTGGTGATGTTTTTTATGTTAAAAAATGAAGACATAAAAAAAGAATTAAAATTATTACAAGTTAATTTAATTGATTCTATTAAGGAATTAGTGAGTATACCTAGTATACTTAGCGAAAATTCAAGTAAATATCCATTTGGTGAAAATATTGATAAAGCATTAAAAAAAACACTTGAAATATGTAGAAATTTAGGTTTTAAGATTTATTATGATCCAATGGGATATTATGGATATGCAGAAGTTGGAGAAGGTGAAGAAATAATAGGAATATTGGGACATATAGATGTAGTTCCTCCTGGTAATTTAGATCTTTGGAATTATAATCCATTTTACCCTGTAGTTGAAAATGGTAAATTATATGGAAGAGGGAGTCAAGATGATAAAGGTCCTATTCTTACCGCTTTATATGCAGTTAAAGCCCTTATGAATTTAGGAATAGTATTTAATAAAAGAATAAGATTTATATTTGGAACTGATGAAGAAAATTTATGGCGAGATATGAAAGAATATATAAAAAAAGAGGAAAGGCCTAATATAGGATTTTCTCCCGATTCTGTATTTCCTGTTATTTATGCAGAAAAAGGACTTCTTCAATTTATTTTAGAATGTAAAAATGATAGTGGAATTTTTTTAGAAGGAGGAACTACCTTTAATTCTGTACCTGATAATATTATATATAATGGAGAAAAACAATTTGAATTAGAAAATGAACTTAATAGACTAAAATACGATTATAAAATTTTAAAATCAGGAATAAAAATTTTAGGGAAATCTGCTCATGCTCAAGTTGCTGAAAATGGAATTAATGCAATAAATCGACTTGCTATAGCTTTAAAAAATATAGGAGTTACTTCAAAAGTTATTGACTTTATTTCAAATGAAATTAAAGAAGATCCTTTTGCTGTAAATATTTTTGGAAATTGTGAAGATGAAGATTCTGGAAAACTTAAATTTAATATAGGTAAAATAAGCTTAAAAGAACGTGAATCTTTATTTATAGATGTACGCATACCTGTAACTATAAATAAATCTGATATAGTAGACAAAATAATTAAAACAGCTTGTAAGTATGAACTTGATTACATAGAATATGATTGGTTAAAACCTATTTATATTCCTAAAGATAGCTTTTTAATTCGTACTCTTACAAATGTATATCAAGAAGTTACACATGATATAAAATCTAAACCTATTTCTTCAGGAGGAGCTACTTATGCAAGAGCAATAGATAACTGTGTGGCTTTTGGTGCAATTATGCCTGGTAAAGTTAAAACAGCTCATCAACCTAATGAACATATTATATTAGAAGATATATTTACTGCTTTTGAAATATATACTAAAGCTATATATAATTTATTAAAATAAACAAACAATAATGATGTTCAAAAATTATCTACATAATAATATTTCTTAATTACAATTTAAAAGGATTTATATAAATTCTTTTAAATTGTAATTAAGTGTTTTTTATTTAAATTAATTTTTCGCTTAAAATATTTGATAAATTTAATTTATCAATTTTTGATTTTATTTCATCAATATTAGTAGTATATAATTCTAAAGATTTCATTCTTTCAAAATATTCTGCTCCAGCAAATGTATATCTATTTCTACGGCCTTCTTTCGTCATCATTTTATAATTTGCATAAGAAATTATATCTCCAATAGCAATGCTCTTAGGTAAAATCAAAAGAGGCATACCTAATGCATTTCTTACTGCATTATGTCCTGCTAAAGCACCAGTACATATAGCTTCAGTATGTCCTACAAATAATCCAGCTTTTTCTCCGGCACAAAAAAGATTTTCTAATCCCTTAACTTTCATATCATCAGTTCTTGGTGCTACAGATAAATATCTAATTGAATTTCCTTTCCCTCCTGCATAAGGATCTATATACTTTACATTTTCAAGTCCTGGTATTTTTCTAAGCTTTTCAAGATTATAATAAGATGTCATAAGTTTTGCATGACCTGTGTCCAATAGTACTATATTTTCTGCAAATTCTTTTAATGCATATTGCTGACAAACTTTAATTTTTAATTTATCTAAATTTACATCTTCAGGAGGCACTTTTAGAACAACAACTCCTTTTTCATCTAGTTCTTTTACAATTTCATTTGATAAAGTTTCTTTTGCAAGTTTACATGAACCACTCATCGCTCCAAAAGATTCATCATCTCTTTCACCTTGTAAATCATCAATTCCAGCTCTAGAGCTTATACTTACTCTTGGGCCAAAAGCAGGACATCTAAGTACGCACATTGAACATCCGTTCCCATATCTTAAACAATTCCCCATAGGGCCGGTAGATCCTGTAGTTTCAATAAATACATCTCCTTCTATATAAGAGCCATCTGATAAATATATACCCTTTATTTTATTGCCATCTTTTTCTATATCTATAACTCTTGATATAAAATTAATTTCTATACCAAGTTCTTCTAAATAATTTCTTACTTTAGGTTCTATTTTGTTTACATCATAAAGCCATGCGTGCTTATGACCTGGAAAATCAATATTTTTATGCCTAGTACATGAATCTGTTATTTTTATTAAATCTCCACCACCTAAAGCAATTAATTCTTCGCTTGCTGTAAACCTTCCATTGTTTCTCATTATTCCGCCTACATTTCCAAGACCTAAAAGCATATCTGTTTTTTCATATAATGTAACCTGTGCTCCTGCTTTTTTAGCACTAATAGCTGCAGCACATCCTGACCATCCTCCACCTATAACAATAACTTTCATAATTATTCCTCCAAGCAATTTTTTATATTAGTCTTCTTCCTTCAAAAATATATTTTGGTTCTATTTGTACTTTACAAAGTTTTTTTACTTTATGTCCCTTATATCTTGTAGCACAAGCTCCACATACTCCTTCTCCACAACACATTTTAGCATTATTAGAGCAAGAAAAATCTACTTTTTCACCTATATATTCTAAAATTTTATAATTTAGAATATCCGGTCCTGAGCTATGGATTAAATTTATATTTTCTTTTAATAAAAAATTATCAATTATTTTTTTTAGTTCTTCAGAAATATCGCCATTTTGCAACGTATTACAATTTATTACTTCACAATTACACATTTCTAAATAACTTTTTATAAATATATTTTTATAGTTTACTTTATCTATAATTACTATAATTTTATTCCCATTTGAATAAAGTTTTTTTAATACTGGAACCATAGGAGCCATACCTATTCCTCTAGTAATTATAATAGAAGTACCTTCTTTACTTTTATATATATTCCTAAGTCCAAGCTCACCATTCCAATAAGGACCTCTAATAAGAACACTATCACCTTCGTTTAACATATTAATACTTTTAGTTTTTATTCCTTTTAATTCAATGACAATAGATATAATATTTTCTTCAGTATTTAAATCCATAATAGATATAGGAACATCATAAAATTGGGATGTTTTAGGATTTCGCAAAAAAACATAACTACCAGGATGTACTAAATTTTTGATTAAACTATGTGGTATAGATATTGTTAATAATATTACATTTTTTTCTAAATATTCTTTTTTTACTATTTTACAGTTATAAATTTTTCTCCCTGATTTTGCTTTGCCATTATTCCATATATATTCTTGATAAATACATACTCCTTTCCAATTTATACAATCACAAAAATTTTTGCCAGAAAGTTGAGAACACAATATACAGTCACCAGTTTCAGCTAAATGGCAAGGACAATATTCAGTTCCTGCATCTATACAATCGCGTATTTCATAATTCATATTAATACCTCCTAAGACTATCTTTTGACTAAAAAATCCTTATATTATTAGAATATTTATTAATTAAAAAATTGTTACAATAATTTAAAATAAAATTTTAATCTATTTCTAAAAAATTTTAATAAAAACCAAAAAACTCTAAGTCTATATATAATAATTTAAACTTAGAGTTTTTTGGTTTTATTTTTTAAAAAGCCATTTTTTTAATATATTTTTGTCTTTAACATAATTATTAGATTCCAAAGATTCTTTATATATGTTTTTATCATCTAAATATATAGTTATATTCCCTATTTTACTTCCTTTGTTAATTGGAGCATATAAATTGTAATTAGGTATATTAATTTTAATTTTGTAATCAGAATCTTTTTTTATAGGTAAAATTATATCTTTATTAACTTTAATTTTTAATGGATTTTCTCCATTTTTTATTAAAATTTCTTTTACTATATCATTTTTAGAAAATATTTTTTTAAATTCATACTTCTTATTTATATAATCATTAATTTTTTGAGTTTCATTCCATCTATTAGGACAATTTAACACAACAATAATTACATCATTCCCTTGAATATTTACTGATGAAACTAAACATTTTCCAGCTTTACCTGTATAACCTGTTTTTACTCCATTTGCATTAGGAATCTGCCATAATATTTTATTTATATTATGAAAGCTTCTAGAAAAATTTTGACTATTCCCATCTACATCTTTTGATTTTACTATTTCATTAAACAATTCATTTTCCTTTGCTTTAGACGTGATAACAGCTAAATCATAAGCTGTTGAATAATGTTCTTCACTATCAAGACCATGTGGTGATTCAAAATGAGTATTAAGTACACCTATTTGAACAGCGTAAGTATTCATAAGCTTTACAAATTCATCTACACTTCCAGCTATTCCCTCAGCAATAGCAATAGCAGCATCATTTCCAGATCTCAACATTAATCCATATAAAAGCTCTCTTAAAGTAATCAACTCTCCTTTTTTATATCCTACTGTTGAACCTTTTATCGAGGCGGCTTTGCTTGATATTTCTATTTTTTTATCTAAATTTCCATAATTAATTGCTACTAATGCTGTCATTATCTTTGTTGTACTAGCCATAGGAACTAACATATGTGCATTTTTTTCATATAATATAATTTTAGTTTTACTGTCAATCGCAACAGCATTTCTAGCATCTACATTTATTTCTTGTGCTTTAGTATTTATTTTAAAAATATTAATAAATATAAAAAAAGAAGTCATTAAAAAAATAAGTTTATTTTTTTTAAAACTTTTCATAATCTCACTCCCTTCTATTTTATTTTTTTCATTTTTTATTTTATTAATCAAGAAAATTTTACCCATTATAGATTAATCAAAAACAAAATTTATATTTATAAATAAAATATATTTATTAGGTTATAATAATTTATATATTGGAGGATTTTGTTATGTTATGGATATTTTTCATATTTATATTAATAATATTAATAATGTTTATACCTATTCCAATAAAAATAAATTTAAATTATAAAAATTCTTCTTTAAATTTATTTTTATATAATTTTAAAATTAACTTTAGAAAAAGGGAAAAAAATAAAAAAAAATACAATTTAGATTTTTTAAAAAAATTTGATTATAATGCAGATAATATAAAAAATATACTTAATAATATAAATTTTTTTAAATATAAACCTAAATTAAATATAACAATTAAATTAAAAATAGGATTTTTTGATGCATCTACTACTGCATTAATCTATGGAATACTTAATTCTATATCTTCATTAATATATACTTCTTTAAATACAATATTTAAAATAAATTATTATAAATTAGATATAGACCCGGATTTTAAAAATGATGTTATAAATATTGATTTAAGTAGTATAGTTTTTGTAAATTTAGCTAAAATTATTTATATTATTATTTTAATAAAGAAAAATATCGATAATATAAATAATTCTAAAAATATTAATTTTAATATATAACAAATCGGAGGGAAAATAATGGAAAATCATCCTGTTGATAATTTAATGAAAACTACTATGTCACATATTAAAGAAATGGTAGATGTTAATACAATAGTGGGAGATGCAATAGAATCTAAAGATGGTTCTTTAATTATTCCTATATCAAAAGTTTCTTTTGGATTTGCTGGGGGAGGAAGTGAATTTTCATCTTCTAATTGTAAATCTGAAAATTCAAAATTTCCTTTTGGAGGAGGCTCTGGAGCTGGAGTTACTGTAAGACCAATAGCTTTTTTAGTATTAAAAAATGATTCTGTTAAACTACTTCCTGTAGAATACGATAATTCTTTAGATAAAATAATAGATTCTATACCTCAGTTAATAGAAAGTATTAAAAATATTTCAAATAAATCTAAACAAAATAAAAACTAAGGACTTTCTCCTTAGTTTTTATTTTTATATATCTATATTATTTATATCTTCTAATTTTAGAAATTCATCTAAAGAAGGCATTTGTTGCAAATTTTCTAAACCAAAATATAAAAGAAATTTATCGGTAGTTGAATATAATATAGGTCTTCCTGCAACTTCCAATCTACCTGATTCTTTAATAAGTCCTTTTTCTAACAAAGTTGAAATAGCTTTATCACTTTTAACACCTCTAATTTCATCAATAGTAATTCTAGTAACGGGTTGTTTATATGCAATAATTGACAATGTTTCCAATGCTGCTTGAGATAAAGATTGTCTTGTGTTTGTTTTTAAAAGTTTCTGAATATAATTACTATTTTCAGATTTAGTAACAAACTGATATCCATCTTCAATATTAACTAATTCTATCCCTCTTTCTAAATTATCATATTTTTTAATCAATTCTTTCATTATTTCTTTTGTTGACTCGATATCAAGTTCAATAATTGAAGCTATTTCTTTAAGCTTTAATGGCTCTCCTGATACAAATATTAAAGATTCAATAATAGAAAAATATTTTTGTTTTTTTGATAAATTTTTTTCTTCTGTTTTACTATTCATTGTCATATATCCTTTCTAAATAAATTTCAGTAAAATTCTTTTCTTGTATTGCTTTTATTTCTTTAAGTTTTATCAACTCTAACATAGCCAAAAATGTTACTACTATTTCTATTTTATTTTTACACTCTTGTACTACATTAGAAAAAAGTAAATGATTATGTTTTAATATTTTTTCTTTTAAATAAATTATTTTATCTTCTATTTTATAAGCATCTAAAGATATTTGCCTTTCTATAACATTTTCTTTATTTATTTTATTATTATATTTTTCTATTAATTCGTTATATATATTATAAAGATCAATTATAGTTAAACTATTAAGTATTTCTAAATTATCATTTTTATTATTTTTATCTTCAATTATTTCTGGTTTTTTAGTAAAAACTATTTTTCTAGATTCTTCTTTATCTTTTAAATAATTAGCTATATATTTAAACTTTTTATACTCTATAAGTTTAGAAACTAATTCTTTTCTAGGATCGGATTCTTCATCTATTGATAGCTCCTCTTCTTTTAATTTTGGAAGTAGCATTTTTGATTTAATCTCTAATAATGTAGCAGCTATTAATATAAACTCAGATGTAATTTCTAAATCTAATTCTTTCATTTGATTTATGTACTCAATATATTGATTAGTTATGTCATATATTTTTATGTCATATATATCCATCTGATTTTTTTTTATTAAATGTAAAAGCAAATCAAATGGTCCTTCAAAATCACCAACTTTTATATTTAAAGCCATAAAAATCTCCCCTAATAAATGTTTTAATAATATATAAATATTTTATAGCTTTATGCTACATTTTACAAATAAAAATAGAAGAACATAAATATTAAAATATTTATGTTCTTCTATTTTTATTTATATTGCTTTTTCAAACATATTTTTTAAATTACTTTTAAAATTCTCTAGTAATCCTCCTATTTTAAAATCTCTATCAGTATATATTTCTATTTTACCTACTAAAGTATTATCTATATACACTTCACAATAACCTATAATTTCACCTTTTTTATATTCTCTCTTATTTTTATCAATGTTTAATATACATTTTTTGTCTATTTTTTTATTTACACCTTTTTCAATTATAATTTCTAAATCTTTTGCAGCTTTAGCTATAAAATATTTGTCTCCTTGTTTGTTTATAGGAATTTTTTCTATTTCTTCATCTTTAGATATAATTTTTTTAGATTCATATTTTGAAAAACCGTAATTTAAAAGCATACTAGCATCTTTATTTCTTATTTTATAAGTAGGTGAGCCCATAATTACTGTAAGCATTCTTACTCCATCTCTTACTGCTGTAGCAGAAATACAATATTTAGCTTCATTTGTAAAACCAGTTTTTAATCCATCACACCCTTTAAAAAATCTAACTAACTTATTATGATTTACAAGTTCTATAGGTGTTTTTCTACCTTCTGATATAGTTTCCATATATGTTCCAGTATATTTTAAAATAGTAGGATGCTTTAATAGTTCTCTAGACATTATTGATATGTCATAAGCACTAGTTAAATGTCCTTCTGCACTTAATCCTGTACAATTTTTAAATGTAGTATCATTCATTCCTAATGCTTTTGCTTTTTCATTCATAAGTTTTACAAATGAATCTTCACTTCCTGCTATATATTCGGCCATAGCTACTGCGGCATCATTTCCTGAAGCAATTGCAATACCTTTTAAAAGTTCTTCAACAGTTCTAATCTCACCTGTATCTAGAAGCATAGTACTTCCACCCATTTTTTTAGCATTTTCGCTTATAGTAACTTTATCTGAAAGTTTAATTTTATGATTATCTACGGCTTCCATAGCAAGAAGCATTGTCATAATTTTAGTTACAGAAGCTGGTGCATATTTATCATGAGCTTTTTTTTCATAAATTATTTTTCCAGATACTGGTTCCATTAGTAATACAGATTTTGCATCTATATTTAATTCATCATTATCCGCTGCACTAACTTTTGTCACAAATATTTGAGTAGTAAATAATATTGACATTAAAATGCTTGTTATTTTTATATTTTTTTTCATGTAGAATCCTCCTTTCTAAAGATAGTTTTACCTCTTTAACTAAAATTATCACATATTTATATTATAAAATTATAGGAATTATTTTCTTTATCATATATTAAAATTTTTATTTCCATATAAATTTTAATTTTATAATTGTATTATATTTTA
Source organism: Clostridium sp. USBA 49 (assembly GCF_900167505.1). NCBI lineage: Bacteria > Bacillati > Bacillota > Clostridia > Eubacteriales > Clostridiaceae > Clostridium > Clostridium sp. USBA 49. Next base: position 335,628 of record NZ_FUYD01000002.1, read on the forward strand.
CCTTTACTACATAATAAAAGCGTGCATTTATTTTAAACTTGCACGCTTTTATACTTAGATTAAAAATTAAATAATAATCTAAATATGTAAATATAATTATATATTATTTTACTATTGGTGTTTATTATATAATTTACAAAAATACTATTATAATAAAAATTAGAATAGTAAATTTTATACAAAATTTTATCAATTATTTTAGGTAATAAGTCAGCAAAAATAATTAAAATAAAAAAACATTTGAAAAATAAAATTATAGCCTTAATAAAAGAATTGTTATTATCCAAATAAATTCACATCCTATACCATAATTAATTTCATTATATTAGGTATAATAAAAGTTTCAATTAAAAAACCTGTGCATTGAATAAAAAAAATAATTATAAATACTAATGAATATGATGATACTTTTATAAAAATACTATTTGACCATTGTCTATTTAATTTATCTTTAATTATGTTTAAAGAAAATTCCATAGCTATTACTGAAGAAATTATTATACATAGAATATATATAATGTTTTGAGGTAAAATTCCTAATATAGCCATCTCTATACCTTTCCCCCCAAATGCTTTTATAACAAAGCTAATAGTAAATCCAACAGTAAATCCTTTCATTAAATCTATAATTAATATTATTGGAATTCCTATCATCGTTAAACCTAAAAACCATATAGCAATAATTATAGGAAAATTATTTTTTAATATATCATTGAACATACTTTTATATTTAAAATTACCTTGAGATATATTTTGAGTAAAACTATTTAAATAACTAAGTAAACTTTCATTTTCAAAATTTTCCATATATTTAACGGCATATATTCCTAAAACAATACCAGTAAATATACAAAGTATACTTATTATGTATAACCAAAAATTATCTTGAAGGTGTTTGTTAAAATCAAATATTTTTTTCCCGTTGGACATAACTTTATCCCCCTTTGTTAATCATCTTTTAATATTTATGATATAAAAAAAAAGAATATGCATAATTAATTTTTAAAAATTAATTATGCATATTACTTAAAGGAAGATTTATACTAAATAATTTATTAAATACCTTAATAATAATTTTTATAAAAAAATAAACTTTCTTCATTAATAAGTAAATGAAGAAAGTTTACATGTTTTTTCTATATATTTCTATATATTTGTACATAAATTTTTATTTTATATAAAAGTTAACCAATTATACTATAAAAAACATTAATTTTCTAAATTTAAGATACCTTATTTTTTAGACGAAGTTTATCAGCCACCATTGCAATAAATTCACTATTTGTAGGCTTACCTTTATCGTTATGTATGGTATATCCAAATAATTTATTTATAGTATCAACTTGTCCTCTACTCCATGCTACTTCTATAGCATGCCTTATTGCTCTTTCCACACGACTTGCTGTAGTATTATATTTTTCTGCTATAGATGGATAAAGCTCTTTTGTTACAGCTGATAAAAGTTCAATGTCATTTACAACCATGTTTATTGCTTCTCTTAAGTACATATATCCTTTAATATGGGCAGGCACACCTATTTCATGTATAATCGATGTTATTTCAGATTCTAAATCTGTAAACTCGTTTTTATTTAATTTAATATCCGTATTATCCAAAATAGATACTGTTTTTTTTGAATCATTACTAGAAATAGTATTGTTAAACATTTGTCTAATTCTTTTAATAAATACATCCATATCAAATGGTTTAACAACATAATAATCAGCACCAAGAGTTATAGCTCTTTGTGTTATTTTATCTTGACCTACTGCAGAAAGTACAATAATTCTAGGCATTGGATTTATATTCATGCTATTAAGTCTTTCTAATACTCCTAATCCATCAAGATGAGGCATAATAATATCAAGTACTACCAAATCTGGTTTTTTTAGTTGAATTAATTCTAATGCTTCTACCCCGTCTTTTGCAATCCCCGTAACTACTATATCTTTTTGGTTTAATAAATAGTCATTAAGAATACTGCAAAATTCTTTATTATCATCTGCAATGACTACATTGATTTTTGATTCTTCCATATTTAAATACTCCCCTCATACTGAATTCCATATCTTAACAAATAATAAATTCGACAAGAAATAAATAAATCCTTCTTATATTATAATTTTTTGTTTATATATTATAATTTTTGGTTTATATGGGCAAAATAAATAATAAATGAACATAAAATATCTTTAATAAATTTTATGTTCATTTATTATTTATTATACTATTATATTAATATAATTACTACTTATTTTGTCAAAATATCAGAATCTTTTAACATCCATTCTATATAAATCCCATAACCGGTATCTGGTTTATTTATTAGAACATGAGTTACGGCACCTACTAATTTATTGTCTTGTATTATAGGACTTCCACTCATTCCTTGGACTATACCTCCAGTTTTTTGTAAAAGTTCTGGATCTACTACTCTAATAAGCATACTCTTTGGACCAGGTATATCTTGCTCAAGCAATTTTTCAATTTTTATATCATATGCTCTAGGTTCTTCTCCATCAATGGTAGTTATTATTTTAGCGGGGCCTTCTTTTATTTCATTTCTTAATCCAATTTTTATAGGTTTATTAAATTTTTTGTTTATTAAATCTTTATTACTACTTCCAAATATTCCACAATCAGTGTTCTTAGAAATATTACCAATAGTTACATCTTCATTAACAAATATTCCTTTTAATTCACCTGGATTCCCTCTTGTTCCTTTTCTTACAGATACTATGGATGAAGATACTATTTCTCCATAACTTATATTTAATGTAGTCCCAGTATCTGAATCTGTTATAGGATGACCTAATGCTCCAAATTTTTTAGATACATTATCATAAAAAGTCAATGTTCCTACTCCAGCAGTAGAATCTCTTACCCAAAGACCTATTTTAAATTTATCATCTTTTATGCTTTTTATGGGTTTAATTTTTTTCATTAATTCATTTCCTTTTCTATCTATAATAATATTAAGTTCATTCCCATCTGATTCATTTACTAATCTTGATACTTGTTCTGCACTATTTATAGGTATATTATTAATTTTTATAATATTATCTCCTATTTGTACTCCTGCTAATGCAGCAGGACTATTAGATTTTCCTTTTTCTGTTTCTATATCAGATAAAGCAACAACTAATACTCCTTTGGTATTAAGTTTTACTCCTATAGGCTGGCCTCCAGGATATACAGAAATTTCTGAAGGAACTGATTTTACATATATAGATTTTAATGGTACTATTCCTAATAAACTCGCTTTAGCTGTTCTTGTGTTAGAATTTTCAAACAAATTATTTACTTTTATATTATCTTCTTCTTTAAGTTTTATTAGATGATTACTTTGTAACTGAGCACCTTCTCTTATAAAAATAGTTGTAGGAATATTTCCAACAATATGATATATACTTAAAGTTAAAAAAATGATAGGAGTTAAAAAAGAGCATATTAGTCCTATTCTTTTTTTTCTCATGCTTTTACCTCCTGTCTTTTAATTAATTATCTAACTTTAAGTTTCCCTTTTAAATATTTAATTATGCTATTATAAAATTTCATATAAAGTTAATGGTTTGAATTTAAAATATAAATTATCATAAAAATAAAGCTATGGTTTATAAACCATAGCTTTATTTTTTCATATAAATAATAAAATTATTTATAAATTTTTCAATTCCATTTTTTTCAGTTCAGCTATTTTAATTAATTCTTTTGAATTCTCTATTGTAAGTTTGGTAACTTCAGCACCACCAATCATTCTAGCTATTTCATTTTGCTTTTCACTTTCATTCATTTTAATAACACAAGTATAAGTTTTATTATTTTTGGTTTTTTTTGAAATTAAATAATGCACATCTGACATACAAGCTATTTGAGGAAGATGTGTTACACAAAATACTTGATGTTTATTAGAAAGTATGTACATTTTTTCAGCAACACTTTGAGCAACTCTTCCACTAATACCTACATCTATTTCATCAAAAATTATTGAAGGAATCATATCTTTATCAATAAATACAGTTTTTAAAGCTAACATTATTCTAGACAATTCTCCGCCCGATACAATTTTTTCTAATGGTCTTAATGGTTCTCCAGGATTTGTAGAAATTAAAAATTGAACTTTATTTTTTCCAATATCTGTAAAATTATCTGTTTTTATAACTTCTATTTTAAACGTACTTTTTTCAAGACCTACATAATTTAATTCTTCTTTTACAGCTTTTTCAAGCTCTATAGATGCTGATTTTCTTATTTCATGAATTTTATCAGATAAACTTTGTATTTCTTCTAATATAATATCTTTTTCTTTTTTTAATTTTTCAACAATTTCAGTACTATTTATTAAATCATTATATAAATCTTCAATTCTACACTTATATTCTAAAATTTCTTTTATTGTTTTTCCATATTTTTTTTTATATAAACTTATTTGATAAATTCTACTATTTATAAATTCTAATTTTTTTTCATCATATTGAATTTTATCTTTAAGTTCTCTAATTTCTTCTATATTTTCTTCAAGATTATAATAAATACTTTCTAAATTATCTGCAATTAATTTAACTTTTTCTGCATGTTTTTCGATACCTCTTAATTCTTTAATAGCTATACTTAAGGCATCATATGCAGAAAAAGAACTATCATTATTGTTTTTTAAAATTTTATAACATGTTGATAGTACTCTGTTAATTTTTTCTGCATTTGATAATATTGAATATTCTTTTTCCAATATAATATCTTCATCTTCCTTTAAATTAGCTTTATTAATTTCATCTATTTGATATTTATAAAAATCAATAAGTTTATCTTTTTCTTCTTCTTTTCCTTGAATTTTTTGTATTTTTTGCTCTATTTCTATAAAATTTTTATATTTATTTTTATAATCTTTCAGTAATTTATTTATTGTTTCTCCTGCAAAATAATCCAAATAAAAAATATGATTGTTTACATCTAATAAATTTTGATTTTCATGTTGCCCATGAATATCTAATATAGTAGAAGCAATAGTCCTTATATTAGATAAAAGTAAAGATTTTCCATTAACCTTAGCTATACTTTTACCAGATTGAAATGTTTCTCTACTAATTATTATAATATCATCAAATTCTATATCTAAATTTGAAAGTACTTCTACCGTTTTACTATTTTCAATACTAAAAATAGCTTCAACATAAGTTTTTTCTTCTCCTGTTCTAATCAAATCTTTGCTAAATTTACCTCCTAAAACATAATTTATAGCATCAATCAAAATAGATTTTCCAGCACCAGTTTCTCCAGTTAATACATTAAATCCTTTATCAAAAGTAATACTTAAATTTTCAATAAGTGCAAAATTTTTTATGTTTAATTGAAGGAGCATAATTATACTTCCTCCTCATTAATCATTTTTTTTATTTTTTGAACTAATTCATTAGCTTGTTCAATTGTTCTTACTAAAATAAAAATTGTATTATCTCCAGCAATAGTACCTGCAATCCCGTGGAAATTAAGAGAATCTATTGCTTCTGCTGCTGCAGAAGCTGAACCTGAAATAGTCTTAATAACTATAAATTTATCTATATTTTCCACAGAAACAACTGTTTGCTTAAATATATTTACTAATTTATTTGATATAAAATTTTCTACTGGAGCTATAGACGCATATTTATATTTACCGTTATTTGATAAAACTTTTATTAATTTCAATTCTTTTATATCTCTTGATACTGTAGCTTGGGTTACATCTATTCCTATATTTTTTAATTCTTCTGCTAATTCTTCCTGAGTTTCAATATCTTTAGTATTTATTATTTCCAATATTTTAGAATGACGTGAAATTTTCATTTTATACCACCTTCGCATTCTTTAGTTCTTAAAGTAATTTTTTTCCTTAATATATCAAAATAATTGTATTTATCAAGTTTTATAAGTTTACATTGAAAGGGTGCCATACTAATTTCAATTATATCATTATTGTTTATTTCTAAAGATTGTTGACCATCAACTGTAAGAAAAACACTTTCATGCTTTTTTTTAATATAAATATTTATTTTGCTTTTACTATCTACAACAATAGTTCTCATTCCTAAAGAATGTGGGCATATTGGAGTTATAGAAATTAACTTTAATGTTGGAAATATTATTGGTCCTCCAGCAGATAATGAATATGCAGTAGATCCCGTGGGAGTAGAAACAATTACCCCATCAGCTGTAAATGAAGAATAAAACATATTATCAATATATATATCATAGTTTACCATTCTTGCTAAAGTACCTTTTGATAAAACTGTATCATTTAAGCATAAAAAACTCTTTTCTTTTTCTCCTCTTTTTACACTGCAATTAAGCATCATTCTTTCTTCTATACGATATTGTTTATTTTTAATACGGTTTATAGCATATTCAAATTCAGAACTTTCTACTTCAGTTAAAAACCCTAAGTTACCTATATTTACACCTAATATAGGTATACCATATTTAGCTATTTCTCTTGCAGTACCTAATAATGTTCCATCTCCACCTAATGAAATAATAAAATCCAAATCTTTTACAAATTTTTCGTCTAGACTTTCTGTGTTATTAAAAATTTTAATATTAGTCTGTATCATTATTCTATTTATTATATTAATCAAAGAATCTAAAATAATTCCTTGATTATCTTTAATTTTATTTATATTTATACCTATATTTTTCATAATTATTCACCTTATTTGATACTTAAAAATTTATGTGCTGAATCAACTACTTTATCTATATAGCTTAACTCAAATTTTGTTTCATAATCTTCATTTTTTGTAAAATAAATAAGATACTCTATATTTCCTTCAGGACCTTTAATAGGTGAAAAATCAAGATTAATTATTTTTAATTTATTCTTTAATATAAATTCTGCAATAGAATATATTACTTCTTTATGTATTGATGGCTCTTTAACTACACCTTTTTTCCCTACCTTTTCTCTACCTGCTTCAAACTGGGGTTTTATAAGAGCCATTATTTCACCATTATTGTTTAATAATTTTAAAACTGGATCTATTACTTTTTTTAAAGATATAAAAGAAACATCTATACTTGCAAAATCACTAGTTTCTCCAATTTGCTCTAAAGTTACATACCTAATGTTAGTTCTTTCTAAACAAACTACTCTGGGATCAGTTCTAAGTTTCCATGCAAATTGACCATATCCTACATCTATAGCGATTACCTTTTTAGCCCCATTTTGAAGCATACAATCAGTAAATCCTCCTGTAGACGCTCCTATATCAAGACATATTTTATTATTTAAATTTATATTAAAATTTTTTATTGCTTTTTCTAATTTTAATCCTCCTCTACTTACATAAGGAAGTTTTTCACCTCTAAATTCTATATTACAGCTTTGCTTTACCTTTTCTCCACATTTGTCAATTCTTTGACCATCTACAAATATTTCTCCCGCCATAATACTAGCTCTAGCCTTTTCACGAGATGAAAATATTCCTTTATTTACAAGAAGTAAATCTAATCTCTCTTTTATTTCAGACATTTTTAACCTCTCTTTATATAGTTAAATAATTTTTAATATACTTTTTGTTATCCCATCAACATCTAATCCATATAATTTATACAATATATCTACACTACCGTGAGTAATAAATTCATCTTTAAATCCAAGATTTAAAATTTTTATATTTTTATCTTTACTTAAAGTAGCTATATATTCAATCACTAAAGATCCCAATCCTCCATGAACTATATTATCTTCAATTGTAACAATATTATAGTTATTTTCAACTAATTTTTTTATTAATCCTTTATCTATTGGCTTTATAAAACACGCATTTACTATAATTATATCTATAGGTTTTTCTTTTAAATTTTCTTTTACTAATATTGCATTTTGAACCATTTTACCCGAAGCAATAATTGCAATTTTAGTATTATTTATATTTTTATTTTGCACAGTTGAAACAATTTCCCATTTCCCTTTTATATAATCTTTCATTGCCGTTAATTTTACATTATAATTATCTCCACCACGTGGATATCTTATAGCAATAGGATAATTTTGATTTAAAGCCCATTTAAGCATATATCTAATTTCATCTATACATTTAGGCGTCATAATTGTTATATTAGGAATATGAGAAAGGTATGATAGATCAAATATACCTTGATGTGTTTCACCATCTTCTCCTACAATTCCTGCTCTATCTATAGCAAATATTACAGGAAGTTTTTGTATACACACATCATGTAATATTTGATCATAAGCTCTTTGTAAAAATGTAGAATATACTGCAAAAATAGGCCTAAGCCCTTCGCTTGCCATTCCTGCAGCCATAGTCACTGCATGTTGTTCAGCAATTCCTACATCAAAAAATCTATCTGGGAAATTCATAGCAAATTTACTTAATCCAGTTCCATCTTTCATAGCAGCGGTAATAGCTACAATATTTTTATTATCAGAAGCTAACTCTACTATAGAATTACCAAATGCACTAGAATAAGTAGGAGTATTTTTAGAACATATTTCTCCGCTATCGCAATTAAAAGGACCTATACCATGAAATCTATCAGGATTTTCTTCTGCATGTTTATATCCTTTACCCTTTTGCGTAACAGTATGAATTATAACAGGTCCATTTATAGTTCTTGCCATAGACATAACTTTTGATAAATCTTTAATATTGTGTCCATTAATAGGTCCAAGATATTTTATGCCCATGTCTTCAAAAATCATGCTAGGTACTATAACTTGTTTTATACCTCCTTTTATTCTTTCAATAGAATTTGCCATTCCTTTTCCTATACTTGGTATTTTTCTTAAGGTCGAATCAATCTCTTGCTTAAATCGATTATATTTAGGATCTATACGAATTTTGCTAAGGTAAGTAGATAATCCGCCTACATTTTTGCCTATAGACATTTCATTATCATTTAATATTATTATTATTTTAGTTCTTTTATATCCAGCATCATTTAAGGCTTCAAGAGCCATTCCTCCGGTAAGTGCACCGTCACCAATTACAGCTATAACTTCATATTTTTTGCCATACAAATCTCTAGCTCTAGCCATACCTAAAGCAGCAGATATAGAAGTACTACTATGACCTGTTTCAAACATATCATATATACTTTCTTCTCTTTTAGGAAATCCACTAATTCCTCCAAATTTTCTAAGTGAATCAAATTTATCTTTTCTTCCTGTTAAAATTTTATGAACATAAGATTGATGCCCTACATCCCAAATAAGTTTATCTTTATTAAAGTCAAATACATTATATAAACTTAAAGTAAGTTCTACTACTCCTAAATTAGAGGCTAAATGACCTCCTGTTTTAGAAACTTTATCTATAAGAAATTGTCTTATTTCTTGAGCAAATTGATCTAATTGAGTAAAATTCATATTTTTTATATCATTAAAATCTTTATAATTATCTAATATTTTATACATAAATATCTATCCTTTTATAATATTCATTTAATATTCTTTATTATACTAGCACTAAAAAATAGTATATGTAAAGTTTTTTTCAAAATTTTAGCATAACAAAGGCTACTAATTTCAAAATATTAGTAGCCTATCAAATATAGTATATCATAATAAAAAAATTTTTTCAAAATGTTGTTTTATTTGTTTTTAAAAATTTCTATTAAGTAAAAATAATGTAAGTTTTTTTAATAAAGATGTATCTTTATTAATTTTATTGAGTAATTCAATACATTCTTCTGTAAGAGTAATACACATATATTTACTTTTTTCTATTCCATAAATAGATATGAAATTAGTCTTATTATTTTTTTTATCACTATTAACGCTCTTGCCTAAAAGTTCTTTATCTCCTTCTACATTTAGAATATCATCTTTAATTTGAAATGCTAAACCTAATTTTTCACCAAATTCTTCAAGAATTATTAATTCATCATGAGGAGCTTTTCCGAGCATTGCACCACAAATTATTGATGCTGTAATAAGAGCACCAGTTTTTTTACTATGCATATAAAATAGTTCATCTTTAGAAATATTTTTGCCTTCACTTAATATATCAACTACTTGTCCTCCTATCATTCCATCAGCTCCAGCTGCTAATGCTATTTTGCTGCAAGCTAAAAGTTCTTCTTTACCATTTTTTGCACAAAATTCAAACATTATATTCATTGCTTCATTTAACAAAGCATCGCCTGCAAGTACAGCAATACCTTCTCCAAAGACTTTATGATTTGATAGCTTTCCTCTTCTAAAGTCATCGTTATCCATACAAGGTAAATCATCATGAATTAAAGAATAAGTATGTATCATTTCAATGGCAGCTGCCACTGGAATAACTTCATCATAATTATTTTTATACATACCATATGTAATTAAAAATAATAAAGGTCTTATTCTTTTTCCTCCTAAATTGAGACTGTAATACATAGCATCATATATTTTTCTATTATAAGATTTTTTATCCTTAAAACAATTTTTTAAATAATTTTCTATAATATTTGTTAAATTTTCTATTTTCATACTCACTCCTCGCTATCTACAAAGTCCTTTTCTTTACCTTCAGATAAAATTTTTATTTTGCCTTCATATTCGTTTAATGTTTTAAAAAGCTTATTGCAAAGTTTAATTCCTTCTTCATAATTTTTAATAGAGTCTTCTAAATTTAATTGTCCTTTATTCATAACTTCTACAATATCCTCAAGTTTTTTTATCATAATTTCAAAAGACTCATTTTTTTTTGCCATTATAAACCTCCATAATATTAATTATATTCATCCATATATGTTATTTTTGCTTTAATAGTTCCATCATTTAAAGTAATTTTAATAATATCAGTATTTTTAAGTATTTCTTTTTCACTTATTATCCTATTATCCATATCTTCTATTATAGCATATCCTTTACTTAAAATTTTAATAGGATTATGTGCACAAATCAAAGCATAAATTTTGTTTATTTCTTGTTTTTTTACAGCTATAGATGATTTTACTATTAATTCTAATTTATCTTGTAATTGTGAAATGTAATCATATTGATTAATTATATAATTCAATGGATTATACATTTCTAAAGTTCTACTTAAAACATTTATTTTGTTATAATTTTTTTCAATAATTCTTTTAATATTTATATCTAATTGAGTTTTTAAATGCTCTATATTTAATTCCAAATCCGCAAGACTAGGAATAGCTATTTCTGCAGCAGCTGAAGGAGTTGGAGCTCTTTTATCACTTGTAAAATCTACTAATGTAAAGTCTGTTTCATGTCCAACGCCAGTTATAATAGGTTTTTTAGAATTATATACAGCTCTAGCAAGTTCTTCATTATTAAATGCCCATAATTCTTCAATAGAGCCTCCACCTCTAGCTAATATAATAACATCTATATCATCTCTAGAATTTAATACTTTTATGCCGTTAATTAAGTCTTCACTTGCATTTTCTCCTTGCACTAATGCTGGATATAAAAGTAATTCAATGTATTTATTTCGTCTTTTAGAAACATTAATTATATCTTTAATAGCAGCTCCAGTTGGAGATGTTATTATGCCAACTTTTCTAGGATACTTAGGTATAGGTTTTTTATGTAACTCATCAAACAAACCTTCTTTTTCAAGTTTATTTTTAAGTTTATCAAATTCAATAAAAAGCTCTCCTATTCCTTGTTTTATTATTTCATGACAATAAATTTGATATGTTCCTTCTTTTTCATATACAGATATCTTTCCTTTAACAATTACAGATTCTCCATTTTGAGGAATAAATTTTAAGCTATTAGCATAATTTTTAAACATAATACAATTAATTTTACTATTTTGATCTTTTAATGAAAAATAAAAGTGTCCACTAGAATGTGCTTTAAAATTTGAAATTTCACCTTTTATATTTATATTATTAAGTATAAAATCAAAATCTATTATTTTTTTTATATAATTGTTTACTTCTGAAACTGATAAAGTTTTAATATACATTTTTTAACCACGCTTTATAAGTATTTTTTATTAACATTGTTGTGGTCATAGCCCCAACTCCACCTGGTACTGGTGTTATGTAAGATGCTTTAGATATCACTTCATTAAATAGTACATCACCTTTTATTTCGTCATTAACCTTTGTTGTTCCTACATCTATTACAATAGCCCCTTCTTTTATATATTCTGCATTTATAAATTCTGGTTTTCCTATAGCACAAATTAATATATCAGCCTGATTGCAAATATTTTTTAGATTTTTTGTTTTGGAATGACACATAGTAACTGTAGCGTTTTCTCTTAATAAAAGTTCCCAAACAGGTTTTCCTACAATATTACTTCTTCCAATAATTACAGCATGTTTACCTTCTATATTAAAACCAGTGCTTTTTATAAGATGGATAATACTTTGAGGAGTACAAGGTTCAAAACAATCATCGCCTTTGTAAAATTTCCCTAAATTAACGTCGGTTAATCCATCAACATCCTTAAGATAATTTAAATTAGAAGTTATCTTTTTTTCATTAATATGTTTAGGCAAAGGCATTTGTATAATAATACCATCTATTTCTTTATCATTATTTAAATTATTTATAACTTCAATTAATTGAACTTCATCTATATTTTTATTTAATAAAACTTTTTTATATTGTACATTTAATTTATCACATATATTTTTCTGGTTATTCATATAATATAAAGATCCCCCGTCTTCTCCTACTAATATACTAGCAAGACAAGGTCTTCTAAAACCTAATTTAATTCTTTCTTCTATTAAATCTTTTATTTCCATTCTTAATTTTTGAGAAATAAGTTTCCCATCTATTATTTTACCCAAAAATAACCTCTCCCTTATTGATGATTATTATCTTTAATCATTCTATCCAATATCCCATTGATAAATTGAAATGATTTTTCTTCAGAATATTTTTTTGCAAGTTCAATACCTTCATTTACAGATACTTTGTTAGGTATTTTTTCTTCATAAAATATTTCATAAGTACACATTCTTAATATTGCTAAATCAATTTTTGACAATCTTGAAATTTTCCAATTAATTAAATATTTTTCAATTTTACTATCAATATCTTTAATATTTTTCTCAACACCACTAACAATTGTAGTTATATATTCCATATCTACATCATTTAGATCTAAATCAGTGTTTTCTTTAAAATTTGCTATTAAAGTTTTATAATTTTCTTTGTTAATAGACATTTCAAAAATTAATTTCATAGCTATTTCTCTAGATTTTCTTCTATTCATTTTATACCTCCCAAATTTACATCGACTAAATATATTAACTAAGTTTATATATTTTATATAAAAGTATATTTATCATATCTTTTTCTGTATCTTTATTAAACAGCCTTATAAAATTAGCTTTAACTCCATCATTGGCCTTAAATTTATTCATATAAATTTAATATTTTTAATAATAAAAACAATATTTTTAAATTTATTAATAAATTTTAGGCCTATATAAATCATTTTATATTATATCGTTATTTACAAAAATATTTTTATATAAGCATAATTATATAATTTATAATTAATTATATACAGCATCAATTATATATATTATTTCATATTTCAATTATTATCAAGTTAAATATAATTATACCAATATAAGTGTTTTTGACAATATTTCTTTAATTATAAAAGTAATTAAAATAAAATCCCTCTGAATGAAAATCCAGAGGGTAAAAATTATTCTATATTTTCATTTTGTTTTTCTTCTAATTTAGGAATTACAACATTTTGAACATGAACATTTACAGCTTCAACTATAAGGCCTGTCATAGTCTCTACTACTTTTTTTACGTTTTCTTGTACGCTGTTACAAATTTCAGGAATATTTACTCCATATTCAACGACAACATGCAAATCAATAATTGAACTGTTTTCGCCTACAGTAACTTTAACTCCTTTAGATAAATTTTTTTTACCTGTAAGAATTTGAGTTATACCACCAACAAGATTTGCACTTAATCCAACTATTCCTTTTATTTCTGTAGCTGCAAGAGCTGCTATAACTCCAACCACTTCATCAGATATTTTTACTATACCCATATTAACTTCATCTTTTAAATTTTCTTCCATATTAGTACCCCCTTGCTAATAATAGCAATAGTTTTTATCTTAAGTTCATTATATCAAATGTATATAATCATTACAATTATAATTATTTAAGTGCTATTTCAACATCCTTTATTTTTGTAATTCCTAAAACTATATTTTTTATATCCCTTGCATTTTTATCTGTAAATTTTTCCTTATCAGCTTTTACATATACTGTAACTTTATTTTCAGATATTTGACAAAAAGATTCTTCATATCCTTTACCTTTTAATTGAGCTTCAATTTTTTGCTCATTAGAATTATTCATAGTAAAAGTATTTAATTTTTCTGCTGTAGCTTCTCTTGTATCTTTAGGAGTATTGGGATCATCAATTATGCTTTTATATGTAGGAACTGTATTAGCATATGTTTGTTGACGATTTAAAGCCATTTCTGTAAAAAAATTATCTTTTGTACCTGTTTTACTTGATGTTTTAGTATCTTGTGCAACTTCCTGAGAATCAACATATAATGGGCTATTAACTTTAGTAGCAAGTACTCCTGCACATACAATAAGTACTAACAATGTGGCAATAATAAAAGCTTGTTTTTTATTCATTTTCATATTCCCTCCATTAATCTTTCTAATAAATTATATGATTCTTTTATGAATTTATTCTATTTTTTCATAGGATATACACTAACTTTATCTGGTGTTAAGTTATAAAGTTTTGTAACGGCTTGAGTTATTTGCATCTGAATAATTTTATCATCTGCGCCTTCAGCTATTACGCAAACTCCAATAATTTTTGGTTTTTTAGTTTGTACAATTAAAGGCTGACTTTTAGAACCATCATTAGTAATTACAATTGTACTTCCATTATTATTTTGAACAGTTTCTCTAGTTCCTCCACTATTATCCTTTTCTTTTGTTGTACTATTTGAGTCAGTTATATTTATTGCTGGAACCTGTTCTTCACTCCCCTCAATAGTTATCATAATATTGGTTTTACCAACTCCTTCCATATCTTCTAAAATAGATTTTAATTTATTTTCTAATTTTTTTTCATAATCATTTTTACTTTCTTCCTGAGATATCTCTTTAGAAGTAGTATTTGATGTATTTATATTAGTAGTATTGGTATTATTAAAATAATTATCAGCAGTTACAAATAATATACCTATTAATACTAAACTTAAACAAACAATTAAAAAATTAGAATATTTATTTTTTCTATTTTTTTTATCCGTATTTTCTTTTACTACAAATATTTTTCTTAGTTCTTTGTAAATTTTTTCTATAATTTTGTGTATATCCATATTTACCTCCTTGTTAATTTTTTTCATAAATTTCTATAAAATTATTAGAAATTTTAAGTTCTTTAGATAAATAATCTTTAATTAATTTACTGTTTGTATCTTCTGATTTATTAGAATCTAAATTACTCTTTGTACTTATGTCTACTTTTTTTACTTTGCTTATACCTTTATTTATAATATCTACTTTTACATTTTTAACAATAACTGATGAAACTTCTTCATCATAATCTACAAAAACTTCAACTTTATAATTATTGTTTGGGAATTTTTCTTTAAGTTTATTTTGGCATTCATTTTCTAAATTTAATTTAAAATTATTTAATGTTTTTTTCATCCCTTCTTCTTTATATTCTTTAATATTTTCACTATAAGAACCATCATCAAAATATTCAAAAACTTCTTTTGTATAATTATCAATATTATAATTTTTATCAACTATTTTAATAATAGGATTAATTAGTACAGTTATTAAAATTAGTCCTAAAACAAATTTTACATATTTTTTAAAATTATTATTAGGTAAAATCATTTCTACTGCTGTACTAAATATAACTGTAGTACATATTGTTATTATCCAAGATTTCAATTCTTCAATCATACGTTCACCTGCTTTTTATTTTAAATCTATACATCAACCTCCTACAGGAATTTTTCCAGCTGAAGCTATTATAGTAATCATTATAAAAAACATAGTAGATATACTTATTACACAAGACATAAGGAGGATTAATGCATCTCCAACAGAAGTTAAACAACTTACAATTCTACTGTCACTTACAGGCTCTATAAATGCAGCTGTTAACTTATATACAAATGACATTGCCAATATTTTAAAAACAGGGAATATAACAAGCAATAATATTATTATTAAGCCTAACCCACTAATTGCATTTTTTAAAAGCAGCGAATACCCAGCTACTGTAGATATAGCATCTGATAAAGCTTTGCCTACTATAGGTACAAAATTATCTACAGCATATTTTGCAGTTTTAGCTGTAACTTGGTCTATAGTTTTTGAAGTTATTCCTCTTATAGTCAAAACCCCAATAAAAATAGTCATTATTATACCTTGCGCCCAAAGTGCTATTTGACTTAAAAGCTTTGTTAATTTATTTATTTTAAATTCTTCAGAAATGTTATTTACAAATTGCAATACAAAACTCATAAATATAATTGGTATAATAATATTTATGTATATTCTTGAAGATATATTAATTACTGTTATAATTATTGGATCCATTATAGTCGCCTGTGTAAAACCTCCTACTGTAGCTAAAAGCATCATAAGAACAGGTATTATAGCTGCCATAAAATCTGTAATTTTTATTATAGTATCTTTAGCTACTGAAGCTGCACCGTAAAAACTTTTAGATATTATCACTATCATTAATGCATAGCAGGCAAAATATGCTATATTCCCTATATCATTTTTACTAAAAGAATTTTGAAGATTATTAAGTAAAGCACACACTATACTTATTACAATTAATATAGCCATAGATTTAAAAAGTGCTACTACATCTTTAAAAGTATATGTAAGTAAAGCTTGTGAAACCTTTTTAAATGATATTTTACTATTACCGCTTTTTATAAATTCTTCTACAAATTCTTTTGGCTCTAAATCTTTTAAAACTTCATAATCAGTTTTCATATTTGTTATGTAATCATATAGATGTTGAATTTGTAAATCATCTTCATTAATACTTTTTTGTATAGAATCAGCTTGTACATTAAAAGGTAATAATATAATAATAAAAATTATAAATATAAATTTTTTCATGATATACCTCTTTTATATTATCTTTAGAATTGATTGAAGTACTGCCATAAGAATAGGTATTGCTAATACTAAAATAAATATTTTACCTGCAAATTCTACCTTTGAAGCTATATTGCTTTCACCCGCATCTCTACAAATTTCAGCACAAAAGGAAGCTAAATATGCTATTGCTAATATTTTAAAAACTGTATTTATATACACATAATCTATATTAGCTTTTAAAGCTAACTGTTGAATCAATTGAAGTACCGCTGTAATTTTACTTATTGTAAATAAAAATATAATAATTCCAGCTACTGTACTTACTTGTATAGCTAATGTTCCATTTTCTTTTCTTAAAATAAAAACTATAGTTAATGCCATAAATGCAAAAGCTACTACCTTAACTATATCCATAATTTCCTCCCGAGACTATAATGTAAACATGGTTCTCACACTGGTAAATAATTTGCTTATTAAGTTTATAACCATGGTTAAAATTATGACAATACCCGTAAGATTAGTTATTGTAGCAATATCATCCTTACCTGATGCTTTTAATACCTTATCTAAAATTATTAATATAATTGCTAATCCAGCAATTTTAAATAATACATTTACATCTAACATTTTTATTTTCACCTCCTATATTAAAACAATTACTATCATAGCACCAATGCTAAATCCTAAATATCTATACATTTTTACATTTTTATTCATTATAGTTTCAGCAATATTTATTCTTTTTTTTAAATTATTTTTTACTAATAAAAAGATTTTTTTATGACCTTCTACATCAGATTCGCCTAAAGATTTTGACAAATCTAAAATTACATTTATGTCTTCTTTATCTAAATTTAAATGTATATCTCCTTCATAAAAACATTGCTGAAATGCGTCATATACAGTTTCTACTTTATTTAAAGATAAAAGATTTGATGCTTTCATAAAAATTTTATTTATAGGAGCTTCACTTTTTAACGATACATTTAAAAGTGCTTCAGGTAGAGGAGTATGTGTATACTCTATTTCACTTTGAAGCTGATTTACAGCTCTTTCAAGTTCATTTAATTGTTTAACTCTTTTTTTAAAACCTTCACTATATATAAATCCACCTATAGTTGATGAACCTAAAATCATTAAACAGCCTATGGTTTTAAACATATTATCTCCTCCAAAGTTTATCTTTTTTTTCAAAATCATAAATGTATTCTATAGTTCCTACACCATTTCTAGAACTTAGCACTATTGCTATATTAAAAACATTATTTTCAATTATATCCTTATAAACAATTCTATTATACAAATCTTCAATTCCAAATCCGTGTATAGATGTTATAAGATTAACTCCTGAATTAAGAGCCATTAATATGCTTTCCATATCTTTGTAAGTACCTATTTCATCACAAACTATTATTTCTGGAGACATACTCCTAATTGCCATCATAATTCCATCAGCTTTTGGACAATTATCAAATACATCTGTATGAATTCCTACATTCATCTGTGGAACCCCATTATAACATCCACATATTTCACTTCTCTCATCAATAACAGAAATTTTTTTCCCTTCTAAATTAATATCTTTCATTCCTTCAGATAAATTTCTTGTAATATCTCTAAGTAAAGTAGTTTTACCGCATCTAGGTGGAGATATTATTATTGTATTTAATACTCTTTTATCTTTTAAAATAAAAGGAATTAATTTATCTGAACATCCTATTATTTCTTTACATATTCTAATATTTAATGAACCTATGCTTTTTATAGTTTTTATTGTGTTATTTTCAATAACACAACTTCCACATATCCCTATTCTATGACCACCTTTTATAGTTATATATCCTTGTTTAATTTCTTCTTCATAAGCATAAATAGAATAATTACTTATATATTGAAGAATTAATTTTAAATCTTGACTTGATACTATGGTAGGTGTAATAATTTCATCATTTCCTATTTGAATAATTAGTGGTTTATTTACTTTTAACCTAATTTCTTGTATATAATCAAGATTTTTTAAATTTTTAATTGTCTCTCTAATATGTATTGGTAATATTTCTAAAATATCCTTTGTGTATTTCATTTTTATCCTCCTTTCATATATAATCTGTATTTTAATTTTAATAAAATTATTCCATTTTATTAAAAAAAAATAGATATATAAAAATTTTTTATATATCTATTTATAAACTAATTATTTATTCTCTTTTAAAACATCACTTAACAATATCTCTTCGTGGCAATTAGGACATATGATACCTTTATTACATTTACATATGTCATTATCAATATACACAATTTCATTGCAATGTGGACATTTTACATTTATATAATTTTCAAAGTCTTCTTTACAACATTCATCATCTTCTTCATATTCTTCATCATAATACCATTCTTCCTCTAAGCGACTTAAATCTTCATCGATTATATCTACATAATTTTCTATATATTTCTGTGAATCTTTTAATGATTCTATTTCTTCTGCTACCTCTTTTAATATTTCGGATATTTGGTTTATAGCCTTACCTTCTTTAGTATTTTGGTCTATATCCATTCCATCAATTAAGCCGTTCAAATAAGCTACTTTAGATATTATAGATTTCATATTATCACATCCTTTATTTTAAAATAAAATTAAGAGTATAAAATATTATTTTATACTCTTAATAAATTATACTATTTAATATTATAGACTAAACTCTCTCCATATATTCACCAGTTCTAGTATCAATCCTTATTATTTCACCTTCATTTACAAATATTGGAACCATAACAGTTGCTCCAGTTTCTACAGTAGCTGGTTTTAAAGTATTAGTAGCTGTATTACCTTTAGCTCCAGGTTCTGTATATGTTACTTGAAGTTCAACAAAATTTGGTGGTTCTACAGAAAATGCTTCTCCCTTATAAAACTTAATTACAGCTAACATATTTTCTTTTAAAAATTTTATAGCATCTTCTACTTTTTCATAATTAAGTGGAATTTGTTCAAATGTTTCTGTATCCATAAAATAATACAATTCTCCATCTGAATATAAATACTGCATTTCTTTTCTTTCTATAACTGCTTCTTGCAATTTATCTGTAGGGTTAAAAGTTTTGTCAGTTACTCCTCCTTGTAGAACATTTCTTAGTTTAGTTCTAACAAAAGCAGCTCCTTTTCCTGGTTTTACATGTAAAAAATCGACTACTGTATAAACTTGTCCATCTAATTCAAAAGTAGTCCCTTTTCTTATATCTCCTGCTGATATCATTACATATCCCTCCAAAAACTTATAAATTCGTTTATATTATAACCTTTTTAGGTGATTTAATACCAAAAATTTTCATATTTTTGTATAACATATTTAGTTAATTATATTATAGCTAACCAAACAATGATATTTTACCAAAACTTATGATTATTTGCAAACATAATTCTATATATTTTTTATAAATATAAATTTATTTATTTGCTATAAAACAAATAGTTGAGTATAAATTTTGTTCATTTACTGAATTTGATTCTATTTTTATATTATCTACATAACAGAAATTTTCATTTGTATTAAAACTTTCTAATTTAGTATATAAAGATTTTATATCACCATTATACTTAATATTTATAATTACCAATTTGTTGTCTTCTAAAGAATTAGTAATATTTAATATATCTATATTATTATCTTCTAATAAAATTTTTAGTATATCACTATATCCGTATTCTTTTATATTACTTTCTTTATCTTTATATTGCTGAGTTTTGCTAACAGCAACGCTATTTAAATTTATATTTTTTATTATTTTATAATTTTTATATATTAATAAAAAAAATATGAATAAAAAAGTTGCTAATATTAATTTGTAAAATATTAAATTATTTTTTTTCATAACTTAACCTCTAAACTAATTGTAAAATTAAATTTTTCTCCATCATTATTAAGTGGAGATAAGAAAATTATTTTATATATATTAAATTTTTCAATTTTTTCGATAAAATTAATATACTCTTGTTTGTTATTAACAGATAAATTAATATCTATAATATTTTCTTTTATATTTACATCCTTATAATTTAAGTTGTCATTAAAATTAATTATAAAATTTTTAAAATTATTTAATGTTTTGTTGTTTTTATATATGTTAGATTGATTTAATATAGTATTAGACATTTCTCTATAATTTGCATTATATATTTCCATTGTTTTATTATTTTTATTTTTATTATACATAAATAATAAAAACATAATAATGCATCCTATCCACAATAGTAGTATATATTTTTCTATATTTTTAATCTTAAGACTAGATTTCGCTAAATTTTCATTAAAAGTTATAGTCATAAAATTTAAATTTTTCAATGTTTTCATCTCCGATTTATAATTATATTTTTAAATAAATTTTCTCTATCAAAATTTCCTAAATTTTGATAAGAAAAATTTTCCCTTTTTAATTTTGATATATCAATATTTATATTAGCATAATATATAGTTTTTATATTTGTATTATAATATTTTTTAGATTCTTCTAGAAAATTGTAAATAAACTTTTCTATTCCTTCTTGAATATCTATAATTTTAATTATATTATTATATATAAGAATATCATTAACGCAATATAGAAAATATAAATTATCTTTATATTGGAATAAAAATATAAAATCCTTATCCTTTATTTTTTTATTAAAATAATTTAATACACAAAGCTGTACAATATAAATATTACTTATATTTTTTGAAAATTTATTATAAATCATTGAAAGTTTTTTATTATTTATACATAATACTGCAAATTGATCATTATTTATATCCTTTTTAAATAAAGTATATGCTATCATTAAGTTTTTAGTATCTCTAAAATTATAATATACTTCATGTGTTACTATATTATGTAATTCATTTAATTTAACTTTAGGAATATTTAATATATTTACATTTACTTTTTCGCCACTTAAAATTAGTATTGTTTTTTTATTTTTAATACTAATTATTAAATCATTGATATTTTCAAAATTATAAATCTTCTTACTAAAATAATTATATTTTGATAAGTAATCTTCTCCTATTTCTATTAAAGAGGAATTTATTTTTAACATTTTTATTTTATCCTACCTTCTATATAAATAGTTTCTTTGTATATAAATTTAAATTTATCATCTATAAAATCATAATCATATATATCTCTTTTAAAAAAATAATCATCAATATAGGTATCTAGTATTAAATTATTGTCTTTTTCATTATATTTAAAATTACATTTTCCATTATCAATATAAAAATTAATTTTACTATCTTGAAAATATTTTTTTATATTTTCATAATTTTTTTCTAATACATTTTCTAATATGTTTTGATATAAAATTGTTAATGATTTTTCTTTATATTCATCATATTTATTATTCATAAGTATATAATTCTTTTCACTTTGAATACTTTTAATTTTTTTAAATTCTAATGTAAAAAAATATAATACTATACACATACAAAATGTAGTAATAATAATTGTGTATAAAAGTATATATCCTTTTTTTATTTTTTTATTCCAAAACATTTTTCATATTTTACTCCATTAACATCTATCATAATTATATAAATTATATTTTCTTTTTGAGTTATTGATAAACTTTTAATGTTACTTGTAATAATATTAACAGCTTTTATATTATTTTTATATATATCAATAATTTCAATTTTGTTTTTACCATTAAATTGTATAATTTTTTTATTAAATTCATCTATATAATTTAATTCAATTTTATTATCATATGTTTTTATGTTTTTAGATTTATTAAATTCTTGTTCTATAAATAAAAAGGCTTCATGTATGTAAAAATAATTTTGCATATCTAAAGTTTCTTTTTTAAATTTTAAATTATAATTTAAAATCATAGAAGTTAAAATAGTAATTATTATACCTGACATTCCAATAGCTACTATTATTTCTAAAAGCGTAAATCCCTTTTTCATATATATTTACCTTTGTAAAATTCACATTTAATTATATCTTTTTTTGATTTTAACATTAAATGAATATTTAACTCTATCTTAAAAGCAGTATCGTCAACAATATTCATCTCTAAATAAGTATCATCTAATTTAACATCCTCATTAAACAATTGATTTAATTTTAATTTTTTAATATTTTCTATCGTTAGATATTCTCCTGAAATATATTTTTTATTGTTTTCAGTAATATTTTTAATATCCTCATATGTACAATTAAATAATATTTCTTTTTTTAAGGTATCTAAGATATATGTATACCTGATAATTTCATTATTATATTTTTTTAACTTTAAATTATTTAAATCTAAAATTAATATTCCAGATAGCATTATAGATAAAATACTTATTGCGCATAAAACTTCCAATATAGAATAGCCTGATTTTTTATTTAATTTCAACATGCCCTACTCCAACATTTATAGTTATTTCATAAATTTTATTATATCTGTCTTTAATGCTTATAGTTCCTGCATCATTTGTAATACCAAAATTATTAATATCAATTTTATAATAATTTGTATTTATAGATTTTAAATCTATACCTTTAGGCAATAAAAAATTATCTTTTTTATTACCATCACAATAAAAAATAATTTCATCTTTAGCTATATCAAATAAAATGTAGCCTGATTTATTTTTTTCTCTACAATATTGTTTACTATTGTTTATGATACTTACTATCATGATTTGGCACATTTTTATATCGTTATCGTTTTGTAATTTTTTATAATTTGATATAAAAAAATTTGTTAAAGGAATAAGTAGCGTAATAATAGACATAGTTACTAAAACTTCAATTAAAGTAAATCCTTTTTTCATTTGTATAACCCTATTTATTTAGATGAATCAAATATTAATTTATTATCTAATGAAATTGTATAACCATTACTATCTCCATTTATATTTAATAAATAAATATCATTATCACTAGTAAAAGAGATAGCTACATTTTTATTATTAACTTTAATTTCATTAATACTACTTATACCTGCAACTGTATTAATTGCCTCTGAAATACTGTTAGAATTAAAAGTTCCATTTTCTTCTGAATAGCTCCACATAGCAGCAGTATAAATCTGTTTTCCTTGGCTTATTACTTTTGTATTTTTTGCTTTATCTATATATGCAGTTACTTTTGGAACTGTAAGACTAGCTAATATCATAACTATAGATATTGCAACAATTACCTCTATTAAAGTAAATCCTTTTTTCTTCATAATACATTTTTCGTTCCTTTCTTTTTTATTATTTTATATTGCATCCATAACATTAATCATTGGAGTAAACATCGCTATGAGCATAAATCCAATAATTATAGAAAGTAATATAATAACAATAGGTTCAATTAAGGTTATAATTTTATCTATAGAATTATTTAATTCCATATCCATTATGTCTGAAGCTTTTAGTAATGTTTCTTTTAATAACCCTGTTTCTTCACCAATTTTTATCATTGAAAATAAGAAATCAGGAAAAAATTTTATATATTTTAAACTTTCTGAAATATTTGAGCCACATTTAATTTTATCTATACATATTTTGATATTTTCTTTTGCATATTTATTTTCTATTACATCACAAGTTATTTCAAAAGCTTTTATAACATTGACACCACTTCCCAATAATATAGCCATACAGTTGGAAAATTTTACTGCTATTAATTTCCCGCTAATTTCTTTTATAAATCTATTATTCAATAAAAATTTATGAAAAAACATTTTTATATTTTTAAAAATCTTATTATATTTAATTTCCCAAAAAACAATTGTAAAAAATGGAACTAAATACAAAATGCTGTGATTTATAAATAATACTGTATTTATAAATATTCTTGTTATTATAGGAATTGAAGCTTGAAGACTTTCTAGTGTAGATATAAAAATAGGAATTATCTTATTAGCCATAAATTCCATAACAACAATACTAATAAAAAAAGTAATAGTTGGATAAAACATAGCTTTTGTTATTTTATTTTTAATTTTATTTTCATTATTATAAAAATAAGATAAATTCAAAAATATTTCATCTAATTTTCCACTCTCTTCTCCCACTTTTATCATATTGATTAAAAAATCAGGATATATATTTTTATATAATTTCATACAATAAGATAATTCCGCTCCTTGTTTTAATAGTTCACTTATTTCATTTATGCTTATTTTTATATTTTTGTTTAAAGATTGATTATATAATATATCTAATATTTCGGATATATTTATTCCTGCTTGGAGTAAAGAAGCAAATTGATTACAAAATATAGATAAGTCTTTTGAAGAAACTTTAGAAAAAATAGAAAAATTTTTTCTATTTTTTATTTCATTATATTTTATAGTATAAAATCCTTTATCTCTTAAAGTTATAATCAAATCATTTTCATCATTGCACAAACATTTCCCCTCTAATATTTCTCCATTTATATTTTTAGCCTTATATGTATAAAACACCATTTGTTAACACTCCATTTTAATAAAAGTAACCACTACATAATTTAACATATTCTTCATAAGTAGTTATCCCTTTAATAACTAAATTTCTGCAATAGTTTTTAATTGAATTCATTCCAATTTGTTCATTGTAATTTCTAAGTTTATCTACATTTTTTTCATCAATAATTAATTTTCTTAAAGTTTCATCTATTTGCATAATTTCATATACCACAGTCCTATGTTTATATCCAGTATTGTTACATTCATGACATCCTTTACCTTTATAAAGTTTTTCATTAGTATTTAAATTTAGATTTCTAATTTCTTCAAAAGAAGGTATATATTCTTTTTTACAATTTTTACATATAGTTCGTACAAGTCTTTGGGCTATGCAAAGATGTAAGGAATCTGCAACAAGATAATTAGGTACCCCCATATCAACAAGCCTGATTATTGAAGAAGCAGCATCATTTGTATGAAGAGTAGAAAATATTAAATGTCCTGTTATAGCTGCTCTAACTGCTATTTTAGCTGTTTCTTCATCTCTAATTTCACCTATCATAATTGAGTCTGGATCTTGCCTTAAAATGCTTCTAAGACCACTGCTAAAAGTAAGTCCAGCTTTATTATTAACATTAACTTGATTTACTCCTTTAATTGTATATTCTACAGGATCTTCAATAGTTATTATGTTTTTATCATATTTATCCATCATATTAAGCATTGAATATAAAGTTGTAGTTTTACCACTTCCAGTTGGACCTGTTACTAAAATAATACCGTGAGGACTTTTTAAAAAGCTTTCTATTAGTTGTATATCTAATATAGAAAATCCTAATTCTTTTAAATTCATTAATTCTTCTTTTTTATATAAAATTCTTAAAACTATTTTTTCACCATATATGGTTGGAATAGAGGAAACTCTTAAATCATAAATTTTTTCTTTTGTTTTATATTGTAGTTTTCCATCTTGAGGTAATCTTTTGTCTGCAATATCCATCCCAGATTGTATTTTTATTCTAGTACATATAAAAAAATATATTTTTTTAGGTATAGTAATATATTGTTGCAATATACCATCAATCCTATACCTTATTAAAGTTATATCTTCAAATGGTTCAAAGTGTATATCACTTGCTCTTCTTTTTATAGCTCCATCTATTATAGAATTTGTAAGTTTTACAATAGGAGAATTTTCAGAAGAATAGTAAGAAAATCCGTCTGTTTCTGTGTTTTTATTATTAGCATTATTAATATAATCTTTTTTTAATTGTTCTAATATAATATCTGTGTTTTCTTTTTCATTAATTAAATCTAATATTTTCAATATTTTATTTTTATCTGAATAAAATATTTTAACTTCTTTATTAGTTAAAAATTTAATATCATCAATAATTTTTTTATTATTAAAGTCAATACTAGCTATTGAAATAGTATCTTTATCAAAATTAAAAGGTACTAAAAAATATTTATTCATTATTTCTTTAGGAATTAGTTTTACAGCATTATAGTTTATATCTAAATAATCTAAATCAATATAATTTATATTATTTAAATTTTTTGAATTTATAATCATTATCATCACCTGTTTAATTAATCATTATTTTACATTATATCCCATATATTTTTTTTTAATCTTTTTAGAACCAAAAAAATAAAAAAGTATGTTATTTTTATTTTTATTTTTATAACATACTTAAGAATATATTATTTAAGTTTTATTTCACCATAATAAGATACTTCTGCTGGACCTGTCATTAATACTCCATCTTCAGTAATTTCGATTATTAGTTTACCTCCTGGAATATTTACTAAAACTTTATTATCAACTAAACCAAGCTTATTAGCTGCAACTACACAAGCACAGCTTCCTGTCCCACAGGCTAGTGTTGGTCCAGCTCCTCTTTCCCAAGTTGCTACTTTTATATTTTCTCTACTAATTATTTCGCAAAAATTTACATTTGTTCCAATAGGGAAAATATCATATTTTTCTATATATTTACCATCTTCAATGCAAAATTTATCAAATAATCCAAATATTACAGTATGTGGCACTCCCATAAGTAAAGAATTAATTATATATTCTTTATTATTTACATTTATTTTTTTATTAATAATTTCACTGTTTGATATAGCTGGAATTAAATTTGGATCAAAAGAAGGTTTCCCCATATTTATTGTAATTGATGCAACTTCTCCATTTTTAATATCAAGATAAGCCTTTTTTATACCATCCCCTGTTTCAATTTTAATTTCTTTTTTATTTACTATATTTTTTTCCCATACATATTTTGCAAAACACCTTATACCATTTCCACACATAGCTGCATAAGAACCATCAGAATTAATTATTACCATCTGTATATCTGCTTTTACACTTTTCCTTACAATAAGAATTCCGTCAGCACCTATTGCAAAATTCCTATTGCATAATTTTTTTGCTAAATTGCCTTCATCTGTAATTTTATTGTCAAAATCTTCTAAAACAATAAAATCATTACCATTACCATGCATTTTTGTAAATTTCATAATATCTTCCCTTTCATATTCCATATATATTTAAATTTATTATATATTAAAATATAAACAAACTGTAAAATATAATCTTATAGTTTTAAATATAATTTTATCATATTTTTTTGATTTTAAAAACTTATAATGATATACTTATACTTACTTATAAAATGTATTAAAACTTTGAAAGGATGATTAATTTATATGCCTTTAGATGGACTTTATATATACAGTATTTTAGATGAATTAAAAAAAAGCATTATAGGTTGTAGAGTAGATAAAATATCCCAACCTGAAAAAGATGAAATAATAATAAACTTAAGGGGAACTAAAGTTAATTATAAACTCCTCATAAGTTCTAATTCTACTTATCCTAAAATTCATTTAACAAATTTAACTAAACCAAATCCGTTAAAAGCACCTATGTTTTGTATGGTTCTTAGAAAATATTTAAGTGGCTCTAAAATTTTAAATATTGAACAAGTTTCAACTGATAGAATAATAGTTATAGACTTTGAAAGCTCAGACGAACTAGGTTTTAATAGCATTTACTCTTTAATAGTTGAAATTATGGGAAGGCATAGCAATATAACATTAGTAAGAAAAAGGGATAATATTATAATCGATAGTATAAAACATATAACTTCAGAAATTAACAGTTATCGTCATTTATATCCTGGAGTTATATATATTTTACCTCCAAAATCCTTAAAGTTAGATCCTTTTTCTTTTTCATATGAAGAAATGAAAAATTTTATATTCAATAATAATATTAAACTTGAGCCAAATGTTTTTTCTAAAATTTTTACTGGAATAAGTTCTCAATTTTCAAAATCTTTGTATGAAGGCTTAAAAGTAAATAACATTGAAATTGATATGGCATCATTAAATGACATATATAAATACATAAATAATATTTTTATATATTTAAAAAATTGCAAATTTGAGTTTATTTCTTATATAGATAAATCCATATTAAAAGATTTTTATTGTACTAATTTATACCAATTTAATAATCTTATACAAAAAAAGTATAATTCTCCTTCAGAATTATTAGAAATTTTTTATTATGAAAAAGATAAATTTGAAAGATTGAATAATAAAAGTTCTGATTTGCAGAAAATAGTAAATACCAATTTGGATAGATGTTATAAAAAATTAAATATATTAAAAGATACATTATCAAAATGTAAAGATATGGAACAATATAGGATTTATGGAGAACTTCTTACTTCTAATATATATAATATAAAAAAAGGAGATAAAATTGTAAAAGTATTAAATTATTATTCTGAAAAAGAAGAATATATTAACATTGAAATAAATGAAAACAAAACTCCTTCTGAAAATATTCAATCTTTTTATAAAAAATATAATAAATTAAAGAAAACAGCAGAAATGGCTAAAATCCAAATGAAATTTACAGAAGAAGAAATAAATTATCTTCAATCTGTTATGGTAAACATAAAAAATATTGATGCTTATGATGAAATAGAAGAAATCAAACGAGAACTTATGAATACTGGTTATATAAGATATAAAAAAGAAAATAAAAAAAATATTAAACCATCAAAACCATATCACTTTATATCAAGTGATGGTATAGACATTTATGTAGGTAAAAATAATATACAGAATGATTACTTAACTTTAAAATTTGCTGATAAAAAAGATTTGTGGTTTCATACTAAAAATATACCCGGCGCTCATGTTATTGTAAAAAATAATGGTGATATACCTGATACTACATTAAAAGAAGCAGCTATATTAGCAGCCTATTATAGTAGTGCAAAAAATTCTTCAAATGTTCCTGTAGATTATACTTTTATAAAAAACATAAAAAAACCTTCTGGTGCCAAACCTGGTATGGTAATTTATTATACAAATAAAACTCTTTATGTAACACCTTATAATTTAAGTTTAAAAAAAATATAATTTAAAAACTCAAAGGATATTTTTAATTAATCCTTTGAGTTTTTATCATGTTATTATCCTTATTCTTCTGTTTTGCTATTCTCTGGTAGTATTAAATTTAAAATTACTCCTACTATTGTAGCAAGAGCTACACCTGCCACTTCAACATTTATGCCATATACAGGAAAAGAAATTCTAGCTCCACCTATTCCTAATACTATAATAACTGAACATAATATTAAATTCTTTTTTTTACTAAAATTAATTTTATCTTCTACAAATATTCTAAACCCTGAAGAAGCTATTATACCAAATAATAATAAACTTATTCCTCCCATTACTGGCTGAGGTGTATTTTTTATTATAGCAGCTATAGGTCCAATAAAAGACATTACTATAGCTATTATAGCAGCCATACCTATAACCCATACAGAGTAAACTTTTGTTATTGCCATAACTCCTATATTTTCACCATATGTGGTATTAGGAGGGCCTCCTACAAATCCACCAAATATTGTTGCAATCCCATCTCCTAATATAGATCTGTGAAGTCCTGGATCTTTAGTAAAATCTCTGCCGCATACATTATTTGTAACATATACATGTCCAATATGTTCAGCTAGTGTAACAAAGGCTACAGGAGCCATAAGTATCATAGCACTTATATTAAACTTTGGAAACATAAACTTAGGTATTTGAATAAAAGTGGCATTTTTAATTTCATTTATAGCTGCATCAGGTATTACACCTAATATAAAAGCAGATATATAACCAACTATCATAGCTATAAGTATTGGAATTACTCCTAAAAATCCTTTAAAATACATTGAACCAAATATTCCAACACAAAGAGTTATTAAAGATACTATTATTACTCTATTATTAGGATTATCTCCTGGAATAAGTCCTGCCCAATTTACAGCTGTTCCAGCAAGACTAAGACCTATAACTATAACAACTGAACCAACTACAACTGGTGGCAGAGCTTTATCCAACCAAGATGTTCCCGCAAATTTTATTATACATGCAACTATAACATAAACAAGTCCAGCTGCAATTATACCTGATAACATAGATTGAACTCCATAATTAGCTGTAGCTACTCCCATTGGAGCTATAAAAGCAAAAGATGATCCTATATATGCTGGTAATTTAGCTTTGGTACACAATATATAAAGCAAAGTACCTACTCCACTTGAAAATAGTGCAATTGAAGGGCTTAATCCGGTTATAATAGGTACTAATATTGTTGCACCAACCATAGCAAATAAATGCTGAAAACTTAGTGGAATAGTTTTTAATATTGGGAGTCTTTCTTCGACATCAATAAAATTTTTATTTGGATAGTTTTTCATTTTTGTCCTCCTTTTTAATCTCTCAGGATTAATTTAAAAGATATATTTAAATTAAATTTCATATATCTTTACAGAATCATTTCCATCAATTTCTTTAACTTCTACACAAATCAATTCATTTTTAGATGTAGGTATATTCTTACCTACGTAGTCAGCTCTAATAGGAAGCTCTCTATGACCTCTGTCTATTAAAACTGCTAATTGTATCATATTAGGTCTTCCATTATCTATAATTGCATCTATAGCAGCTCTAACAGTCCTACCTGTATATAATACATCATCTACTAATATGACTTTTTTCCCAATTATATCTATTCCTACATCTTTATTATTAACCTTAGGAAAATCATTTAATTTAGTAAGATCATCTCTATATAAAGTAATATCGACACTTCCAACTAAAGGCATATGCCCTTCTATTTTCTCTATCTGTTTTGCTATTCTTTCAGCTAATGGATATCCTCTTCTTTTTATACCAATTAAAACAACATCATCTATTCCTTTATTTTTCTCAATAATTTCATGAGAAATTCTAATTAAGGTTCTTTCTATAGATTTTTCATCTAACAATTTAGCTTTTAACTTCAAATCATATCTCCCTCCTAAAAATTATGTAAATAAAAACGCCTTGATCGTGAAATCAAGACGCAAAATGTACTTTAACTATCAACTCTTGCCCTTATGATCTCACTGGATCAATTAAAGGAATATTTATTTATCGAATATAACTATATCATATGATTATAATAATTACAATTCTTTTTTTAATATATTTATTATCCTATTAAAATATTCTGGAATATCACTTTCAAATTCCATATATTCATTAGTAGTTGGATGAATAAATCCTAACACTTTAGCATGTAGCATCTGTCCTTTTAATTTAAATCTTTGTTTTTTATAGCCATATACATGATCTCCCACTAAAGGATGGCCAATATAAGACATGTGAACTCTTATTTGATGAGTCCTTCCTGTTTCTAAAGAACATTCTACTAAAGTATTATTTTTATATTGCTCTAAAACTTTATAATGAGTAATTGCACTTCTTCCGTCTTTAACTACTGCTATTTTCATTCTCTCTATATTGTGTCTTCCTAATGGCGCGTTTATAGTACCATTAGGTTTTTTTATGACTCCTTCAACTAATGCTATATATTTTCTTTTAATAGAATGTTTTTTAAACTGTTCACTTAATTTATTATGTGCAAAATCATTTTTAGCTACGACTAATACACCTGATGTATCTTTATCAATTCTATGAACTATCCCAGGTCTATTTATTCCATTTATACCAGAGAGATCTTTACAGTGTTTTAAAAGAGCATTAACTAAGGTCCCTTCATAAACTCCTGGAGCTGGATGAACAATCATACCTTGAGGTTTATTTACTACAATAATATCACTATCTTCATATATAATTTCAATAGGTATATCTTCCGGTTTTATATTTAATTCCTTTGGATCTGGAATAGTTATTTCAACAATATCATTAATTTTTACCTTATAATTACTTTTTTTAAAAGAATTATTTACAATAACTTTTCCATCTTCTATTAAATTTTGAATAAAAGATCTAGATTTATTTGTTATTTTACTAGATAAAAAAACATCTAATCTCATTTCTTTATTTAATTCATCAATTATAAATTTTTTTACTTCCATTATTTTTCATCCTTTATAATACATATAGCTAAAAGTATAGTTCCAAATACTACTAGCATGTCTGCTACATTAAATGTTGGATAATAATATATGTCTTTATAGTGAAGTAAAATAAAATCTACCACAAATTTATATATTACTCTATCTATTAAATTTCCTAATGCACCACTTATAATTAATGATAAACTTATTCTAATAAGTTTTGAAGAAAATTTATGATTAAAAAGATAATAAATCATAACTGCTATAACAACAATAGTTATAATAGATAAAAATATTATCTTATTTTGAAATATTCCAAAAGCAGCTCCTCTATTTTCTAAATATGAAAAGCTGAATATATTTTTTATTACAACTATTTCATCTTTATGTGATAAACTTTTTAAAGCCCAAATTTTTGTTACTCTATCTAATATTATACCTAATAAAATAATTAAAATTTCCATCCCCCATCACCTTTCGCAAATTTTAGTTAATCGGGAAGTTGATTTTTATATTGTTCATTGCTTATTTTTTCTATAGATTCAACATAATCTGAATCTTCATCTAAAAAGTCATATTCTACATTTTTTCTCCAATCATATCTTTGAACACTTTGATAACTATCTTCAGCATCATATCCTAATTCATAATTTGTTTCATCAAAATCATTAAATCCATATCCAAAAGGATATCCTAAAACATCTTCTTCAACAGATCTATTATTTTTTTCGCGAGGCTTAATTTTACTTGCCTTGTCTTGGCAATTTACACAAAGCTCAGCATAAGGTATAAATTCTAATCTACTTTCTGCGATTTCTAAGCCACACATACTGCATTTCCCATAAGTTCCATTTTCAATTTTTTTAAGACAGGTATCAATTTTTTTTAGTATGTTTATTTCATGTTCTTTTAGAGCCATTCCTTTTTCAGCATCAAAAAGCTCTGTTGCCATGTCTGAAGGATGATTATCATATGCTGATAACTCAGAAATTTCTGAAGATATTTCAGTTTTAGAATTAAATACTTCATTTTCTTCCATTTGATTTAAAAACTTTAAGACATTTTTTCTTTCATTTAAAAGTTTTTCTTTAAAATACATTATTTTTTCATTATTCATATTATTATCACCTGCTTATAAGTAATATTATATCTTCTTATTATTTTTTCAAAAGTAAAAATTTTTATTACATATAAGATAGTGAAATTAAAATTTTAAAAAATATAGTTATATAATCTCAAGCATATTTTTTATTATATTAGTAGAATTTTCAACTGCTATATATTTAAATTTATCATAATCCATACGTGCTCCATTATTAGCATTATCTGAAATAGAACGAATTACAACAAAAGGAACATTATTTAAGTAACATGCTTGTGCTATACTTCCTCCCTCCATTTCACAAGCTAA
Organism: Clostridium sp. USBA 49; assembly: GCF_900167505.1. NCBI lineage: Bacteria > Bacillati > Bacillota > Clostridia > Eubacteriales > Clostridiaceae > Clostridium > Clostridium sp. USBA 49. Next base: position 369,940 of record NZ_FUYD01000002.1, read on the forward strand.
AGCTTCAAATTCATCATTTAACCATTTTATCTTGTTTATATCTGCAATAAATTGATCTCCTGTTACAATTCTTCCAATATAAGTGTTAGCATTTTTTAAAAATTTACAGCATTCTTTGGCTTTTTTAACTAAATTCAAATCACATTTAAAATCAAAAGTATCTAATCTTGGAATTTGTCCTATTTTATCTCCAAAAACCGATGTATCTATATCATGTTGTACTAAACTATCTGCAATAACTACATCTCCAGGGAATATATTTTTTCCTATACCTCCAGCAATTCCAACATTAATAATATTATCAACTCCAAAGTCATCTATTAAGATTTGAGTACATATAGCAGCGTTAACTTTGCCAATACCACTTTTTACAATTACAACTTTTTTTCCACATAAAATTCCACAATTGAATTCCATTTGAGCTTTTATTTTTTTTGTTTCTAATTTTATTTCTTTAATAAGTACCTCTATTTCTTCTTCCATAGCTCCAATTATTCCTATAACCATTTTAAATTTAACACTCCTTATAAAAATTAGAATTTTTACATAAAATAATTATCCCACTCAAAAGAGCAGGATAACATTTAGTCTCCCTTTACAAAAAAATTTTTTATCTCGCTTAAATCTTCTTCAATAATATTGTCATCCATAATATCTTTCACTTTAAAATATAAATCTTCTTCCATATCAATATCTTTTTCTTTTAAAGAATCTTCTGATGTAGAACCTATATTGTAATTTTTCATTAAATCTTTTTCTAAAGTATTAAACATCTCTATTTGAGTATTCATAAAATTTTTAAATTTAGCTCTAAATTTTATGAATTCTTGCTTTAATCTTTCATAATCATCATTTATTTTCATAACATCAGCATGAGCTTTATCAAGAATTTTCTGAGCAGATTCATTTGCATTCTTTATAATCATCTCAGCTTCCTTTTGAGCATTTTCTTTTGATTGTTCTGCTGCATTTTGGGCAAGCAAAAGAGTGTTTTGTATTGTTGCTTCCATTTTAGAATAATGTTCTAATTTTTCTGTCTGTAAATCATATTTTTCTTTTAATGATGAATTCTCCTTATAAAGACTTTCATAATCTTCAGCTATTTTAGCTAAAAATTCATCAACTTCATCAATAGAATACCCTCTAATAACTTTTTTAAATTCTTTATTAACTATATCCATAGATGTTATTTTCACTTTTACCACCTCGTTATACATATTTGCTTATTTGTAATTTTAATCTTCCTTTTTGTGTAGATCCAATTATATTAATAATTTTAAATTTACCATAACCACGTATGGTTATTACAGTATTTAATTCTATACTTTTATCTTTTTCATAAATTTCATTATAGTCTACTAATACTTTTCCGTTATTTATAATACTAACAGCTTTAGACCTTGAAATATTGCATAAAGAACCCACTACTGAATCTAATCTTAAAGATGTAGTTATAATATATAAATTTTCAGTATTAGCTTTTATATTTTTATATTCATTTTCATTTACTAGTTCAACGGTACAAGGACATTTCCCAACATAATTAAGATTAGAAATAACATAATAAGATATATCTTTACAAAAAGTTCCATAACAAATATCATCTTTTATTATGAGATCTCCAAACTTCTCTCTTTTAATTCCAAGTCCTATTATAGCTCCAAGATAATCTCTATGCTCAAGTTTTTGAAATTTCGATTTATTTTTGATTTTAATTACATTTATTGGATAAGAATAAATTATATCATTAAAAAATGCTAACATCTTTCTTTCTGCTTCTTCAAAAATTCCATTGGCATATATTTTTACATTAAACTTATCTTGTAAGTTTAAAATATTTTTCCAAAGATTAGGAGGATAAAATTCATTAATAAAAACAGGTACATTTGCTTTTTCAGCTAATGTCAATTTATTATATATATTTGAAAGTATATTTTTGTCTTCATAATTAATAAAATTTAAAAAAGTTTTTTTATCCATTAATAAACATTCCTAACAAAGCGTTTATTATAAATTGTAAAATTCTTATAATAAAGAGAGCTATTATAGGAGAAAAATCCAACATCATATTAGGAAAAAGTTTATAAGTTATTTTCCTTGCAGGAACTAAAAAAGGCTCAGTAATTGTATGTAAAATATCAGTAAAAACATTACCACTGCCTCTATATATCCAAGATAATAATGCTTCAATTACAATTGCATCTTGTAAAAGAGAGAAAAGAATATTCACAGCTGCATTTATATTATTAATCATAAATTCCTCCAATTATTATTTGCTCCAACTAAGTATTCCTTTACTACTTAATTCATTTTTTAGTTCATTTGTTACTTCTACATTAGATGGAGAAAGTATATATATCCCTTTCTCTACTTGTTGAAGTTCTCCATTAAGTGCATAGCAAGCTCCTCCAATGAAATCAAGAAGTCTTTGAGCAATTTTAGGTTCAAGTGAAGTAGTATTTACCACAATTATTTTTCTATTTTTTAAATTGTCACATATATTAGCAGCTTCATCATAATCATTTGGCTTTATTATAACTACTTTTGCAGAAGCTGCTGTATGTATATTCACAACTTTATTAGTATTTTGTTTTTTATTATTTATAAACATTTTTTCAACTTCATCATCTATTAATTCTTTTTCATCTTCTTGTTCTTGATTTTCTTCAATATCTAAATCTTCTTCTAATCCTAAAAATCCCATCATTTTATTAATCATTTTTGCACACATTTTTATTTCCCCCTTAGTTTATGATTTATTTTCTAGGTCCAAATATACCGGTTCCTATTCTTATCATATTAGAGCCTTCTTTAATAGCAATTTCATAATCTCCTGTCATTCCCATAGATAAATATTTCATCTTGATATTTTTAAATTTTCTAAGACTAATATCATCCCATAATTTTTTCATTTTTTTAAAATACATAGAACAGCTTTCTTGAGAACCTTTGGGTATTATAGCCATAAGTCCCCAAATTTTTACATTGCTACATTTTTCACAAGATAAAAGCAATTCTTCTAAATCTTCCAATAAAATACCAGTTTTACTTTCTTCTCTTCCAATATTAACTTGAATTAAAACATTTGCTATACAATTTTTATTTTTATACTGTTTTTCAATTTCATATAAAAGTTTTATACTATCAAGAGAATGAATTAAACTTACTTTACCTACAATATATTTTACCTTATTTGTCTGAAGATGTCCAATGAGATGCCAATTAATATCATTTGGTAAAGAATCAATTTTTCCTATAAGTTCTTGAACTTTATTCTCTCCAAAATCTCTTATTCCACAATCATAAGCTTCCTTTATTTCCTCAATACTACGTGTTTTAGACACTGCAATTAAAACTGTATCTTTGGATATTTTTGATTTAATTTGATCAATGTTTTCCTTAATAGACAATTATTATCGTCTCCTTTAAATTCTTGTGTCAAATACTATTATTCTTCATAAAAATCAAAAATCCTTCAATTTTATTATAATAATTTAAGCTTAATTTTTATTATTATCAGCTAAAGTTAGAAATTTTTTCTTTATAGAATGATTATAAGCTTGAATTTTTAAATTACTTAACTGTTCAATTTCAACATTTATTCCTCTATTTTTCAGAATTAAGTTGATATAATTTTCATCTGCAAGCATATAATTTTTTAAAACTTCTTTATCCCCAATAGCATCTATATAAAATGGTGCTGCAATTTTCACTCCATTTACCCTTAATAATGGTCCATCACAATACACCTCTGTAGTGTCAATAACTCTTTGACCATTTATAGCTATGGCTTCAGCCCCAGCATTTTTTAAATCATTTATAACATAAATAATATCATAATTGTGAATTATTTTTTCTAAAAAATTTTCATCTATTTCATTATCAAAATTATTACTACCATCTGTAAGCTTAATTGTTATTCCTTGCCCCTCAACATCAACCTTGCCTATAATCATTTTATTATTATTAAGTTCATCATATAATTCTTGAAATATTATTTGCTTATTTTCAGGTTCATATTCATATTTATTGAGCTTCATTTCCATTTGCTCATACTCTTCCTGCATTTTAATTATATCATTACGTAATTTATTTCTTTCATTATAAGCATCTTGGTATTGTTTAGTATTTAAAAAAACTCTATTATAAGTATTATTAAAATTTATATTTAAAGATATTAATATTCCAATTATAATGCAAGCTATAAAAACAAATAATGATGCCTCATTATTTTTCATTTAATCACCTCATCGTGAGATTTGGCTTTTTCAAGTATGAGTCTTCTTATTATTGCAAAATTATCAAATATTCTTCCTCCAAAAACTATAACAGCAGCTAAATATATTGGTACACTGAGCTTATCTCCTAAATAAGCTAAAACTGCAGCTAAAACTGAATTACCAAAAAAACCAGAAATAAATATATCTGATCTAAAATTTTTTGAAAGACTTGCTCTTATAGCTCCAAACACTGAATCTAAACAAGCCAATATTGCTACGGACATATATGGTGAAAATTTATCTGGTATACTTATATTCCCAAATAATCCTATTACAATTCCAATTAACAAACCAATTATAGCTATCATATAAAATCACCTCATTACTTTTCTATAGGTTTTGCATATTCAAATTTATAGTTACCATTATATCTTTTTATTAGTATGTCATCATATCTGTTATAAGATATATTACTAATAGGTTCAAAATCTATAAGTGTTCCATAGAATGCCAAAGCACTATATAAATTATCTTTGTTTCCTATTGCTTTAATAGTAATTCTTTCGAAAGGTGATATTTTAATATCGTTTATAAGTATATTATTACCAGAAGTTCTTATTCCTGTTCTAGGAGTAATTCTTGAATCATTTATAGATACAGCTTCTGCACCAGCAGATACAAGTTCGTTAACTAAATAAACCAAATGTTTGTCTGTTATATGATCACCTGGTATAGAATTTCCTAAAATTTTTGTTTTAGGATCTATATACACTATTATTCCAGGTCCTTTAACATCTTTAGCTCCAGTCAACAATCTAGTATTTTCAAGTTCTTCAAGCAAGTTTTTAGTTTCATCACTCCTATTTGCTGCAGCTTCTTCATATTGCTTTAATTTGTTTTGTAAATCATTAATATTATTTTGGAGTATTTCCTTTTGTTTTTTATACTGCTCTAGTTCTATAGTGATATCCGTAGTTGTTTGAGATATTTTGTTAATATTTTCACGATTGTTCCATATTCTAAATTGGTATGCAAGCATAAATCCCAATATACAGCATACTATTGATACAGTAATTTGCGAACTATATTTTTTCATACGATATTCCCCCTTGGAGCATTAATCACATAGTAAAACTATTAATTTTTATTTTATAATAATAAAAAATATCATTTTTCTACAAAGACAGAAGGATTGCTTTCAAATCTTACATCTACGTATCCTTTTAAATTAATTAAATTATTATCATTTATAATATTAAAAGCTAAATTAAGCTTACTTTTAACATCATTATTACTACCTAATTTAATACTCATATTATTACTATATACTTTAATGTCTAATATATCACTTATATCAACAGCTGTTATTTTTATATTGCTTTTATTAGTCATAATAAGATCTGTAATTAAAGATATAAATTCAATTTTTCTATTATCATCGCAAGGGATTACTTCACCAATTTTAGCCCCTTCAGCTTCAAATCCAAGAAGTTTTGTAAGATTCATATTGCTAATATCATCTTTTTCTTCAAGTACTATCCCTTTATTATCTATAATTAAATATCTTGATTCAGATTTTATATAAAAAACTGCCTCTCTTTCTTCTACGGCTATGTAAATGGTATTTGGAAGTTTTCTTTTTACATTAGCTTTTAATATATAAGGGTTTTTTAAAATATTACCTTCTATTTTTTTTAAATCCATATAGAAAATATTTGAACCTTTGCTAACTTTAGCTATATCTAAAATTTCATTTGTATTAATTATTTTATTATTTGAAACTACTATATTGGATACATCGAAATAAGGAATTTTTAAACATAATACAATAATTATAGAAATAAGCAAAATAAAAAAGATAATATTTCTTTTTATTGCTTTTTTTCTTCTTCTTTTAATTATTAATTCATTATTAGTATTTTTTAAAATTACGCTCAATACAATTCACACCTTAATATTTTATATAAAAATTACACATATATATAATATCATTTATTTCCTTTAAATTCATTACATTTTACTTAATTTTTTATTAAATAAAATAATTTGAATTTAAAGTTTTATATAAATAAGTTTTATATAAAAAAACACTGAATTTAATCAGTGTTTTTTTACTTATTACATTGTCTTGAAATATTAAGAAGTATGCCCATTGCCATTAGATTAAATAAAAGAGCAGACCCTCCATAACTAATAAAAGGAAGCGGAACTCCTGTAACTGGCATAGAACCTGTAACAACAGCTATATTAATAATTGCTTGAACTGCTATTACAGAAGTAATTCCAACAGCTAGTAAAGTACCGTATGTATCTTTAGCTCTTATTGCTATTACTACCCCTCTCCATATTAAAATTAAAAATAAAATTATAATTATCGTGCATCCAACTAAGCCTAGTTCTTCTCCTATTATAGAAAAAATAAAGTCTGTATGAGGCTCTGGTATATAATAAGCTTTTTGTCTTGATTTACCTAATGTTACACCGGTTATTCCACCTGAACCTAAAGCAAGAAGCGATTGAATAAGTTGATAACCTGTACCTTTAGGATCTTTCCAAGGATCTAAAAAATTTAAAACTCTGGCTCTTCTAAAATCTTCCATAAGAATTCCTACTACTCCTAAAGTACCAACACTCCCTATTAATCCAAAAAAATGTATCCATTTTACACCAGCAACAAAAAGTATTATAAGAGTAACTAACATAATAACAGTAGCAATACTTAAATTAGGTTCTAAAAGAATTATAATTGCATAAATTCCAGAAACTATAAGATATGGAAGTATCCCATAAACAAAGCTTCTAACTTTTTCTCCTTTTACCTCCAAGCTTTTAGCCATATATAAAACTATGACATATTTTGCTATTTCTGAAGGCTGAAGATTAAGCACTGGAAGAGGTATCCATCTTCTAGCTCCATTTATCGGCGGGAAAATATATACAAGTCCTAATAATACAAATGTAATAATCATAATTAATAAAGTGTATTTTTTTAATTTATGATAGTCATATTTTATCATAATAAACATAGCACAAGCACCTATAATTGCTGAAATACTTTGTCTTTTTAAATAAAACATACTATCTTTTATTTTAGGATCAAAGAATGCACTATAAGAACTAGCACTAAATACCATTACTATTCCAATAGCTACAAGTAAAGAAATTGATGTAAATAATATAAAATCAATAGAGTCCATTTTTGCATTAGATTTTTTCATATTGGACATATCCTCCTTATATTAGGATACACAAGACAATTTTTAAATATTATTTTATTGCTGGCAAAGATAAAAATGCAATAAGGCATAATATAACAGTTATTATTGAAAATACAGAAACTATTTTAGTCTCATGCCATCCTGAAAGTTCAAAGTGATGATGAAGTGGGCTCATTTTAAATATTCTTTTACCAGTAAGTTTAAAAGAAGCTACTTGAAGTATTACTGAAAAAGTTTCTATTACATAAATCCCACCTACTATTATAACCAATAATGGTAATTTTAATATCATAGCTACTGTAGCAATTGCTCCTCCTAAAGCTAAAGAGCCTGTGTCTCCCATAAAAATTTGAGCTGGGAATGCATTGTACCTTAAAAATCCAAGTAAAGATCCAGCTACAACTCCACAAAAAATTGAAAGTGTATAATGTCCTAACCCAAAACTTAAAAGGGCAAAAAAAGTCATAACAAGTAAAGTTACAGATGTAGCTAAACCATCTAATCCATCTGTTAAATTAACTGCATTAGTAGTAGCTGCATAATATAAAATTATAAAAGGTATATAACCTTTCCCTAAATCTATACTCTTTTGGAAAAATGGTATTATAATTACTGTTCCATCTATAAAATTTTTAGAAGCATAATATCCAAATATGGCTGAAACTATTATAAGTAAAATCATTTTTTGACCTGATTTAAGTCCTAAATTTTTCTTATGTATTATTTTTAGTATATCATCAATAGCACCAATAATTCCAAAAGCTATAAAAGCATAAAGTGCAACCATAGCCTCATCACTAGGTTTCCTTACCAATATTGCCATAGTTATGAATGAAGAAAATATAAATATTAATCCTCCCATTGTAGGAGTTCCTGCTTTTTTTCTATGACTCTTAGGACCTTCTTCTCTTATATTCTGTCCAAATTTGAGTCTATGCAGAATAGGTATAAAAATTGGCCCTAATATTAATGATATAAAAAAAGCAATTAAAACAGAATAAACAAGTTTATACATTTCACTATCCCCTCTTTAGCAATTAATCATCTTAAGTTTATTAACTATAGTTTCAAATTTCATTGTTCTAGAAGCTTTAATAAGTATTACATCTTTATAATTTATAATACTTTTAATATAATTAAAAGCTTCTTCACTATTAGAGCATGCTTTAAATTTATTAATATCATTAAATCCTTCTTCAAAAGCCTTTTGATATTCTCCTATTGTAATTAATAAATCTATATTTTTTAGCTTTGCATATTTTCCTACTTCTTTATGAAATTCAAATGATTTATCTCCTAATTCTTTCATAGTACCAAGTACAGCAATTTTTTTATTTCCTTTTAAATTTGAAAGAACATCTAATGCAGCTTTCATAGAATCAGGACTAGCATTGTAAGAATCGTCTATTATTGTAAATTTATTTCCTTTTATTATATCAAGCCTCATAGAAGTAACTTCAAGATTTTTAAATCCTTCAATAATGTCTTCAAAACTTAAATTAAGTTTTCTAGCACAAGCTATAGCTAACATAGAATTTAAAATATTATGTTTCCCAGGTATACATATATTAAATATATTATTAATTAAATTTTTATTTTCTTCTACTTTAAATTCTATGCTTTCTTCGCCAATTATAGTATCACATGCTCTAAAATAACAATCATAATTTTCTATACCAACTTTAAGTAAATTATACCTATTAGATTTTAATTTACTTAATAAATCATCATCTCCATTTACTATTAATGTATTATTCTTAGTAAAAAAATCAGTTATTTCTAGCTTAGCTTTTAAAATATTTTCCCTAGTTTTTAAATATTCAATATGAGATACTCCAATATTAGTAATAATACCTATATCTGGTCTTGCTACATCGGCTAATTTATGAATTTCCCCCAAATTACTCATTCCCATTTCTAAAACAGCTATGTCATAAGTATTATCAATATTAAAAATCATTAAAGGCAACCCTATTTCATTATTAAAATTTCCTTTTGTTTTAAAAACATTATATCTTTTACTTAAAGCTGCTGCTACTAAATCCTTAGTAGATGTCTTACCTGTAGAACCAGTTATTCCAATTATTTTTACTTTTAATTTATTTCTATAATATTTAGCTAAATTAAGCAAAGCCTCTTTAGTATTATTAACTTTTATTATAAAAGTATCTTTGTTAAAATCTGAAATGTTATTAAATGCAATTTCGTCAATTATACATATTTTAGCCCCTTTAATGCTTGCTTCTAACGCATAATTATTTCCATTAAAATTAAATCCTTTTAAAGCTATGAAAATGCTGTCTTTAGATATTGTTCTTGTATCAGTACTAATAGATTTATATATTGTTTCTTCCCCTTCTTTAATCAATTCTCCATTTACAGCTTCAATTATTTCTTTAAAAGTTAGAGTTTCCATTTAAAACAGCTCCTTTATTATATCTGCAATGATTTCTTTTTCATCAAAATGTATAGTTGTATCTTTTAATTCTTGATAATTTTCATGTCCTTTACCAGCAATAATAACAACATCATCTTTTTTAGCTATTTTAATTGCATTTTCTATAGCTTCTCTTCTATTTTCAATAACTACATAATTTTCACTTTCCATTCCTTTTAATATATCTTCTATTATAGCATTTGGATTTTCACTTCTAGGATTATCAGAAGTTACTATTGTAATATCACTTAAATTTCCAGCAATTTTACCCATTAATGGTCTTTTTGTTTTATCTCTATCTCCACCACAACCAAATACTGTAATAATTCTTCCTTTAGTAAACTCTCTTGCAGTCTTTAATATATTTTCTAATCCATCAGGAGTATGTGCATAATCTATAATAATATCAAATTCAAGATTATATCCTTTAGTAACTATTTCGCATCTTCCAGGTACAAAAACATTTTTTAATCCTTCTTTTATTTTTTCAATTGATATTCCTTCATTTAAACAAACAGATGCACTGCCTAATGCATTATACACATTGTATTTACCAGGTATATTAAGTTCTATAGGAATATTTTTATCTTTATAGCACATATCAAACTCTATTCCTTTTGAATTTATATGAATATTTTGGGCTTTAATATCAGTAAAACTTTCAATTCCATATGTAACTTTACTTGTATTTATATCATTATATATTTTTTTACCATATTCATCATCCATATTAATAATAGATGTTTTACTATTTTTAAAAAGTAAAAGCTTTGCATTATAATAATTTTCAAAAGTTTTATGAAAATCAAGATGATCTCTAGTTAAATTAGTAAACATGCCTTCTGCAAATTCTAATCCATATACTCTGTTTAATTCTAAAGAATGAGAAGAAACCTCCATAACACAATGTGTTACCCCTTCATCTGCCATTTCCTTAAATAATTTATGAAGTTCTAAAGATTCTGGTGTTGTTCTATTAGACTGTATTTTTTTATTCCCTATATAATTTGCAATTGTACCTATTAATCCAACTTTAAAACCAGCTTGTTCTAATATACTTTTTATCATATATGTAGATGTTGTTTTACCGTTTGTTCCTGTAACTCCTATTAATTTTAGTTTTTTCCACGAATCTCCATAAAAATTTGATGCCGCAATAGCTAATGCTTTCCTAGAATCTAAAACTTTAATAATAGTAACAGAAGTATTACTAAGTTTTTTTAAGTCTTTCTCACAAATTATAACTGAAGCACCATTTAAAATTGCATTATTGACAAAATCATGTCCATCTACTTTAAACCCAGATATGCAAAAAAATATATCATTATTTTTAACTTTTCTGGAATCATATTCAATTTTGTTAATTTCAATATCTAAATTACCGTAAATAACATCATAACTTATACCTTTTAAAACTTCACGTAAATTCACACTAACACTCTCCTAATTATATTTATTTTAACTAAGTAAATACATAATATTGGCATGCAATATTATAATTACTCACTAAATTTTAAGTTCAAAATTTTTTAAGTGAATATAATAATATATGCATGCCAAAATCTTATGTATATTTAATCTGGTAAAATATTTAATTCTAACAATAAAGTAGTACCTTTTTCTATATTTTCACCTTCACTTATACTTTGGTTTGTAACTAAACCTTCTCCGGTAAATTTTGCTTTAATACCTAATTTATTAAGTATTTCAGTAGCTTTTTCTTTATTATAACCAATAAGATTAGGCATAGTTACTACTTTATTATAGTTTGAGGATGTTCCTGTGTAAAGCACAATTTTCTTACCTTCTTTAACACTATATCCAGGTTTAGGATTCATATCTATAATATAATCACCTTTATCATCTATATCATAATCAAGATTAAGTTCTTTTAAAATTTTTATACCATCACTTTTTTTCATTCCTCTAATTTCAGGAATAATAATATCTTTAAGCATACTTTGAGATATTTCTTCTTTTGATGCATCTGCTTCTATTGCAAGATAATTAAAAATATCATTAAAAACTTGTTTTGCAACTGGAGCTGCTATTTGCCCTGCATAATAATTTGAAGGATCCGGCTCATCAATAGACACAAACAAAGTTATTCTAGGTTTGTTTGCGGGAGCCATCCCCGCAAAAGATGCTATATACTTTCCAGCTCCATATGTTTTAGTTTCACTGTTTACCTTCTGAGCTGTCCCAGTCTTGCCTGCTATATAATATCCTGGAATAAATGCATTTTTCCCTCCTCCTTCAGATACAACTTTTTCTAAATATCCTCTTAAAGTATTGGTAACATCTTCTTTTAATATACTTCTTTCATTATAATTTTTAAATTTTTCGTCAATTATTTTTTTATCATTTTCATAATGTACTACTTCTTTCATAATATGAGGAGTTATAAGCTTTCCTCCATTTGCAATTGCATTAAGTGCAGTTATATATTGAACAGATGTTACTGTATTACTTTGCCCAAAAGAAATAGTTGCTAAATCAACATCGGTTATATTGGAAGTTTTCCTTATAATACCTTTAGCTTCTCCTGGAAGATCAATGCCAGTTTTTTGCCCGAAACCAAATAAATTTATGTATTTATTTAAATTTTCTTTACCTAATCTTTTCCCAAGTTCCATAAACCCTACATTACAAGAATTTTTTAATATATCAACAAAATTTTGATCTCCATGCCCTGTTCTTTTCCAACAGTGAATTGTTCTATTTAACACTTTAGCACTACCATTGCAAACAAAATGGTCATCTTCTTTTACTAAATTTTCTGCCATAGCTCCATAAGCAGTTATTACTTTAAATATTGAACCTGGTTCAAATGTATCACTAACCGCCCTATTCCTCCACATTTTTTGAAGTTCATCTTGAGTTTTACCTTTTACCCAAGGATCATTAAGATTAAAATCTGGTTTATTTGTCATTGCAAGTATTTCTCCATTATTAGGATCCATAGCTATAATTGTAACAGCTTTAGCTTTATTATCAATTAATGCCTGTTCTGCTGCTTTTTCGCAAAAATACTGTATAGTTTGATCTATGGTTAAAACTAAATCTTTACCATCTACAGGCTTTGTAAATTCAGATATAATATATGGCTGTCCTTTACTTTTATTATCTGTTTCTGATATTATTCTTCCTGGTATACCAGCCAATACATCATTATAAGTTAATTCAATTCCTGTAAGTCCTACACCATCACTTCTTACAAAGCCTAATACATGAGATAAAAAATTCCCATATGGATAATATCTTTTTGTATCTGCTGAAACTTGTACTCCTCTAATATTTAAGTTTTGCACTTTATCAGCTTCTTCTTTTTCAATTCGTCTTGCTAAATTAGCTGATGCCATAGGCAGTCCACCTGGAAGTGTTTTATATAAAATTTTTAATACATCTTCATTATTTTTGTTCAAAGCATCAGCAAGTTTTGGAGCAATTTCTTCTCTTGTAAGTCCACTTTCATCCAAATATTGTCTTAAAGTATTCATATCTAAATCTACTCTATAAACATTAGCACTTACAGCAAGCTCTTTTCCGTTTCTGTCAAGAATTTTTCCCCTTTTGGCGTCAATTTTAACGTCACTCGTCCATTGTTCTTTAGCTAGTTTTGTCAGATGTTCCGATTGAACTATCATTATATAGGACAATCTAATAAATAACAAAAAAAATAAAAGAAAAAGTATGCCAAGTGAAATTAGCATCCTTTTTTTTATGATAACCTTGTCCCTATATTTTTCTCTAGCCAATTTATATACCCCCACTAAAACAACATATTCTTTATCTTTATAATTAAATCCTCATTTTTATTTTTTACATTTTCTTTAGTATCTTTTGCAAAATAATCTTTTGTGTTTTCTACATACATTATATTATTTTTATCGGGAGTAACCATATTAAGCTTTGTTTTAGCTATTTCTTCTACTTTTTCCATATCGCTTGCTTTTATTAGCTGAACCTTTAAACTTTCATTTTCCATATTTAAGTTATGTATTTGATATTTTACATCTAAAAGATTCTTTTGTAACTTATATACAGTAGAATAACGGCATATTAGTATAACTCCTATTATAAAAGTAGCAAATATGTATTTAATTATCTTAGCTTTCTTTTCAGCTCTTTTTTCTATTGAAGCCTTACGTCTTTTATCATTTTCTCTTTTTTGTTTTTCATATTCCTCTTCTTTTGAAGGATAATAAGATTTTCTTTTAGGATTTAATGCCGTGTTACCATTAATTAAATTTTTATCATCCATTATTATCATTTTATTCACCCCATATTAAAATTAGAACTTAAATTTTTTCTGCAACTCTTAATTTAGCGCTTCTGCTTCTAGGATTATTTAAAATTTCTTCTTCTGAAGGCTCAATTGGTTTCCTTGTAATTATCTTTAATTTAGGAGATTTCCCACATACACATATAGGAAAATTTTTAGGACAAATACAAGGATTTTCTAACTCTTTATATTTATTTTTTACAATTCTATCTTCTAATGAATGAAAAGTTATAATTGAAATTCTTCCACCAACTTTTAATCTTTCTACAGAATCTTCTATAGCTTTCCCTAAAATTTCAAGTTCTTTATTAACCTCAATTCTTATTGCTTGAAATGTTCTTTTAGCTGGATGTGGGCCTTCTCTTCTAGCTTTAGCTGGAATAGCATTTTTTATAATATCTACTAATTCAAATGTAGTGTTTATATCTTTTTCTTTTCTCTTTTCAACAATAAATTTTGCTATTCTTTTTGCAAATTTCTCTTCACCATAATCTTTTATAAGTTTATAAAGCTTTTCTTCACTGTAACTATTTACAACATCAAAAGCAGAAAGTTCAGATTCTCTATTCATTCTCATATCTAAAAAAGAATCTTTCATATAACTAAATCCTCTTTCAGCTTCATCCAATTGATAAGAAGATACCCCTAAATCCATCAATATTCCATCTACTTTATCTATATTAAGTTCGTTTAATATAGAATTAATATTTAAAAAATTATCATGTACAAAAACAACATTATCATAATTAGAAAGTCTTTTTTGTGCAGCTTTCAATGCATCTTGATCTTGATCTATTCCAATCAGTTTACCACTTTTACTAAGCTTTTTTAAAATTTTTTCAGAATGTCCTGCACCTCCTAATGTACAGTCTACATAAACACCATCTTCTTTTATATTTAATCCATTTATAGTTTCATTAAGAAGTACTGATACATGTTTAAAGTTCATATTTAATTCTCCTTTTAATATGTTAAATAAAAAGCTCATTCATTTTTTCTGCTATTTCATCATAATTTATATTTTGGTTATTATATTCTTCCCATTTTTCTTTGCTCCAAATTTCAATTCTAGTAGAAACACCTATACTTACTATTTCCTTTTTTATCCCTGCATATTCTAAAAGATTTTGAGGTATTAAAGCTCTCCCTTGCTTATCAACATCTATTTCATTCGCTCCTGAAAAGAAAAACCGTACAAACGCTCTTGCCTCTTTATTAGTAAGTGGAAGTTTTTTTAATTTATCCTCTAATATTTTCCATTCATCTAAGGTATAAACATAAAGACATCCATCAAGACCTTTAGTAAGTACAAACCTCTCACCAAGAAATTCTCTAAATTTAGAGGGAATAATCATTCTATTTTTATTATCAATGGCATGTTGATATTCCCCAATAAACATTTCTCCACCTCAAAATAATTTTACTCCACTTTATACCACTTTGCACCACTATATGTATTTATTCTATGTAAAATATAAAAATCCTCCTAAAATATATATTTTAAATATAATAAATATAAAAAAGATTCTAATATTTAAAATATTAGAAAACTAAATTAATTAGTTTATAACATTTTTATTAAGTTTTAAATTGCAAATTGCAGTTTAAATATCATTATTCTTGAAATACTTGTTAGCCTAATGTATAATTTATTAAGAATTAAATTCATTTTACATAATTTCGGATAGGAGTTTAAAATTATTTATTTTTTATTAGCCTTAAATAATAAACTTATTAAACCACAATAAGCTGTAAACTTAATTTATATTTATGTTAAAATTTGTAGTATTTAAAATTTATATAAACTAAAATATAAATTATCTATAAATAAAGTTAAGAAAGGAATGTAAATAGATGAAACTTGGAATAGTAGGTTTACCTAATGTTGGAAAAAGCACTCTTTTTAATGCAATAACAAAAGCTGGTGCAGAATCTGCAAATTATCCTTTTTGTACTATAGAACCCAACGTAGGTGTGGTAAACGTGCCAGATAAAAGACTTGATGTTTTAGAAAAAATGTATAATTCAAGAAAAAAAGTTTATGCAACAATAGAATTTTATGATATTGCAGGACTTGTAAAAGGAGCAAGTAAAGGGGAAGGTTTAGGAAATAAATTCTTATCTCATATAAGAGAAGTTGCTGCTATAGTACATGTAGTAAGATGTTTTAATGATCCTAATGTAGTTCATGTAGATGGATTTGTTGATCCAATTAGAGATATTGAAACAATAAATTTGGAATTAATTCTTTCTGATTTAGAAGTTTTAGAGAGAAGAATTGAAAAGACTGTTAAACTTGCTCGTTCTGGAGATAAAAAAGCTAAAGAAGAATTGGAATTAATGGAAAAAATAAAAGCACATTTAGAATCTGGGAAACCTGTTAGGACTTTAGATTGTTCTGAAGAAGAAAGTGAAATTATAAAAGGTTTATTTCTTTTAACATCTAAACCTGTATTATATGCTGCTAATATTTCTGAAGAAGATTTAACTTCAGGTGAGGATAATAATTTTGTTAAACTTGTAAAAGATTTTGCTTTTAATGAAAATTCTGAAGTAATTACTATATGTGCTAAATTGGAAGAAGAATTATCTTCTCTTGAAGAAGATGAAAAACTTGAATTATTAAAAGAATATGGGCTTTCAGATACAGGACTTAATAAATTAATACAATCAAGTTATAAGCTTTTAGGGCTTATAAGTTTTCTAACCGCAGGAATACAAGAAGTTAGAGCGTGGACTATAAAAAATGGTACTAAAGCACCTCAAGCAGCTGGTAAAATTCATTCTGATATTGAAAGAGGTTTTATTCGAGCAGAAATAATATCTTATGATAAGTTAGTTGAATGTGGTTCAGAAGCAGCAGCTAAAGAAAAAGGATATTATAGATTGGAAGGAAAAGATTATATAATGCAAGATGGAGATGTAGTTAATTTTAGATTTAATGTATAAATAAAAATAATAAATACCAACTAAGTTATACAAAAGAGAGGGAGCGTAGTTAAAGAGTAATTAAATTTAATTTTAGAGCCTGCAAAAAATTTTGTGTAAACTGAATAAAAAGCACTCTTTCTTGGCAAGAATTTGGATAGATAATATACCAAATATTTACAAGAAGGAGTGTTTTTTATGTCGAATATTTCTAAAGAAATTTTAAGAAATTATGTTAATGAGCAGAACTTTAAAAGTCCTAATGATGTTTTAGCTGCTATGAAAGAATTATTTAAAGAGGTACTGCAAGAAGCATTAGAAGCAGAAATGGATACACAGCTTGGATATGACAAGTATGATGTTACTGAAAAACAAACCTCAAATAGTAGAAATGGATACTCAAAGAAAACTATAAAAAC